>DASWNR010000423.1:0-4538 GCA_036399155.1 Pyrinomonadaceae bacterium
AACGTCATCAGGCCGCGTCTCCGCGTTAAATCCCTCGCGCGCTACACCCGAGTGAAACCCGTTAGGGCTGGCCGAAGCGCCCGCGGTATTCGGCGGAGAGGATGAAGGCGCGCACCATCTCGGCGCGCTGCGCGCGGCTGATGGCGGTCTGCTCGTTGCGCACGTCCTCGCCCGGCAGGCTGAAGGAATCGAGCTTCGCCAGCCAGAAGTCGAAGCCCGTGTAGTCTGTGTCGGGCGCGTCGTTCGGGTTGCGTCGCAGGTAGCCGATGTACTGGCTGAGCACGAAGGCCGCGTTGAACTGCCGGTTGTAGACCGACCCCGACTCGACCACGTTGCGCAGCGTCGTGGCCCGCCCCTCGACGGTCTGGCTGTAGCTCCCGATGGCGGTGTTGAACTCGGCGGGCGTCAGGGTGACGCCCAGGTTGGCGGCGAGCTTGTTGACGTAGGCGTCGCCGCTCATGCTCAGCGGGAACTCGGCCAGGAAATCCGCCCGCTGCACCCAGCGGCGCGCGAACTCCTGCTGGTTCGCGTTGAGCTGCGCCTGCCAGTCGCCCTGGTTGACGATGACGCCGCGCCCGACCTCCTGCTGGTCGCGCAGGAACTCGCGGTAGCGCGGCATCCCGCGCGGCCGCGCCGGCGTGTCCGTGAACGAGCCCTTGTAGATGCGGAAGACGAAGTAGCCCGTCGTCTGGAACTCGATGGAGAGGAAGAACGCCTGCGAGACGCTGGCGCGCCTGCGGTCGATGCAGGCGGCGTCCCCGCCGCAGGCGATGATCATGTTCGCCCAGAAGGTCAGCCCCGTCGGGTCGGACTGCCGGTTGAGGAAGTCGTGGTAGTGCTGCCCCGTGAAGATGGTCGGGTCGTCTATCACGTTGGTCGCGGGCTCGGTCCCGTCGTCGGTAATCTGGACGGTGGCGACCGCCGTCAGGCACGAGAGCGTCGCGCCCCCCGTCGCGTTCGAGAGCGCGACGGTGAAGGTCTCGTTCCCTTCGGCGAACGAGTCCTCGTTGACGAGGATGTCAATCGTCTTCGCGGTCTCGCCCGCCGCGAAGCGCAGGGTGCCGACGGCGGTCGTGTAGTCGGAGCGCTCGGAGGCCGTGCCGTTGGTGGTCGCGTAATCGACCGTGACCGGCCCCGAGGCGTCGCCGGTGCGCTGGACGGTGAGCGTCAGCGAGGTCATGTCCTCCTGCACCGCGGGGGCCGTCTGCGTGAACGCGAGCGCAGAGGCCGGCCCCGTCGCAGTGTCGCTGATCTTCGTCACGAAGGCGTCCTGCGAGCCGCCGTTCGCGCTCTGGATGGGGTTGACCGTGGGGAAGTCGGTCGAAGTGGTTGCGCCGGTGACGTAAGCGTTGTTCGACGGGTCGAGCGCGATGCCTTCGCCGCGGTCATCTCCGCTGCCGCCGAGGTAGGTCGAGTAAACGAGCGCCGAACCCGCCGCGTTGAACTTCGTGATGAAGAGGTCTTGGCCGCTGTTGCGCGTGCACTGAATGGCGTTGGCCGTCGGAAGGCTGTTAAATGAGCCGGTGGTTCCCGCGAGATACACGCTGCCGGAGGCGTCAACCGCCATGCCGAAGGCGATCTCGCCGCCCGTGCCGCCGAAGTAGGTCGAATAGGTGAGCGCGGAGCCGGTGGGGTTGAGCTTGGTGACGAAAGCGTCCTGAACGCCGCCGAACGTGCCTTGGAAGGCGTTGGCCACGGGGAAGTTGTTTGACACGGTGAACCCGGCGACGTATGTGTTGCCGGACGCGTCGGCCTTGATGCCTTCGCCAGAATCCTGCTCGACGCCGCCGAGGTAAGTCGAATAGATGAGCGCGTCGCCCGCCGCATCGATCTTGGCGACGAAAGCGTCGCTGCCGCCGCCGCCATACGTGCCTCGCACGGCGTTGGCCAGCGGGAAGTCAGTCGAGGAGTTGGTTTCTCCGGTGACGTAAGTGTTTCCCGCGGAATCCGCCGCGATAGCCCTGCCGCTCTCCCCGCCGACGCCGCTGATGGCAGCATCGCCATTGCCTCCGAGATAAGTCGAGTAGACGAACGCGTCGCCCGCCGCGTTGATCTTCGTCACGAAGGCGTCGGTGGAGCCGCCCTTGAATGTCTCTTGAATGGCGTTGACCCGGGGGAAGTTGTTTGAGAAGGTGCTGCCGGTGACGTAGGCGTTGCCCGACGAATCAACCGCGATAGCCTCGCCAAACTCGGCGCTATTGCTGCCGTCGAAGCCGCCCGCGCCACCAAGGAAAGTCGAGTAAACGAGCGCGGAGCCGGTGGGGTTGAGCTTCGTCACGAAGGCGTCCTGAGTGCCGCCCATTGTAGCTTGCACGGCGTTGGCGATGGGAAAGTTGTCTGAGTCGGTGAAGCCCGCCACGTAAGCGTTGCCCGACGAATCGACGGCGATGCCTCTGGCCTCCTCGCCGCCGGTGCCGCCGAGGTAGGTCGAATAGACGAGCGCGTTGCCCGCCGCGTTGATCTTGGTGACGAAGACATCCCTGTTGCCAAAAAACCCCTCCGTACCGTTAAACGTCGCCCGAAAGGCGTTGGCCGTCGGAAAATTCAACGACTGGGTATAGCCCGTGATGACCGCGTTGCCGGACGGGTCAACAGCGATGGCTCTGGCGAGATCGATGCCGCTGCCGCCGAGGTAGGTCGAGTAGACGATGACGGGGTCGATGACGAGCGGCAACGCCGCGTCGTACTCCCCGAGCGCGAAGCCGACGCGCCCGTCCGCGCCGAGCGCGTAGCCGCCCTCGACCGCGCGCCGCGCGCCCGCCACCTCCTGATATACGAAGGGCTTCGGCTGCCGCACGACGCTCTCGCCCAGCGTCAGCAGAAGGTCGCCGGCCGCGTCCACCTCTATCTTGTCCGCGCCGTCGAAACGCAGGCTCACCGCCCGAGGGTCCGCGCCGGGCGCGACGACGAAGTCGTATTCGAGCTGACGCTGGTTGCCGTAGTAGACGAGGTCAACGCCCTTGTAGACTTCCGAGTAGCGAACTCTCCCGAAGGTCGGCACCTCCGTGCGCCACTTCGCGGTGTCGTCGCCGATGAGGTAGTTGACCTTACCCGCCAACTCGTCCGCGCCCTCGGCCGAAGCCGACGCGTCGGCACCGACTAGCGTCATGCGCAGCACCTTCGACTCCTCGCGCGCATTAGCCGCCGCGGCCCTCGCATCTCCCGGCGCGACCGGCGCGTCCCCGCCGGAGCGTTCCGGCGGCGCGCCCGCCTGACGGCGAGACAGGACGAGCGTCGCCTCCGACGGCTTCAGAAAGAGCGCGTAGCCCGCGCCGCGCGCGAGGAAGTCGACCGACTCGTCGGCCTGCCCCGCGTTCGCCTCAAAGCTCAGAGGGATGCGGCCGTAGCTTTCGAGCGTCTGTGTTGGCGCGGCCGCGGCCGCGCGTGCGTCTGGGCGCGAGGGCGCTTGACGGAAGTTCGAGACGAATGACAGGCCGAGCGAGCCGGCGACGAAGAGCAGGACGAACGTCAGAACGAGCAGGCGCCTGGGGCGCGAGTTGAAAGACCTCATGGAGTCCTCATCTATTTTCGGAGCGGTGAGTTTTAGCCGCCGTGTCGGGCGGCAGGAAGCGTCCGCGCCCCTCAGACGGACGGGGCGGACGCGGGGATTTCGGACAGCCTCTGAATTTTAAATGCGGCGCGCGGGGGCGCGCCTGACTACGCCGGAGCGCGCGGAGTCTACCACGCCCCGCCCGAAAGGGGAACATTTTTGCGCGCGGCACTCCCGCCCGTTGCCGAAAGTATAAATTTCACTTACATACTTGGGCCGGGCATGCGTTGACAAGATACGGTAGTTCATACAGCATCTTCGCGTGTAAGGATTTACTCAAAACACACAAGGGCAATCATGACTCCGACAGTCGGCTTTATTTTGATCACTCACGGAAAGCCCGACCAAATCATCAGGCTTCTCACCAGACTCAATCACATCTTCGATAACCCGCCGATTGTTTGCCATCACGATTTCTCAAAATGCGCTTTACCCTTGTCCTCTGTTCCGGGGAATGTTTCATTCGTACAGCCTCACTTAGAAACAGGGTGGGCGCAGTTCTCTATCGTGGAGGCTACGGTACGGGCGCTTCGGAAAATGTATGAAGCACCGAATAACCCCGACTGGTTCATTTTGCTCAGCGGGGCTGATTACCCGATAAAGCAATCGGCGCAAGTTCTGCACGACCTAAAAGCCGGTTCATATGACGCCCACATCCGCTTTGAACTTATCAAGGCTAATGCGTTTGAACGTGAGTGGCAAAAAACCTGCTTCCTCCGATACTGCACGAAAGGGATTCCGTTACCCTCTCTGACTGGGCGGCCGCGTCCGAGGAGGCGAAGGTTACTTATTTGGCATCCGCTTCTAACACGATTCTTCCTCCCCTTCTCGAAAAACTTACGCTGCCATGCGGGAAGTCAATGGTTTTCTGCTAACAGACGCGCGGCGGAGTACATAATTTCTTTCCACGATACGAAACCTCAGTTGGCTACTCATTATAAGAAAGTGATGTTCTCGGACGAGTCATATTTTCAGACCATCCTCGCCA
>DASWNR010000424.1:0-14591 GCA_036399155.1 Pyrinomonadaceae bacterium
CTGGCTCATCATCCTGCTGGCGCTGACGCTGACCGACTACACCAGCCGCGACTGGTTCGGCGCGAACCGTGGCGGCATCATGAGCCGCCAGTAGCCGCCCGGGGTTTAGTACAATAGGGCCCGGGGCGGGCGCCCCTCGTGCGGGTGACCCGCCCCGGGTTTTTCATCCCGCGGCGCGGGGGGCTTCCGGGCTACTGTCTTGCTGAGGCGTGCCATCAAGGTCGTGCTGCTCTTCGCGCTGCGCGTCTTCTTCCGCCGCGTCGAGGTGGTCGGGCGCGAGCGCGTGCCGCGCGAGGGCGCGTGCCTCTTCGTCCTCAACCACCCGAACGCGCTCGTCGACCCGGCGCTCCTGCTCTGCTACGCGCCGCGCCGCGTCTCCTTCCTCGCCAAGTCGCCGCTCTTCCGCACGCCGGTCATCGGCTTCTTCGTCCGCGCGCTCGACTCCATACCCGTCTACCGCAAGCAGGACGAGGGGGGCGACACCTCCTCGCGCAACCGCGAGACCTTCGAGCGCGCGGCCGCGCTGCTGCGGCGCGGCGGCACCATCGCCATCTGCCCCGAGGGCGCTTCGCACAGCGAGCCCTACCTGCTCCCGCTCAAGTCGGGCGCGGCGCGCATCGCGCTCGGCGCTGTCTCGGTGGCGGAAGGGGATAATGTGAAGGGGGAAGGGGTTGAAAGCCTTGACCCTTTACTTCCTCCCCCTTCCCCCCTGGACTTAAAGATCGTGCCGGCCGGGCTCTACTACACCGCGAAGGCGACGTTCCGCAGCGGCGCGCTGCTCTACTTCGGCGAGCCCATCCACGTCGAGCCGGTCGAGCCCGCGCCCGACGGCGAGCCACCGCGCGACGCCGTGCGAGCGCTCTCCGCGCGCGTCGCGGAGGCCATGAGCGCGCTGACGCTCAACGCCGACCGCCACGAGGCTTTGCAGATGGTCGCGCGCGCCGAGCGCATCTTCTCCTCGGCCGACGACGACGACGACGAAGCGCAGAGCCTTGAGCGCGAGCTGCGCCGCCGCCGCCGCTTCGTCGAGGCTTACGCCTTCCACCGCCAGCACTCGCCCGCGCGGCTCGAAGAGCTTGAGGGGCGCATCACGGCCTACGAGGAGGAGCTGCGGCAGGCCGGGCTCGAAGACCCGCGCCAGCTCTCGCCCTCGACGGTCGCGGACTACGCGCGCGTGCGCAAGCTCCTCGCGCGCGTCGCCGTCTTCCTGCTGCTGCTGCCCGCCGCGCTCCTCGGCGCGGCGCTGCACTACCCGGCATACAAGCTCGCCGGTGTTCTGGCGACGCGGTTCGCGCGCCAGTACGACGACGTGCTCTCGACCTTCAAGATCGCCGCCGCGCTGCTCCTCTTTCCGCTGACGTGGGGCGTGCTGGGCTTCGTCCTCTACCGCTGGGCGGGGTGGTGGGGAGTGTTGGCGGCGCTCGCGCTCGCGCCGCTCGCGGGGCTCGTCGCGCTCCGCACGCGCGAGGAGCTGGGTCGCTTCGTCGCGGGGACGCGCGCCGCGCTCTTCTTCGTCCGCGAGCGCAGCTTCTTCCGCCAGCTCCTCGAAGAGCGCCGTCGCATCCGCCGCGACATCCTCGCCCTCGGCGACGAGTACGACCGCGCCTCCGCCGCCGCACACACGGAGGCGCGGGGCTAGCCCCTACGGCTCAAGCACGAAGTTGTAGGTGACGACGCCCGAGACTTTGACGGGCCGGCCCGAGAGCTGCGTCGGAGAGAACTTGGCCGCCCGCGCGGCCCGCACCGCCGCCTGTTGCAGGAGCGGGTGCCCGCTGACGGCGCGGGCCGAGATGACGTTGCCCTCTTCGTCGACGACCACCTGCACCGTCACCGTCCCCGAGGCGCGCGCGGCCTTCGCCACGACCGGGTACTCCGGCTCAGGTTTTGAGACGGCCTTGCCGTTAAGGACGCCGCCCGAGACGACCGCGCCCTTCGGCTCGGGCGACCCCGTGGGCGCGACCACGTCGGGTTCCGCCTGCTGCCCGGGTTCGGCCTTCCCGCGGTCGGCCCCCACCAACTCCGTGATCTGCCGCTCGTACTCGGCCTTCTGCGCCGCGTCGCCTTCCATCTCGGCCAGCTTCGCGGCCTCCAGTAGCAGGTTCACTTTGTAGCTCTGGGCCTTCTGGTGTTTGGGGTCGAGCGTGAGCGCCTGCTCGACGAGTTGCAGCCCGTCGGACGCGCACTGCCGCGCCCTGAGGTGGTCGCTCTGGTCGGCGGGCATCTTGTATTTGACGACGGGCTTGTCGGACTGCTGCTCGGTAGTCTTGTTCTCCCTCTGCTCGGTGACGTCGTGGGAGCACTGCCACTGCTTGCTCGCGAGGATGACGAACGCCTCGGAGCGCCGCTCGTTCGTCGCGGAGAAGTCGTTGGCGCGCCCGAGCAGAAGCTCCTGCACCTTCTGCTCGTTCTTCATCTGCCCGTAGAGGAAGACGACGGCCTTGTATGCGTCGTCGTTCGCGGGGTCGGCCTTCAGGACGTCCTGGTAGGCCGCGACGGCGCGCTCGCCCGCGGCGACGTTCTCGGGCGACGCGTCGCCCGGCTTGAACTGCTGATGGACGGCGCGCGCGATGAAGACGCGCAGGTTCTTCCCCTCCGGGTCGAGTTCGAGCGCGCGGCGGAAGCGCTGCTCGGCCTCGGCGAAGCGGCCCGCGCGGTAGGCGCGCGCGCCGAGGTTCGTCTCCTGACGCGCGGCCTCCGCGTTCGTCTGGCCGGCGCAGACCGCCGAGGCGGCGAGTGCGAGTGCGAGTGCGGCGAGCGTTTTTCTCATGATTCGCGTCTCCCTGTGAGTTGCCCGAACTTCACTTCCGCCCGAGCGCGACGGCGCGCTGGTATGCGGCGTAGACGGCCTTGGAGAGGACGGTGCGCAGGCCGCCCTTCTCCATCTGGTAGATGGCCTCGGCCGAGGTGCCGCCCGGCGAGGTGACCATGTTGCGCAGCTCGGCCGGGTGCTTGTGCGTCTCGCGCGCGAACAGGACGGAGCCGAGCATCGTCTGCGTCACCATCTCCTCGGCGACGTGGCGCGAGAATCCCATGTGGACGCCCGCGTCCACGAGCGCCTCCATCATCATGAAGGTGTAGGTCGGCCCCGTCGCCGACAGCGCGGTCGCCATGTCGATCATGTTCTCGTTCTCGACGTGCATCTCGCGCCCCAGGGCGCCGAGGATGGCGCGCACGACTTCGAGCTGGCGTTCCGTGGCGCGCGGCGTCGCCGTCCACGCGGTCATCCCCTGCCCGATCTGCGCCGGGGTGTTCGGCATCGCGCGCACCACTCCGTCGTGCCCGAGTTCCGACGCGATGGTCTCCATGCGCGTGCCCGCGACGACCGAGAGCAGTAGCTGCCCGGGCGCGAGCGCGCCCTTCAGCTCCTGTAGGACGCGCGGGGCGCGCTGCGGCTTGACGGCGATGACGACGACCGAGGCGCCCGCGCCGGCCGCCGTCTCGCCCGGCCGTGCGGCCGCCGCCGTCGCGGCCTCGCGGTTCGACTCGACCATGCGGACGCCGTACTGCGTCTGCAACTCTTCGCGGCGCGTGGCGCGCGGGTGGCTGCCGACTATCTGCGCGCGCTCGACGAGCTGGCGCCGGAGGAGGCCCGCGATCATCGCCTCGGCCATCACGCCGACGCCGACGAAGGAGAGCCGCGCGTCGCGCAGCGGGTTGGCCTGCGCGGCCTGCTGCGGGGTGTTCGTCATGACGACATCATATAGTAGCCGGTAGCCAGTAGTCAGTAGTCGGTAGAGAAGCCTTTCGCCAGTTGAATCGTCCCGGCGTCAGCGTCAACGGCCGCGGCGCGGAGCGCTACCGGCTACCGACTACTGGCTACCGGCTACTACTTTTTGTTACCATGCGCGGCACACACAATGTTTTAGAAGGCACGCCGCCGGACGCGAAGTCTCCCGGCGACGGGGCGCGCCGCCGCAGACTTTCCGCCGACTCGGTTGACTACGGCACCATTTCAGACGAGGAGAAGTTCAAGATGAAGACGCTTCGCAGATTATTCCCCCGCGCCGCCGCGGCCGCGCTCCTGCTCGCGGCGCTGGCCGGCGCGCAGACCGCGGGCGCGCAGGTGCGCACACCGCGCCCGAGCCAGAAGGCGAGCGTGACGCAGACCGTGGGCGTCACCGACGTGACCATCACCTACAGCCGCCCCGGCGTCAAAGGACGCACCATCTGGGGCGACCCGCCGGCCGGCGCGCCCGCCGGCACCGCCACGCTCGACGACGCGCGCGCCCGCGCCGCGGGCGCCGCCATCGTCCCCTACGGCCGCGTCTGGCGCACCGGCGCCAACGAGGCCACGACCTTCACCGTCACCGACGACGTGCTCGTCAACGGGCAGCCTTTGAAGGCCGGCACCTACAGCCTCCACACCATCCCGGGGCGCGACGAGTGGACGATCATCTTCAACAGCGACCCCGGCCAGTGGGGCAGCTTCGCTTACGACGAGAAGAAGGACGTGCTGCGCGTCAAGACCAAGCCGCAGACGGCGTCCGAGACTCAGGAGTGGCTGGGCTTCCAGATCGACCCCGCCGGCGAGACCTCGGCGAAGGTCGCCATCCGGTGGGAGAGGATAATCGTGCCCTTCACGGTAGAGGTCAAGGACGTGCCGGCGCTGACGCTCGCCAAGGCGCGACAGTCGGTCGCCTCGGCCAAGCCCGAAGACTGGCAGACGCCCTTGCAGGCCGCCAACTACCTGCTCAACAACAAGGGCGACCTGACGCAGGCGCTCGCCTGGGCCGAACAGTCGATCAAGACCCGCGAGAACTTCAACAACCTCAACCTCAGGGCGCGCATCCTCGCGGCGCAGGGCAAGACGGCCGAGGCCGTCGCCGCCGGCGAGAAGGCTTTGCAGGTCGGCCGCGCCGCCAACGCCAACGCGCAGGCGCTCGCCGCCTTCGAGAAGACGCTCGGCGAGTGGAAGGCGAAGCAGTAGACGCCGCGCCGCGAAGTCGAAGCGAGGCGAGAAAAGAGGGAGGGGGCGGGCCGACGTGGCCCGCCCCCTCCCTCTTTCTGCTCCGGGCTCGAACCGCCGGGGCGCGCCCCGCGACCACAGGTCATAAAGCCCGCCCGAAGTCAGTCTGAATCATCCGCCCTCTCAACATGACCGGCGCGCTTTTGTGCGCCAGTGTGCGCCGGCGCACGGAGTCCCGCCAAACACGCTTCTCCCAGAAACTTCGTCCGGTTCTAGTCCGCGCGGCACGGGCCGTGCAAAGTCTCGCCCCGGCGCGTCCCCCGCACGCGCCGCTCTTTAGAGTTCAGTCGTCGGCACTCATGTCCCACTAAGGCCCCAAGCGATGAACACGAAGTCGAGAATCTTAACCCTGTTGGCCTGCTGCTCGCTGCTGCTGCTGCCCCTCGCCGGCGCGGCGGGCGCGTCGGGCCGCGACAAGTCCGGGCGCGACGACGCGCCGCCCTCCGAACGCAACGTCAACCGCGACAAGGTCTCGGGCAAGCTGCGCGAGCGCGCCGCCCGCGGCAACAGCGGGCGCGGGGGCGGAGACAAAGTTCAGGTCATCATCCGGCTCAAAGGCCAGCGCATGAGCGGCGGCCTGAACGCGCTGCTCAACCGCAACGGCGCGCACGTCCGCAAGGAGCTTCGCAACCTCGGCATGGTCGTCGTCGAGCTTCCGCCCTCGGCCGTCGCGGAACTGGCCTCGTTTGAAGAGGTCTCTTACGTCTCGCCCGACGAGCAGACGGAGGTGCTCGGCCACGTCTCGAAGGTGACGGGGGCGGACGCGGCCGTCGGTCAGGTCTACAGCAGCATCACACAGCTCAACGGCACGGGCGTCGGCATCGCCGTCGTCGACTCGGGCGTCTACGACCAGCACGCCGCCTTCCTCGACGCTTCGGGGACGGCCTCGCGCGTCGTCTTCAACAAGAACTTCGTCACGACCGAGGCGCGCACCGACGACCCGTACGGCCACGGCACGCACGTCGCGGGGCTCGCCGCCGGCTTCGACCGCGTGAAGGGCGGCGCCTACAGCGGCGTCGCGACCGACGCCAAAATCATCGACCTGCGCGTGCTCGACTCGAAGGGCAGGGGGCAGACCTCCTGGCTGCTCGCCGCGCTCGACTGGCTCGCCGCCAACCACGCCGCCTACAACGTCCGCGTCGTCAACATCTCCCTGGGCGCGCCGGCGCTCGACTCCTACGAGGACGACCCGCTCTGCGCGGCCGTCCGCAGGCTCTACCACCTCGGCGTCGTCGTCGTCGCCGCCGCCGGGAACGACGGCAGGAACGCCGCGGGGCAGAAGGTCTACGGGCAAATTCACTCGCCGGGCGTCGAGCCGTCGGCCATCACGGTCGGCGCGTCGAACGCTCACGGCACCGACTCGCGCTCGGACGACACGGTCGCCACCTACAGCTCGCGCGGGCCGACGCGCGGCTACTGGACGGACGCGGCCGGCGCGAAGCACTACGACAACCTCCTCAAGCCCGACCTCGTCGCCCCCGGCAACAAGGTCATCTCGGCCGAGGCGTACCCGAACTACCTCAAGACCAACTACAAGCAGGTCAACGCCTACGACGACGCGTTGCAGGAGCGCGACTTCATGTACCTGTCGGGCACCTCGATGTCGGCGCCGCTCGTCTCGGGCGCGGCCGCGCTGATGTTCGAGGTCAACCCGCGGCTTACGGCCGGCATGGTCAGGACGCTCTTGCAGTACACGGCGACGCCGCTCAAGGGCTTCAGCGCGCTGGAGCAGGGGGCGGGCGAGCTGAACGCCGCGGGCGCGACGCGCCTCGCAGACCTCGTCCGCCGCGACCTCGACCCGGCGTCCGCGCCCGTCGGCGCGCCGCTCCTGACGGCCGCGCCCCCGGCGGCGCAGACTTACATCGCCGACCGCAACTACGTCTGGTCGCAGGGCGTCACCTTCGACTTCACATACGGCACGGGCGCAGACCTCATCACGAAGTTCCAGGAGGGCTACCGGCTGACGAACCACATCAACAACGACTGCGTCGTGCAGAGCAACGGCTCGATAGTGAAGGACGGCACTAAGCTGACGGCCGGCGTCCTGCTCGGCAGGAACATCATGACGAGCGCGGGCGGCGTGCTCGGCACGGGGACGGTGATCCCCTATGCGCTGCGCGGCGGCGGCGTGCTCCTGAGCGACGGCGTGCTGCTCGGGGACGGGGTGCTCGTCGGCGACGGCGTCCTCCTCGGGGACGGGGTGCTGTTGGGGGACGGCGTGCTGCTCGGGGACGGCGTGCTGCTCGGCGACGCCATCGGGGGCTCTTCCATCCTCGTCAGCGGCGACAACACGGCCTACATGGCCGCCGCGCCGTAGCCGCGCCGCCGTAGCCGCCGCCGGCGCCCGACGTTTCCGCCGAAGTCTTACACTCCGCCCAGAGCCCACGGTGAACCGATGTTCCACCCGACCCCACAGACACACGCGCCGGGCGCGCACGGCCTGTTCGACTCCTTCGCGCCCCTGCGCGTCGGGGCGACGCGCGCCGAGGCGCTCGGGCCACGGTCGGAGGCCGAGGCGGGCGCGTTCCTCTCCGAGCGCCCCGTACACGCGGTCAACCTCCTGAGCCTGCTCCGCGACAACGGGCTGGTGAGCCCGCACAACCGGGGCACGTTCTACGGCTACCGCGACGAGCGCGGGCGGCTCGAAGGCGTCGCCCTCATCGGCCACGCCACGCTCTTCGAGGCGCGCACGCCGCGCGCCCTGCGCGCCCTCGCCCGCGCCGCCCAACGCGCCGGCGGACTCCACATGATGCTGGGCGAGGCCGAGCCGGTCGCGGACTTCTGGGGTCACTACCGCGCGGGCGGCCGCCAGCCGATGCGCCACGCCTGCCGCGAGCTACTGTTAGAGCTGGTAGACCGCGACGCGGGCCGCGTCGGCGGCGCGCGCCGCGCGTGCGCCGTCCCGCGACTCGGCACGCCAGAAGACCTGCCGCTGGTCATGCCCGCGCAGGCGCGTATGGCCGAAGCCGAGAGCGGCGTCAACCCGCTCGCGTCCGACCCGGAGGGCTTCCGTCGCCGCTGCGAAAGGCGCGTCGAGCGCGGCCGGACGTGGGTTGTGACGGAGGGCGGCCGCCTCGTCTTCAAGGCCGAGGTGATGGCGGACGCGGGGAGCGTCGTCTACCTCGAAGGCGTCCACGTCGCGGACGGCGAGCGCGGCCGCGGCCTCGGCCTCGACTGCCTGTCGTGGCTGACGCGCGAACTCCTCCGCCGCGCGGGCTCCGTCTGCGTCCTCGCCAACGAGCGGAACGAGCACGCGCAGGCGCTCTACCGGCGCGCCGGCTTCCGCTTCCTCGGCCACTACGACACCATCTTCCTGAGCCGCGACTGACCCCGCAGGAATTTCAAACTTCAAATTTAAGACTTCAAATTTAAGATTCCAAATTAGCCGCGTCTCCGCGGCTAATTCTTTTCCGCACGGCCGACGAGCGGGTTGATGAGGAGCGCGGCGGAGACGACGACGAGCGCGCCGACGACGTTGTACCAGAGGAAGGCGAGCGGCGTGAAGAAGAAGCAGCAGAGGACGGCCGCCTCGCCGGCGAGCGCGCCGAGGAAGGCGGCCGTGCCACGCACGCGCTTGAAGTAGAAGCCGAGCAGGAAGATGCCCAGCAGCGTCCCGTAGAAGAGGGAGCCGAGCCGGTTGACCGCCTCGACGAGCGAGCCGAGCTGCCCGGCGTACTGCGCGAACGCGACGGCGAAGAGCCCCCAGAAGGCGGTCGCCAGCTTCGACGAGATCAGGTAGTAACGATCCGACCCGTCCCCCTTCAGCAGACTCCGCTGGATGTCCACGACGGTCGTCGCCGCCAGCGCGCTCCACTCCGAGGCGGTCGAAGACATCGAGGCGAAGAAGACCGCCGCCAGCACGAGCCCGACGAGGCCGGCCGGCATGTAGCGCGTGACGAAGTTGAGGAAGACGTAGTTGGTGTCGTTCGGCTTCGGCTCGAAATCCTTGATGACCTCGACCGCGCCCGCCCTCACGCCGTTCGCGCGCACCTGCGCCGCCTGCAACCCGCGCGACGCGGCCTCGGCGGCCGTCTCGTCCCCTGCGCGCAGCGCGTCGATGTACGCGCGCGCCGCGAGCTGCTTCTCCGCGAAGGCCGCCGAGTACTCTCCTTCGAGCGCGCGGAACTCGGGGCCGCGCGCCCCTTCGCGGGCGCGTTCGAGCTGCACGGGGTTGAAGAAGACGGGCGGCTCGGTGAACTGGTAGAAGGCGAAGACCATCGCGCCGAGGAAGAGGATGAAGAACTGCATCGGCACCTTGACCATCCCGTTGAAGAGGAGGCCGAGGCGGCTCTGCGCGGCGGACTCGCCCGAGAGGTAGCGCTGCACCTGCGACTGGTCGGTGCCGAAGTAGGCGAGCGCGAGGAAGCAGCCGCCGATGAGACCCGACCAGAAGTTGTACTGGTTCGTGATGTCGAAGGAGAAGTCCACGGCGTTCAGTCGCCCGAGCTTGCCGGCGACGCGGGTGGCTTCGACGAACGACACGTCGTCCGGCAGCAGCCTGACGATGGTGAAGAAGGCGACGAACATCCCGCCCATGATGATGAGGAACTGTAGGAAGTTCGTGTTGTCCACGGCCCTCGCGCCGCCCAGAGAGGCGTAGAGCATGACGGCGCCGCCGATGAGGAAGATGACCAGACGTATGTCCCAGCCCATCACGACCGAGAGGATGACCGACGGGGCGTAGAGCGAGACGCCCGTCGAGAGCCCGCGCAGCGCGAGGAAGAGGAGCGCGGCCAGCGTTCGCGTCTTCAGGTCGAAGCGCCCTTCGAGGTACTCGTACGCGGTGTAGACCTTGAGCCGGTGGTAGAGCGGGACGGCCGTGAGCGAGAGGACGACCATCGCGACGGGCAGGCCCAGGTAGACCTGCACGAAGCGCATCCCGTCGGCGTAAGCCTGCCCCGGCGTGGCGAGGAAGGTGATGGCGCTCGCCTGCGTCGCCATGATCGAGAGCGCGACGCGGTGCCAGTGCTGGCCGCGGTCGGCGACGAGGAAGTCGTCGAGGTCGCGCGTCCGACGCCCCTTCAGGACGGCGTAGACGACGATGCCCGCGCTCGCGGCGAGCAGAACCGCCCAGTCGAGCGCCCTCACCGGAACGCCCTCGTGAAAAGGTAGAAGAGCGCGACGAGCGCCGCCAGGTTCAGCAGCACGGCCGCGTAGAGATTCCGCCAACTGGCGCCGACCGGCGGCGGCTCCTCTTCGTGCCTCGGTTCCTTCCGTTCGGAGTCTTTCATTGCTTGCCGGCCGAGATGAGGTTGGCGAACAGGCGGTAAGCGCCGGGCACGCCCGCCGGGAGTTGCCGGAAGAAGGCGAGCCCGGTGAAGACGTACGTCCCGCGCCCCACGCGCGCGACGAGGGTCGAGCCTTTGAACTCAGTCCCGCCGGGGTCGCGGCTCGCGAAGAGAGGCGTGTAGCGCGCGTCCCACTCGGAGGCGAAGTAGAGCCCGCGCTCCTGCACCCAGCCGCCGAAGTCCGCCGGCCCGATCTTGTTCGGCGCGTTCAGGAGCGCGTCGCCGGGCGCGAGAATCCGGACGGCGGCCTCCTCGTCCGTCACCCTGTCGGGGCCGAGTTTGAAGGGGTGCGGCCCCATCTGCGCGCCTTCGAGCGTGCGGTCGGGCGTGTTGTACTGGACGACGAGCGTGCCGCCGCGCTCGACGTATTCGAGCAGGCGGCGCTGCTGACGCCTGAGCGCCGCGCGCGTGTTGTAGGCGCGCACGCCCGTCACCACGGCGTCGAAGCGCGAGAGGTCGGCCGCCTCCAAATCTTCGTCCGACAAAAGCGTCACGTCGTAGCCGACCTGCCGCAGCGCCTCCGGCACCTCGTCGCCCGAGCCCATCACGTAGCCGACGCGGCTCCCGCGCTTCGCCACGTCCGCGCGCACCAGCTCGGCGCGCGCCGCGGGGAAGACGGTCTGACGCGGGATGTGCTGGTAGTCGATCTCCACGACGCCGCGCGCGAAAGTCTTGCCCGCCGACTCGTAGACGGCTTCGAGCGCGGCGGTCGAAGCGCCGGCGGGCGGCGTGACGTTAAAAGTCGCTCGGAACTCTTCGCCTTTGGCTTTGAGCGAGACGGGGATTTCGGCGGGCGAGGCCGCCCATCCCGCCGGGAGTCGCAGGCGGAGCGTGCCGGCGGCGTCCGAGGCCGCGTTGTTTCGGAGCGTCACGCGCACCTGCTTCGGCGCGCGGTCGGGGAAGACGAGCGTCTGCTCAAGCAGCCCGACCGCGACTTCGGGGACGACGACGACGGGGCGGTACATGTCGCCGCGCACGCGGTCCGTCCAGCGGTAGACGACGGGCACGTCGAAGCCGACGGCCTCCTCCGACTCGCCGAAGACGAGCGTGACGCGCTGCGTCAGGGCGGCCGGCCCCTCGGGCGAGCCGACTTGAGCCGTCTGCCGGACGTTGAAGAGTCCGCGGCCGGGCTCTTCGCGGAGCCAGTAGGGCTGGCTGTATTCGGCGTCCGCGGGGACGCGCCACGTCGTCTCGCGCGAGAGCGGCTGGTTGTTCTTCAGCTCGGAGCGCAGCAAATCGACGCCCGCCGAGGACGCGCCGACCGTCTCCATTTTGATGGGGAAGTCCGAGCGGTTGACGAGCGTCGTCGTGACCTTGACCTCGCCGCCCGGCACGACGTGGGGCTCCGCGGCCGTGGCCTCGACCCACAGCCCCGCGCACGCGAGGATGACGCCGCGCAGCACGTCGCGCTTCGCCTCGACGAGCGGGACGCGGCCGGCCTCGTCGCGCCGCGAGACTTTCCCCAGCTCGCGGTACGCGGCGAGGAGCTGCGGCAGGACGCCCTGCGGTCGCGCCGGGTCGTACTTGCGCGCGGCCTCTTCGAAGAGCGGGACGACGGCGTCGCCGCCCGCGTAGCGCCGCCACGTCAGGTCAACGCCGTCGAAGAGGTCTCCGGCCGCGGGCTCGCCCTTGATGTGCGCGAAGTAGTTGGGCGCGGCGCCGCGCCGCTCGGGCGTGCCCTGCGCCTGGCTCATGTGCCTGGTGCGGCTCTCGGCGGCGATCTCCGTGTAGGACTTCCCGAGCAGAGGGTCGTAGCCGCCCACGTCCACGCTCAGCATTTTGTCGGCGTCCTTCGGCGGCTCGGCCGAGCGGAAGTTGAAGACGTTCCAGACGAGCCGCTTCGCCTTCCAGGGGCGCAGTCCCTCCTTGAGCTGTTCGGGGAAGCGCGCGGGGTCGGCCGCCGCGTCGAAGGCTTCGCCGGCGAGGACGGCCGAGGCGGTGTGCTGGCCGTGGCCGCCCTCGCCCGTGGTCGGAAAGCGCGTGACGATAACGTCGGGGCGGAAGAGGCGCACGACGCGCACCACGTCCGAGAGCACCGCGTCGTGATCCCAGAAGCGGAAGGTCTCTTCGGGCGAGCGCGTGAAGCCGAAGTCGATGGCGCGCGTGAAGAACTGCTCCGCGCCGTCCACCCGCCGCGCGGCCAGAAGCTCCTGCGTGCGCACGAGCCCGAGCAGCGCGCCCTTCTCCGACCCGAGGATGTTCTGCCCGCCGTCGCCGCGCGTCAGCGAAAGGTAGGCCGTCCGCACGCCGCGCCCACGCGCGAGGTAGGTCAGCAGAGCCGTGTTCTCGTCGTCCGGGTGCGCGGCGACGTAGAGCACGCTCGCCGCGACGGGGAGCGTGCGCAGGGCGGCCTGCGTCTCGGCGGCGTCGGGCTGCGCGGGCTTCTGCGCGCGCGCGGCCGTCGCCGCGAGCAGGAGGAGCGGCATGAGCAGGAGGAGCGCGGCGGCCGTGGGCCACTTGTTCGATTGCGTCATGTTACAGCGGAGGAGGAGGCGGCGTGCCGGCTTCCCTGGGGTTGACGACGGGGCCGGTCGGCGTGTTCGAGTTCCTCGCGCCGGAGGTCTGCTGCTTGCGCAACTGTTGCTCCTGGCGCTTGCGGAACTCCTCGATGCGCCGCGCGCCGTTCTTCGCGTCCTCCAGAAGCTCCTGCGCGGGGTAGTGGTCGGGGTTTATCTCAAGCGTCTTCCGGAGCGCCCTGACCGACTCGTCGTACTGCGCTATCTTGAAGTGCGCCGAGGCCAGCTCGAAGTACTTGTCGTCGTTCTCGGCGGGCGCGTGCTTGACCGCCTCCTTAAGCGCCTTGACCGCCTCGTCGTACTTGCCGAGCTGCTCGTGGGAGAGGCCGAGGAAGTAGAAGGCGTCGGAGTTCTTCGGCTCCTGCTTCGTTATCTTCTCGTAAGCCTTGACCGCGTCGGCAAAAGCCTTGTCGGCGTCTTCGGCCCGCTTGAGCGCGTTGTAAGCGAGGCCGAGCCGGTAGTACGCCTCGGCGAAGTCGGGCGAGAGCTCGGCGGCGCGCCTGAAGTGCTCGACGGCCTCCTCGTCGCGGTCGTGCCTGTAGGCGTCGAGGCCGCGCTCCAGAAGAGCGCGCGCGTCGTCGGTGGGGGCGACGACGAGGCTCTCCTGCGGCTGCTCGGGCGTGCCGCCCGGCGTGGCCGAGGCGGCGGCTTCGGGGGCGGCCGGCTCGCGTTTGCAGGCGGCCAGGAGCGGCGCGAAGACGAAGAGGGCGGCGAGTGTGACGCGGAGCGCTTTCATGGTCTTTCGGTTTTCTCTTGGAAGGGAGACTGAAACGTATCTACGACAAATCGGCCGGAGAGTCAAACGTGTGACGGGGCGGGTTTGGACTGCGGCTTGCTTTTAAGAGGGGCGGGACAGTGCCGGAGTGTATAGGTTGCATTCACGGGAGGCGTGTGCGATGGAACCGAGAAGAAGCGACACGTTCGTAAGTCCAACGGAGGAGACGGTTCGGCTCGAAGAGCACAGGACGCCGCCGCCGCCACGCTTCGACGACAAATCGGTACAGCGCGCGCAGCCGGCCGTGCCGCTCGGCCAGCGCGCTCTCTCTCGTGCGCGCTCGTGGCCGGCGACGCTGGTAGTGCTATGCGTGCTCGGCGGCGTGGCCGGCGGCCTGCTCGGCGGGCTCGCGCTCTCGTATTTCCAGCGCGGTGGGCCGGACGCGAGGGTACAGGGCCAGACGGCCGCGGCGGCGCGGCAGGAGTCAGGCGGCGCGGCAGCGCAGACGGCACCGCGGGATGCGAAGCCCGCCGCCGACAGCGCGGGCGCGACGCCGGCGGCGTCGACACAGCCGTCAGAGGTCGCGGCACAGCCGGACGCCGCTCCGCGCCCCGCCGCCGAGCAGGCGCGCGCGAGTGAGGCGCCGGCGCCGGCGGACGCGTCAACCGAAGGGGAGTTGCGCGCCGCGCTCGGCGAGTGGCTGGCGGCGACCAACTCGCGCGACGTGGGCCGGCAGATGAGCTACTACGCGCCGAGGGTCGAAGCCTTCTACCTCTCGCGCAACGCGCCGCGCGAGGCCGTCCGCGCGGAGAAGGCGCGGCTGTTCTCGCGCGCCTCATCGGTCAACATACAGGCCACGCGCCCCGAGATACAGATGAGCCGCGACGGCCGCACCGCCGTCATGCGCTTCCGCAAGCGCTACCAGATAACCGGCGAAGACAGCCGCAGCGGCGAAGTCCTTCAGGAGCTGCGCTGGCGGCGCACCGACGGCGGCTGGAAGATAGTCGGCGAGCGCGACCTGCGCGTCCTCCAATAGCGGCCTCTCAACTCGTAACTTTTTAACGACGGACGCGGGGCGCGACTTTCTATTTGAAAGTCGCGCCCCG
>DASWNR010000425.1:0-2736 GCA_036399155.1 Pyrinomonadaceae bacterium
CCCGTGATTAACGCTCGTCGCCGGGGGCGGCCGCGACCGGCTCGCCGGCCTCGCCGCCCTTACCCTCGGGGGCGGGTTTCCCGGCCGCCTCGTCTTCGCGCGTGAGCTTCTTCTTGACCTTCGCCGGGACGCCCGCGACGAGCGTGTCGGGCGCGACGTCCTCGGTGACGACAGAGCCGGCGGCCGTCACCGAGCGCGCGCCGACGCGGACGGGCGCGACGAGCATCGTGTCCGAGCCGATCTTCACGTCGTGCTCGATGGTCGTCCGGTGCTTGTTCTTGCCGTCGTAGTTGCAGGTGACGGTGCCCGCGCCGATGTTGCTGCGCTCGCCCACGTCGGCGTCGCCGAGGTAGGTGAGGTGCCTCGCCTTCGACTTCGACCCCAAACGCGAGTTCTTCATCTCGACGAAGTTGCCGACCGTCGAGCCCTCCTCCATCCGCACGTCCATGCGCAGGTGCGCGAACGGGCCGACGGTGCAGTGGTCGGAGATTTCCGACTCGACGATGAGGCAGTGGTCTTTGACGGTGACGGCGTTGCCGACGCGCGAGTCGACGATGCGCGAGCCCTGCATGACCTCGCAGCCCTCGCCGATGACGGTGCGCCCCTCGACGTGTACGTTCGGGTGGAGCGTCGTGTCGCGGCCGATCTGCGCGTCGGGGCTGACGTAGGTGTGCTGCGGGTCGATGACGGTGACGCCCGAGTTGAGCATCAGGCTGCGCAGCGTCCTCAGCCGCAGGATGCGCTCGAACTCCGACAGCTCGACCCGCGTGTTGATGCCGGAGACCTCGCGCGCGTCCGGGTGCGTGTAGACGGAAACGTCCTCGCCGTCGGCGCGCAGGATGGCGGGCACGTCCGTCAGGTAGAACTCGCCCTGCGCGTTCTCGGGGCGGACGCGCTCCAGCGCGGGGAAGAGCAGGCGCGTCTCGAAGCAGTAGATGCCCGCGTTGACCTCGCCGATCTGCCGCTCCTCGTGCGTGGCGTCCTTCTGCTCGACGATCTTCTGGAAGCGCCCCTCTTCGTCGCGCACGACGCGGCCGTAGCCCGTCGGGTCTTCGAGCCGGACGGCCATCAGCGTGCAGGCCGCGCCGCGCCCGCGGTGCGTGCGGTGCTGGTGGACGAGCGAGCCCAAAGTCTCGGCGCGGACGAGCGGCACGTCGCCCGAGAGGACGAGGAGCGTCGAGTCTGCGCCGCCCAGGGCGCCGCGAGCGGCGAAGACCGCGTCGCCCGTCCCGCGCTGCTCGGTCTGGGTGACGAAGACCGCGCCGCCCTCGCCCAGCTCGGCGCGCACGGCCTCCTCGACCTCCCCGGCCTGGTGGCCGACGACGACGTAGACCGGCCGCTCGCCCTTGACGAGCGCCGAGGCGGTGCGGCAGACGTGCGCGACGAGCGGGCGGCCGCCCAGGCGGTGCAGCACCTTCGCCGTGGACGAGCGCATGCGCGTGCCCAGCCCCGCCGCCAGTATCAGGATGTCGAGCGGCGGGCTCTGCGCCTGCGAGGGTTGCTGTGGCTGTCTGTCCATAGGGTCGCTTTTAGCGTGCGGCGGTCGTCGTGGTCGCGGCGGCGCGCGGGCGCGCCTTCTCGTGGCAGGCGAGGATGACCCGCGCCAGCTTTTCGGGGCTGTGCCTCACCTTCTCGCCCTCGTCGAGCAGGTCGGCGCGCACGATGTCGGCCTCGCGGCCGAACGCTTCCTCAAGCATGTGGTCGGTGAGACCTATCTGGTGCGCGCCCTCTGCGGCGTACCTTTCGGCCTGCGCGGGCGTCACGCGCCGGTCGTTGACGACCACGAAGTCGAACTCTATCTCGGGCGCGTAAGCCTTGACGACCTCGATGTGGCGGCGCGCGGTGTAGCCGTCGGTCTCGCCCGGCTGCGTCATCAGGTTGCAGATGAAGATTTTGACCGCCGGCGACGCCCCGATTGATTCGGCCACGCGCGCCACGAGCAGGTTCGGCAGGATCGAAGTGTAGAGCGAGCCGGGGCCGACCGTGATGATGTCGGCCACGCGGACGGCCGCGAGCGCCTCGGGGAGCGGGAGGCACTGCTCGGGCTCAAGCCGCAGGCGCCTGACGGCCGAGCGCGCGGCCGTGATGTTCGTCTCGCCGCGCACGACGCGCCCGTCCTCAAGCTCTGCGACGAGCCGCACGTCGTTCAGAGTCGCCGGGTAGATGCGCCCCTTGCTCGCCAAGACCTCGGACGAGAGCCGCACGGCCTCGACGAAGTCGCCCGTCACCTCGGTCAGCGCGGCCAGGAAGAGGTTGCCGAAGCTGTGCCCGCCCAAACCGCCCTCGCCCCGGAAGCGGTACTGGAAGAGGCGCGAGAGCAGCGTCGAGTCCTCCGAGAGCGCGACCATGCAGTTGCGTATGTCGCCCGGCGGGAGCATCTGCAACTCGTCGCGCAGGCGCCCCGAACTCCCGCCGTCGTCCGAGACCGTGACGATGGCCGAGAGCGATTCGAGCCAGAGGTCGCCCCGTCCGTGGTCGCCCGCCAGCTCCTTCAGCCCCGAAAGTACCGTAGACAGACCCGTGCCGCCGCCGATGGCGACGAGCTTCAGGCCGTGTTCCGGGCTCGACTGCAAACTACTCAGGGCTCCTCTGTGAAACTGGGGCCGGCCCTCGCCGGTGTGGGAAATCATACTCGAAAGGCATAGTCTTTCAAAGGAGTTAGAAGGCGGACGGGGAGTGGCGCGGCCGCCGCGAAGGGGGGGAGGGCGGCGTTTTATGGGCGCGTGTTGGGGAAGA
>DASWNR010000426.1:0-6921 GCA_036399155.1 Pyrinomonadaceae bacterium
CATCCTCGGCTACAGCGAGGAGGAGCTGCTCGGGATGAGCTTTCAGGACATCACGCACCCGGACGAGCTGGCGTCCGTGGACGCGCACGTCCGGCAGATGCTCGAAGGCCGCGCGCCGACCTGTCAGACCGAGAAGCGCTACTTGCACAAGGACGGCCACGTCGTCTGGATCTACCTCAGCATCTCGCGCGTCGCCGGCGGGCAGGAGGCCGGCGCGCGCCTCATCTTCCAGATTCAGGACATCACAGACCGCAAGCAAGCCGAGCAGCGACTCCTCCACGACGCCTTCCACGACGCGCTGACGGGGCTGCCCAACCGCGCTCTCTTCAACGACCGCCTCAAGCTCGCGCTCGCGCGCCACAAGCGTCTCGGCGCTGCACAGTTCTGCGTGCTCTTCCTCGACCTCGACCGCTTCAAGGTCATCAACGACTCGCTCGGCCACACCATCGGCGACCAGCTCCTCGTCGGCATCGCGCGCCGACTTGAGACGTGCCTGCGCCCGGGCGACACGGTCGCGCGCCTCGGCGGCGACGAGTTCACCGTACTTCTGGAAGACGTTTCGGACCCGCGCGAGGTCATCGCCGTGGCCGGGCGAATCGAGACGGAGCTTTCGCTCCCTTTCAACCTCGGCGGCCACGAGGTCTTTACGACCGCCTCCATCGGCATCGCGCCCTCGACGACCGGCTACGAGCGCCCCGAAGACATCATGCGCGACGCCGACACGGCGATGTACCGCGCCAAGTCTATGGGGAAGTCGCGCCACGAAGTCTTCGACAAGGAGATGCACACGCGCGCGGTCAACCTCCTGCACCTTGAGACCGACCTGCGGCGCGCGCTCGACCGGCGCGAGTTCTCGGTCTACTACCAGCCCATCGTCTCGCTTGAGACGGGCGTGGTGCGGGGCTTCGAGGCGCTTCTGCGCTGGCGGCACCCCGTCCACGGCTTCATCTCGCCGGCCGAGTTCATCCCCGTCGCGGAGGAGACCGGCCTCATCCTCACCGTCGGCCGCTGGGCGCTCGAAGAGGCGTGCCGGCAGATGCGCGAGTGGCAGGGGCAGTTCCCGCGGGCCGCGGAGATGTACGTGAGCGTCAACCTCTCGGGGCGGCAGTTCGCCAACCCCGAGCTGCTTGAGCAGATCAAGGAGGCGCTCACCTCGGCGGGGCTCCGGCCGCAGAGCTTAAAGCTCGAAATCACCGAGTCGGTCGTGATGGGCGACATCGAGAAGACCATCGAGATGCTCAGGCAGTTGCGCGCGCTCGGCGTCGAGTCGAGCATCGACGACTTCGGCACCGGCTACTCTTCGCTCTCCTACCTGCACCACTTCCCCTCGACGACGCTCAAGATAGACCGCTCGTTCGTCGGCCGGATGGGCGCGGGCGAGGAGAACGCAGAGATCGTCCGCACCATCCTCCTGCTCGCCCGCAACCTCGGCATGCTGGTCGTCGCCGAGGGCGTCGAGACCGAGGCGCAGCTCGCGCAGCTACAGTCGCTCTCGTGCGACTACGGGCAGGGCTACCTCTTCTCGAAGGCTGTGAACGCGACGGCCGCCGCCCGCATGCTCTCCGAAGGCTCGCCGTCGCTGCGCGCGGCCAACTCCGAAGGGCTCGCCGGCCTGCGCAGTTTGATCGCGTAGGAACTAAAAAAAGCCGGGAGGCGGAAGTGAAGACGGGGCATGCCTCTCGTCTTCACTTCCGCCTCCCGGCTTTCCCTTGTCCGTCGGGCGCGGCGGGACGTTACGCGCCCCGCCGCGCCCTTCCGCGGGTCAGGCGGTCGGCTCGGGGGAACTCGCGCTGACGGCGGCGACCTTCGCGGCGCCGCTGGCGGCGGGCATGGCCTGCGCGGGCTTCGCGGCGGGCTGTTTGGGCGGGGCGGCGGCCGCGGCCGGTCGCGTCTCTTCGGCTTTGGCGGCGCGCGCGGGCTCGGGTTTGGCCTGTCGCATGAGGCAGCCGCCCTCGAAGATTGCGCCATCTTCGATGACGAGCGCGGGCGTCTGGATGTTGCCGTGCACGCGCGCCGAGCGGCCGAACTCGATGCGCTCGGAGGCCGTGATGTCGCCGTTGACCGTGCCGTTAATCCTGGCGGAGGCGACCTCGACGTTCGCGTCGACGACGCCGCCCGCGCTCACGATGAGCATGCCCTTCTCGGAGCGGACGCGCCCCGTGAAGTGCCCGTCGATGCGCAGCATGCCTTTGAACTCGGCGTCGCCGGAGACGACCGTGCTGCCGCCGATGAAGCCGCTGACGACGCCGTCGCGCAGGTCGCGCGCGAGCGCCTCGGACTCGGTGACGGCGCGCGGCGTCGAGGGCGTCGCGGCCGCGGCCGGCGTCGCGGTGCGCGCCTGCGGCTCGTAACCCTGTGTCGGCGCGGCCGGCGGTGCCGGCGCCGGGCTCGGCTGCGCCGCGGCCCGAGGCGGCTCGGGCGTCTGCGGCCTGGGTTCGTTGGCTTCGGGTTTAGGGGAACGTCCCATTCTCAGCATCGAAAATTACCTCCATCCGAAAGTGGTCGGCGCGCGGCAGGCGGCGGACACACGGAGGGCTCAAGAAGCCCGTAGGCGCGGCCCCGCGTCCAGCCCGGCGGCAAATTCTGACGAGTTTAAGAGAGCTTCAATCGAGGCAAGAGCACTCGGGAAGAGCGGGCCAATCATACGGCGCGTCCGGGCGCGGTTCGTTGCGAAGAGATTATCTTTCGGTTGCGGCGGCGGCCGGGTTATGATTCCCGCGCACGCTGACCCTTAAGACGAAGGCGGTATCTCACACTTGAACGTCATCGAGACGGAGCGGCTCAAACTGCGCGAGGTGACCGAGGCGGACGCCCCATTCGTCCTTGAGCTGCTGAACGACCCGGACTTCGTACGCAACGTCGCGGACAGGGGCGTCCGCACGCTCGAAGAGGCGCGCCGCTACGTCGCGGAGAGGTTTGTCGAAAGCTACCGGCGCGACGGGTTCGGCTTCTGGCTCGTCGAGCCGAAAGGTTCGACCGCCCCCGCCGGCATCTGCGGTCTGGTGAAGCGCGACTCGCTGCCGGGCGTGGACGTGGGCTACGCCTTCCTGCCGCCGTTCCGCTCGAAGGGGTACGCCTCCGAGTCTGCCTCGGCCGTGATGCGTTACGCGCGCGAGACGCTCGGCCTGCGCCGCCTCTACGCCATCGTCAACCCCGAGAACGCCGTCTCCGTCCGCGTGCTCGAAAAGCTCGGCATGAGGTTCGAGCGGATGTTCAGGCTCTCCGAAGACGAGCCCGAAATCAAACTCTTCGCGGCCGACATCTGAGCGCCGCCTCAAGGCGCCGGGCCCGCGTCGGGCATTAACGACGCTCATGCGCGCTATTGAAATAAGTACGACTGGCGTTCACATCTTTGACACATCCCGCCCGTAGGATACTCCGAGACGGGGCGCACGAAGCGCGCCGGTATAGAGTGTGGGTTTAGCGAAGGAGTTGTGATGTCGTCAAAAAATGAGTTACGCCGACTGGCCGGCGAGTTGATAACAGTCTATCTGAAGCACCAGAGTTTCAAGGCGCACGAAGGGTCGTTCATGCCTTTGTCGTTGGAAGGTGAAGAGCCGGGCGCGAACGCGGTCGCGCATGACGCGCGGCGGCTGAGGCGTTCGCTGAAGGAGTTGGCCGGCGTGAGGCTGTCGGCGTCGGAGGCTCGCGACGTGTGGCCTCGGGTGCTCGAACACAAGTGGTATCTGGGTGAGCGTCTGGGGCGCGACGTGGGGATGAGGGTCGCCGCCGTCGACTACTTCGAGAACGTGTGGCGCCCACTCCGGCGCACGTGGCTGCGCGCGAAGGGCGGCGGACTCCCCCCGCGCCTGCCGATGATGATGCCCCTCGGCCACACTTCTTAATCCCCCGTGAGGCGACCCGCGACCTTACCTCGGGAGCGCGGGCACACTGGCCCGCGCTCCCAGCTTTAAGTTCCGCGTTCTCCCCTAAAAAAAATGCTTGTGCCGCCGGCCGTGCGTTTGTTAAGTTCGATGTAGCCCCGCCGGGCAGGTCGCCTTGACCGCCCGCCTGACGCGCAAGCCCACGGCCGCAAGTCCCTCCGCAAGGCGCCACGCGCCGGCCAGCTCGTCCCGAGCAAGAGTCTTCTTCAGAGCAAGCGGTAAAGAAGCACGTCCAGCCCACTCCGAAAGGGGTTTTGCAGCCATGCAGCCTCAGCTCCGTGACATCGTCGAAGGCGTCCGCCCCGAGGGGACGCGCGAGTTCGTCCGCGGCGTCTTTGAAGACCTCGGCCGCCTGCTCGGCTACCTCGACGGCCTGAGCCCCGTCATCGACGCCGGCGGCGCGGGCGAGGACGCGCACTTCGTCTTCGAGGTGGTGCGCTGCGAGGCGCTCGCCGCCGCCGGCGGCCTCGACTACTTCTGCGCCTGCCTCGACGCGCCCACCGAACTCTCCGAGGAGCTGGAGCGGATGAGCTTCGCAGTCCGGCACGAGCTGCGCGCGGTCTTCGAGCGCCTAATCCCTTCGGCGCGCGAGGCGGCCGACGCGGACGACGCCCGCTCGCGCCTCGCGGACGCGCACGACCTCCTGCGCAACTGCTTCGAGCAGTCCACGGTCTCGCTCGCGCGCGCCTTCCGCCCCGGCGTGGACGCGGCCGAACTCTTCGACGACATACGCGCCAAGCGCGAGAACTCGCTGCGGCTCTACGAAGACCTCGAAGCTCTGCTGCGCAGCGTCCGCTACGCCGAGTGGCACGACGGCGCGGAGGCGCTCGTCAACTTCTCCGAGCGGCTCGAACTCTTCCGCGGCGAGAGCATGCGCCACCTCATGCAGAAAGACCGCGAGACCTGTCAGGGCTTCATCGACGGCCTCGCCGCCGTGCGCGACCGGCGAGGCTTCCGCCGCTACCTCCACCGCTTCTCCTGCTACCTCGAAATCCTCCTCAAACACGTCGGCCAGCGCTCCGTCCTCTCCGACCTCTCCCTCAGCGCCGCCGCCTGAGCCGCGCTGAGACGTGTAAACAAAGGGGGCGGCCCGAAAGCCGCCCCTCTTCGTTCACGTCTTATGTGCGGGAGACCCGTCTCGCGTCAGCCCTGCGCGGGGCCGGTTCCGGCGATATTTGCCAAACGCAATCCGGCTACGCCTCAATCTTCTTTCGGCATCTGGTTGGTAATCTCCACCGTTCTAACGCTCACCGTGCAGACGCGTTTGAGCAGGTCAATCACCGTCTCTTTATAGTCTGCGAAGCGGTAGGCGTTGAACTTTTCGGCGATGGTGGCGTCCGACGGTTTCTTCTCTTTGTACTGGTCGAGAATCCATTCGAGGGCGGAGCGGTTGCCGAGCTTGTATTCCCACGCGGACGCGGGGACGCCTTGCAGGATTGTTTCGGAGTCGAGTTCGATTGTGCCGGCCGTCTTGTCGGCCTTTAATTTCGGGCGCGGGGCGGAGTTCGACCCGGCGTCAACTCGTTTCAGCCTGTACGGCTTCGCGGTTTCGTAGTTGATGTGCAACTCCATCAACTCTTTGCCCCACGCCGCCCACTGCCGGAAGTCTTCGTAGAAGGGCAGGCGCGGAAACTCGCGCTTGAGGTTGAGCGCGTACTTCTGCCGATACACGGGATGATGCAGCACGGCGTAGGTGTAATGAAAAATATCTTCGCGCGTAATCTTGTTGTTGCTGTAATGCTGGCGGAACTGCATCAAGCCCCATATCGTGATGTTGTCGTGGCGTGCGCCTCTTTTGTCATAACGGTAAAGTGAAACGGCCTGCGCGCCTTCGAGGGAAAAGAAATTCAAACTAGGAATGTAGTTTGTAGCGAGCGCATAGAAATCAAGACGCTCGCCGTAACGACATAAAATCGTTTTATTCTCTCGCAAGAACAACTCCGGCGCGCTTGCAGGTCTGTCAATGAACAAGTCCGAGTAATAAAGAAATTGCTTGAAGTACGGTCGGTAAAGAATCGGCTTGACGCGCTTTTTGTCGAATGGTTCTTTTTGCTTTTGAAGAAAACGACTACTCAAGGTATTCGACCATTTGATTAAGGGACTTTCTTCTGGTGTCTGTGCTTTGTCATATTCGGTAATGAAGAGTCGCATCTTCTTGAGCAGAACGTCAGACGAATAATCCGTTATCCACTCATCGCGGTTGGTTGAAACGCCCAGAGAGTAAAGTTTGAAAACTGCGTTTTCACTTTTGCCGAGTTTCACTCGTTTATCGAACAGCGGCAGCAAACTTTCAAAATCGTTGTCGGCAATGTCTATCCAATGGTGTTTCTCGTTCGGCGTGATGCGTTCAAAGGCAAGGTCTTCAAATTTGTTCTCACGCAGGTAAGTTTTCTTGTCCTCGGCCGATGCGTAATCTTTGATTTCGTTGTAATAGACTTTGAATCCCTTCTTCTTACTATTCTTGACAAGGAAATAAACGGCCACTCCGACACGAATCTGGTCACTGAAAATATTTCCCGACTCGCGTCGTCGCCTTTCACCGGTCGTCCGCGCGTTGCCTTTCAAGTTAATGATGTGTGCTTCGTTAAACTCTTCCGCAACAACCTTGCGGAAGCCGTCATAGGTATGTGAGTCAATGAAAGAGTTGTTCGAGACGAACGCGATTATGCCGTCCTTGTCAATTCTGTCGCTCGCCCATCGTATAAAGCGCGCGTACATGTCATAGACTTTCGTTTTCTGCGCTGTCGAATTTTTAACGTAGGTATCCTTAATGCGCCGGTCAATCTCTTTGTAGTCGCGGTTGCGGTTGAAGTCGTTGAAGTTTGCCTGATTCGCGTTGTAAGGCGGGTTGCCGATGATGACAGAGATTGTGCGCTCGTTCTGCTTCTTGATGCGCGCGGCGTTTTCGCTGCTGATGCCGAACATCAGACTTTGCTTGCCCCTGTAATTGAGCGCGGCGGTGTTGTCGAGCGTGTCCACGAAACAGATGTTCCTGAACTCCTGATACTTTCCCGTCTTCTGCTGGTAGGTGTATTCG
>DASWNR010000427.1:0-4278 GCA_036399155.1 Pyrinomonadaceae bacterium
GCGCCTTCATCTCAAGCGCCTCGGTGTGCTCGTTCGGGATTCGGACGGCGAGCTTGTCGAACAGCTCTTTGACGGTCGGGAAGACGGGCGCGGCGTGCGCGAACTCGGGGAAGACGACGAGCCGGACGGGGAGGAACGGCGCGGCGCCGGCGACGGCCGAGTCGATCATCGAGAGCATGCGCTCGGTGTTGCGGCGCATCTCGCGGCGCTCGACGGGGTTCGGCAGGTCTGTCTGGCAGGCGGCGACGGCGTAGCGTATGTGTTCCATAAAAGGCTTCCGGCGCGCGGGGGAGTCGCCGCCGCGGGCGAATATAACACGGCCGCCCGCCGGGCGTTCACGCGGCGGAAAAGGAGAGAGAGTCCCCCCGCCGGGCGCGGCAAAATCCAAGCGTTCGTACCGACGTATCCCGCGTCGGACTTCCGCCGAAAATAGTCGCGCCGCGCGCGCGAAAGTCCGCGCGTCGTGGTGGCGTGCGCCTCCGCCTCTGGCGTAAAATCTGCTCTCCCGTCCGTGACCGACCGAGCGCCCGAGCGGCCGGCCAAACTTAAGCCGTCAGGAGTCACACATGAACACCTCCCGCCCTCGTACTCTGTTTCTGCTTCTGTGTCTCGCAATCATCTCAGGAGGGATGCCGCGAATGGCGCCGGCCCGTCAAAGCTCTCAAGTCCCGAAAGTCTCTTTCGACACGCTCGCCGAGGGGCAGACGGTCGGCGGCTTCCGCGCCGAGGCCGTCTACCTCAACGACTCGGACAAGCCGTTCGGCGCGCGCTTCCGCCACGCGCGGACGGGCTTCACGCTCGACTTCCTACAGATTCAGTCCGTCCCGCAGGTCTTCGCGTGGGTCAACTCGTTCCCGACCTCCGAGATGGGCGAGCCGCACACGCAGGAGCACCTGCTGCTCGGCAAGGGCAACGTCGGGCGCGCGCACGCGGGGCTTGAGAGCATGTCGCTCGCGGGCTCGTCGGCCTTCACGCAGCAGTGGCGCACCGCCTACCACATGCACACCGCCGCCGGGCCCGAGGTCTTCTACAAACTCTTCGAGAGCCAGATGGGCGCGCTCCTGCACCCCGACTACACCGACGAGGAGATACGCCGCGAGGTGAGCCACTGGGGCGTGAGCGAGAACCCGGCCGACAAGAAGCTGACCCTCGAAGAGAAGGGCACGGTCTACCAGGAGATGCGTACGACCTACGACCGCCCCACCAGCCGGCTCTTCCGCGCGCTCAACCAGAAGGTCTACGGCGCGACGCACCCGCTGGCGATGTCCGCGGGCGGCTGGCCCGACGCGATCCGCGAGATGAAGCCCGAGGACATCAAGAAGTTTCACTCGGACAACTACCGCCTCGGCAACATGGGCATGGTCGCCTCTTTCCCGAACGAGATGCCGGCGGGCGACGTGCTCGCGCGCCTCGACGCCATCTTCAACCGGCTTGAGCCGAAGCAGGAGGGGCGCCGCTTCGCGTCCGAGTCGGACATCCCCGCGCCGCGCCCGGCGCCCGCCGGGACGATAGAGCTGGTCGAGTACCCGCACAAGAACGAGCAGCAGCCGGGCTGGCTCGTGTTCGCCTACCCGGCGCAGCTCGACCTCGACACGAAGGAGAAGACGCTGCTGAGCCTCTTCCTCTCGAACGTCGCGGGCGACGCGACGACCAACCTCTACAAGATGTTCGTGGACACGAAGACGCGCGTGATGGACACGGGCGCGAAGGGCGTCTTCGCCTTCCTCGACGACGAGATGGTCGAGGGCAACCCCGTCTACGTCGGGCTGACGGACGTGGCGCCGTCGAACATGACCGACGAGAAGATTGCCCAGGTCCGTCAAAAAATCACGGACGAGATGAGGCGCGTCGCGCAGCTCCCCGACGGCTCGGCCGAGCTGAAGGAGTTTAACGAGCGCCTGAAGAGCCGCGTCATACAGTCGCGCCGCACGCTCTCGAAGTTCGTCAACTCGCCGCCGGGCTTCGGCTTCCGCAGCGGCGGCTCGGAGTGGATGACGCACCTCGTCGACCTCAACCGCACGCCCGGCTTCCGCAAGTCGGTCACGCTCAAGCCCGAGCTCGCGGCCGTAGACCAGGCGCTCGCCTCGGACAAGAACGCGTGGCGCGAGCTGGTCGCGCGTTGGAAGCTCGCCGACTCCGTCCCCTACGCCGTGGCGGCGAAGCCTTCGCCGCAGATGCTCGCGCGCGCCGAGGCCGAGGGCGCCGCGCGCGCCAAGGCCGAGGCCGCGCGGGTGATGAAGAGGTTCGGCGTCGCGGAGGAGCAGGAGGCGCTGCGCCGCTTCAAGGTCGAGTACGACGCGACGACCGCCGAGCTGGAAAGGCGGGCCGGCCAGTCGGCCTCGTTCAAGTTTCTGGAGCGGCCGCCGCTCACGCTCGACGACCAGCTCGACTACAAGGTCTCGCAGCTACCGGGGGGCGTCCCGCTCGTCGCCTCCAACTTCGAGAACATGACGAGCGCGACCACCGGGCTCGCGCTCAGGCTCGACGGCGTGCCGCAGGACAGGCTCTTCTACCTCTCGGCGATGCCCGCGCTTTTGACGCAGGTCGGCGTCGTGAAGGACGGCAAGGCGATCTCGTTCGAGCAGATGAGCGAGATGCTCCGCAAGGAGGTTCTGTCGCTCAACGCGACCTTCGCCACGAACTTCCGCACGAACCGCGCGGAGGTCGTCGTGCGCGGCGCGGGCAACGACGCGGCCGAGTCACGGCGCGCTCTCCAGTGGATGAAGCTCGTGCTGACCTCGCCCGACTGGCGGCCCGAGAACCTCGCGCGCATCCGCGACGTGGTCGATCAGGCTCTGAGCGGCATGCGCAACCGCACGCAGGGGTCTGAGGAGTCGTGGGTCAACGACCCGGCGAACGCCTACTGGCGGCAGGACAGCCCGCTGCTGCTCTCGGTCGCGTCCTTCATGACGCAGTCGCACAACGTCCACCGGCTCCGCTGGCTCCTCAAGGACGCGGGCGCCGACCGCGACGCGATAGCCGCCTTCCTCGACGCGCTCGCCGCCGCGCCCAAACAGAGCGCCAACCGCGAGCACCTGAAGAACCTGCTCAACACATTCCAGAAGGGCGAGCTGAAAGACCGCCAGTACAACGACCTGAAGGCGGCCTTCGGCGCGCTGCCGCAGGGCGCGAAGGCGCTGGCCGTGGACGCGGCCAAAGACCTCGACCAACTGCTCTCGGACATCCCCGAAGAGACGCTCGCGTCCGACTGGGACTACCTCGTCAGGCAGATGCGCGGCGACCTGCTCGTCCCGCCCGCGCAGGCGCTCTCGGAGCTGAACGCCGTCCGGCAGGTACTCCTGAAGACGGGCGGCGCGCGCATGTTCATGGTCTCCTCTGCGGCGACGCGCTCGTCGCTTGAGCCGGGCGTGCGCGACCTGCTCGCCGGCCTTCAGACCGCGCCGCACGCGCCCGCGAAGTACGCGTCCGTCAAGCTCGTCGAGACGCGCGTGCAGGAGCGCGCGGGGGACAAGAACCGGCCGGTCTTCGTCGGGCTGGTCAACCCGAACACGCAGGGCGGCGTCTTCCTCAACTCCGCGCCGTCGGCGACCTACGCCGACGCCGACAACAGGGAGGCGCTCCTCGACTTCCTCGCCTCGCGCCTCTACGGCGGCGGGGGCGCGCACGCCATCTTCATCAAGACGTGGGGCGCGGGGCTCGCCTACTCGAACGGCCTCGGCGGCTCGCCCTCCGGCGGGCGTATCAGCTACTACGCCGAGCGCACGCCCGAGCTGCCGCAGACGCTCCGCTTCGTCATCGAGGAGCTGAAGAAGGCCAAGCCCGACCCCGGGCTGGTCGAGTACGCCACCGCGGTCGCCTTCTCGCAGTTCCGCTCGGCCTCCGGCTACGAGGCGCGCGGCGAGGCGATGGCCGCCGACATCGCCGACGGCACGCCGCCCGAGGCTGTGCGCAGGTTCAGGCAGGGTCTTCTGGACTTGCGCAAGATGCCGAACCTCTCGGACGAGCTGTTCAAGCGCATGAACACGGTCTACGCGCGCATCCTCCCGGGGCTCGGCTCGAAGGCCGCGGGCGTCGAGGGCGGCGTCTTCTACGTCATCGGCCCCGACAAGCAGCTCAACGCCTACGAGCAGTACCTCAAGACGGTCGAAGGCTCCGACGCCAAGCTCTACCGCATCTACCCGCGCGACTACTGGATTCGTGCGGAGGCCGCCGCCGGCCCGGGCCACAGCTCGGGCAACTAGAGCGCCCGGACAAAACGAACCCGTCAAAAACGAGAAGGCCGCCCGGTAGTTCGGGCGGCCGTCTCGGTTCGGCGGG
>DASWNR010000428.1:0-54059 GCA_036399155.1 Pyrinomonadaceae bacterium
GGCCTCCTCTTCTGGGGCGAGCAGCACATCTCTTCGGGCCTGGCGGCGCTCATACAGGCGACCATCCCGGTCTTCGGGATGCTCTTCGCGCACCCCTACCTGCCGGGCGAGCGTCTGAACGCGCGCAAGTTGGCGGGTGCGCTTCTGGGCGTCGTCGGCGTCGGCGTCATCTTTTCGAGTCAGCTCGGCGCGGAGGGCGGGATGGCCGTATGGGGGAGCGCGGCCGTTCTGTTGGGCGCGGGCTTCGTGGCCTACGCTAACGTGCTGGTGAAGGCGCGCGGCGCGAGGCTCGACGCGGCGGTGCTGTCGGCGGGGCAGATGGGGTGCGGCTTTCTGGTGCTCGCCGCGGCGGGGCTCACGTTCGAGGGCAACCCTCTCAACTTCCGCTGGACGGGGCTCGCGGTCGTCTGCCTGCTCTACCTGACGCTGGTCGGGTCCGTGGCGGCCTTCCTGCTCTTCTACTGGCTGGTGCGCCACGTAGACGTGACGAAGACGATGCTCATCGCGCTGGTCACGCCGCTGGCGGCGGTGCTGCTGGGGATGCTCGTGCTCGGCGAAGAGGTGTCGTGGAGGACTCTGGCCGGCGGCGCGCTCATCCTGGCGGGCATCGGGCTGGTCGTCCTGCGGCGGGGGCGCGCGACCCCGACCGAAGCCGTGACGCCCGAAGCACAAGCCGCCGCCGGCGACGCGGCATGAAGCCCGGCACTACCGGCCCGCCGGCCGGGCCGATTAAAATTAGTTTGGTACGCGACCTTTGACGGCGTTAGCCCGCGCGCCGTAGGTGATGCGGCCGGCGGCGTCCGACGGCAGGAGCGCGCGAATCCGCGCTTTGAGGAGCGCGAGACTGTCTGACTCCATCGCCGCGAGCTGCGGGCCGACGCTCGGCCCCCCGAGGACGGTCGCCCAGTAGTCTCCGAAATCGGCGAACGTCCGCCGCACCGTTATCTCCCGCGTTTCGACCGAGTCCAGACCCGCGCCATGCCACAAGTCCCGCATCGCGTCTATTCGGGACGCGTCGGGGCTCGGCGGCGTGGGAACCGCGACGCCCATCCCGCGCATCTCCTCCTGCAACGCCTCGTAAGGGAAACCCCCGCCCTTCATGTCCCACGCGTAGGCCGTGACGACGCCGCCCGGGCAGACCACCCGCGCCATCTCGGCGACGCCCCCGGCCGGGTCGGGGACGAAGAAGATTACGAGCGGCATGACGGCCGCGTCGAACGTGTCGTCGGGGAAAGGCAGAGCCATCGCGTCGCCCCGGCGGAACTGCGCGACACGCGCCGCGGGTCGCGTGCGGGCGTAGGCGAGCTGCCCCTCGGACGGGTCTACGCCGTGCACGGAGGCCGGCGCACACCGGCCGACGAGCATCTCGGTGAAGGCCCCGTTGCCGCAGCCGACGTCGAGCCACCGCAGACCCTGTGTCGGGGCGAGCCAGTCGAGGAAAGTCTCACCGGCGAGCCGGCTCCACTCCCCCATGTATCGCTCGTAGGCGGCCCCGTCGTCGAAGCGTATCCGGTCGGTCACGATTAGTGTTCCCCTCTGGTCGGAGTGCCCGCGAGAGCGCGACTCGGGCGCGGGGCTACGGCAGCACCTCGACGTTGATGAAGAATTTGAAGGTGCCGGTCTGCTGGATGCCGAGCAGGAACTGGACGTTGACGGAGGCGCCGGCGGCGAGCGGCTGCGCGAGCGTCACCGTGCCCGCCGAGAGCGCCGAGTTGAACCCGCCGCCGTCGGGCTGCGCGGGCGGCTGCTCAAGCGTCGTCCCCTGCACCGCGCAGGTGCCCGACGGGCACGCGGCGTTCGTCCCGGTGATGACGGCGACGGCCGGGCCCGACGTGCGCGGCCGCAGGTCGGCGACGCCGGCGGGCGTCGGGAACGTCGTGATGTCGATGACGCGGAACCGGAGCCGCGTGACGGGGCCGCCCGTGTTGTTCGTAATCGTCTTGCGGATGCTGAGCGTCCCGAAGGTCGAGTTGTTGCCCGGGTTACTCGTGAAGTCTCGGACGCGGTTCGGCGGGTTCGAGCTGCCGACGGCCGGGTCGATGTTGGTGCCCGCAATTTGCGAGTTGCGCTGGACGGGGCTCGAAAGGTTTTCGGGGCCGGGCGCTCCGAGCCGCTGCCCCGCGCCGATCGAGTTGCCGTTGACCTCGACGAAGACGAAGTCGGCGGCGTTGTCGTTCGTGTCCTTCGGCAAGCCGGCGGTCGGGCAGTTGCCGAGCGCCGTGACCGAGCCGCCCTTGCCGCACGCGTCGCGGTAGTGGCTGTGGTCAACGTCGGCCGCGACGAGCGCCGCGAGACCCGTCCCCTCGACGTAAGCCCCGGGCGGGGTCGTCGTGAACCCGACGGCGTCGACGCGCGTCGCGGTCGAGAAGCTCGCGGGCGTCGCCGTGTTGAAGAGGGCGACGCCGCTGTTGTCGGGGATGTCGGCGGTGTACGCGGCGTCGGGCGTCGCGTTCGTGACGCCTCCGGCCGGGTGGCCGCCGAGCGAGTAGCCGGACGAGTTGGCGCACAGGAAGTGCCCGCGCGCGGGGATGACGGTGCCGTTGGGGATGACGCAGCGGACGGCGTTGTCCTCGGCGGCGACGGCGTAGCCGGCCGAGCCGTCGGCGGTCGTCACGGCGTGCGCGGAGCCGGACGCGTTGTAGATTTCGACGAACTCGTCGTTGGCCCCGTTAGGCCCGCGCAGTCGGAACTCGCTGATGATGAGTTCGCCCGCGGCGGCCGGCAGCGCGACTTTCGCCCACCAGGTGCCCCAGCGGCTGTTGTTCGTCGTGGAGAGGTTGTTGGCCGCGGTGCGCGTCCCCGCGTACTCCTGCACCGTCCAGATGTCGCGGTCGTTCACGGGGTCGATGCGCGTCGCGCTGTAGTCGCCGAAGCGGTTGCGCGTGCCGAAGAAGTCCTTCGAGTAGTAGTCCTCGCCCTCCTTATAGACGACCGGGTCGCGCATCGCCCCCGGCGCGTCCGTGCCGAGCCGGACGGCGTAGCCCGCGTCCACGAAGTCGTCCGACTCGAACTCGGAGAAGCCGACCAGCACGTCGTTGTGCTTGTTGACCGCGATGGAAGGGTAGGCGTACCAACGGCCGCCGTTGGTCGGCGTGGCGGCCGCGTCCTCAATGCGCCCGCCCTCCACGAAGTTCCCCGAGGTGTCGAGCCGCGTCCACTGGGCGGCGGTGCGGTCGGCGGTCGAGACCTGGTGGCCGAACGGGTCGGTGGTCTGCCCCGCCCCGGCGGGCAGCGCGATGGTCTGCGCGTAGTAGATGCCGCCGTTGCGGAAGACGGCGTTGCCGCGCACCTGCGCGTCCAGCGCGTCGATGCGGCGGACGGTCGTCGGGCAGTTGACGCCGGCGGCGCCGACGCACGTCTGCGGCAGCATGTCGCCGACGGGCTGCGTCCACCCGCCGCCCGGCCGCACCTTCTCTTCGCCGAAGTTGAGCGCGGGCTGCGCGGGCGGCTCGCCCGTGACGGTCGAGATTTTGTAGGCGGCGTCGGCGCTCGAAAGGTGCTGCGCGAAGTAGAGCGTCGCCTCGGCGGCGTCGTAGGTCTCGACGGGGTGGTTGCAGAAGCCGATGGCGTCGCCCGAGAAGAGGTAGGTGTTGGCCGCGCCCGAGCGCGCCTGCGGGTAGTCGAGCACCAGAATCTTGTCGTTGACGTGCGGCGAGCCGTTCGGCAGGCCGAACATGTTCATCGAGACGGCGATCCAGTTCTTGTTGAAGCCGAGCATCGGGAAGTCGGCCCACTCGCCAAGGCTGTCGCAGCCCTGTGCGCCGCCCGCGCAGCCGACGACAAAGCGGTACACGTTGTAGGAGCCCTGCGGGTCGGGCGTCTGCGAGACGGCGATGATGACGGAGGAGTTGGCCGTCTGCGCGTTGGAGGCGATGGCGAGAATCCAGCGCAGGTTGTAGGGGTCGAAGACGATGCGCGGGTCGAAGAAGCCCGAGCCGCCCGACGCGGCCCAGAACGTGTCGGTCGAGACGGTCGAGAGCGGCGCGCCGGTCGTCTTGTCGTGGACGCGGTAGTTCGGGTTCGTGTTGGTGAAGACCTTGTCGAGCCCGACGGCGCCCTGCGTGTCGGGCGGGATGTTGAAGAGGCCGGCGGAGGGGCCGTCAACCTTCGGGCCGTCCTCCTGCGCGTTGTAGGTCGAGGAGGGCGAAGGGCTGGGGGCGAGCGGCCCGCCCGGGTCGTCGAGGGCGAAGGGCGCCGGCTGCCGCGCCGCCTCGCCCGCGCGGGGCCGCCTCGCGCCGCCCTGCGTCGAGTCGTCGATGGTGAGCGGCGGGTGGATGGCCTGGTAGCGCTCGGGCGGCCGCCCGAGCGCGGTGCGCGCCGCCCTGGCCTGCTGCGCTGCGAGCTGCCTGAAGTTGACGTTGGCAACCGTAACGGGCCGCACGCGCGTAGTCGTGACGGGCTCCGGCTGCTGAGGCTGAGGCTGAGGCTGCGGCGTTGTCGCCGTCGTCCCGCCGCCCGGTTTGCGCGCGGGCGTCCGGCCGACGGTGCGCGCCGGCGCGTCCGGCGTCAAGACCTTGCGCCGCGGGCGCACCTGCGCGCTCGCGCCGGGCCGCGCCGCGTGCGGCAGAAGCGCCGCGCAGGCGAGCGCCGAGAGGAGTGCGACGAGGACGAGCCTCCGGGCGGCGCGCGGCGCGCGGCCGGGCGCGTGAGCCTTGGTTCTCATGCCTGAATCTGTTCCAGCTCGGGGCGGTCGAAAGACAACTCGGGTGCGACGGGGAGTGCCCAGCATGATAGTTGAAGGGCATGAGCCCCGCAAGGCACTTTTAATTTTAGCGCGTGGCCGGGGCGGCGGGCGGCCCGACCTGCCCGCGCCCGACCGTGCAACTGCCGTCCGAGAGGTCTACGGCGGCGAGCAGGATGACGGGGCGCTCGCCACCGCCCCTTCTCAGGTCGTCGGCGTCGAGCCGAGTCGAGCCGGGAGCCTTCTGACGCGAACGGCGCTCGCGCTCCTCGCGCTCCATGCGTTCGCGCGCCTCGCGCCCCGCCGCGCCCGCACGCGGCGGGATCACCGTCTCGGCCGTGAGCAGGAGCGCGGCCGCGCCGCGTGGGCCGTGCGCGCGATACTCGACCTGCGGGTTGGTGAAGCGGCCGAGGCAGCGGCGCATGATTCGCTCGGCGCGCGCGCGCGTAATGAGGTTCGTAAGGTCGCTGGTCGAGCCCAAGGCGCCTGCGACCGAGTGCGTGTCGAAGCGCCGGCCGCCCTCCGTGTAGAAGCCCACCGAGTCGGTGACGAGCGCCTCGTGGCCGCCGGCCGCGAACCGCCAGACGACGCGGCGGTCGCCCGGGCGGTCGAAGACGCGCCCGACGCTGAAGTGCCGGTCGAAGTATTCGGCGCTCATGCCGGTCCTGATGACGGCCTCGCGCGAGCCTTCGACGAGTGACTTCTCGGACGCGCTCAACTCACGCTGCCGTGTGGCTCGGGCGGCACCTGACGGCGCGGCCGCCATGAAGGCGGCCGCGCAGAGGACGAAAGGTAGTAGAAGTTTCATCAGCCGGCGCGCAGCGTGCGCACGATGGCGTCGCGCAGGCGTTGCGGCGCGACCTCGGCGTCGGCCTCGCCCTTCTGCGGGTTGCGCCAGTTGTCGAGGATGGCCACCTTGTGCGCGCAGGCGACGGTGCAGAGCGGGGCGCACCACTTCTCCGTGTTGTACTCGCGCACCACGTCCGCCTTCGTGTACTGCTCGACGGGGACGCCGGGCGTGCCGCGCTGCTGCGAGCAGTAGTGGACGAGCCCGTCCTCGCAGACGTAGAGGTAGCGCCCGCCCGAGCGGCAGCGCCACTTGTTCTCCTTGCCCGAGGCGAGGTTGTCCTGGAACCAGCCGAGCCGCGCGTACTCCGACTTCGAGACGCGCTTCAGCTCGTCGTAGACCGTGCGCTCGCGCTCGCCGAGCGGCTTCAAGAGCCCGTGGCCGTCGTGTATGACGCCGACCGTGGTCGAGAAGCCGAGCTCCTGCGCGCGGCGCGCGATGACGAGCGCGTCCTCCGGGTTCTTGATGCCGCCGCCGATGACCGAGTTGATGTTGACGTGGAAGTCCGAGTGCCCGGCGAGGTTCTGGAGCTTTTTGTCGAGGTTCTTGAGACTCTTCTTCGAGACCTCGTCGGGGCTGACGTTGTCGATGGAGATTTGCAGGTATTCGAGCCCGGCCTCGTTGAGGCGCCGGATGCGCTCGGGCGTCATGTAGTAGCCGTTCGAGATGAGCCCGGCGATCATCCCGCGCCGGCGTATGTGGCGGATGATCTCGTCGAGGTCGGGGTGCATCAAGGGCTCCCCGCCCGAGATGGTGATGACCGAGGTGCCGAGGCGCGCGAGCGCGTCCAGCCGGCTCTTCATCGCGTCGAGCGGCACGGGGTCGGAGGTCTTGTCGTACTCGTTGCAGTATGTGCAGGCGAGGTTGCAGCGGCGCATGGGGATGATGTGCGCCAGGACGGGGTGGTCGGTGTGCATCAGCGCGCGGGTGATGAACCTCGCCTCGCGCAGCTTCAACTTAAGCAACGTGCTTCGCTTCATCAAGACTGTTTCTTTTGACGCGCCCGGCGCGCGGGAGTTCTGGCGCGCGGGCTCTCCTTCGGGGAAATGACCGCTAGACAATACGCAATGCCGACGCCCAAATCAAGCGGCCGCCGGCCGCGCCGGGCGCAGAAAAGGCGAAGGGCTCCGGCCACTTCAGGCTCGCAGAACCCTTCGCCTTTTCAAGTCTCGAAGTCCGCGCGGCCTTAGCCCCTGACTATCTTCGTGCCGGCGGGGAGCTGAATCTCGAACGGGTTGCCGTCGATCCGCGCGTTGCGCTGGACGTTGGTCAGGCGCACGGTCGTCGCGTCGCCGTTCTTCTCGGTGACGCGCGTCTGGATGGGCATGCCGTCGTCGGTCACCCAGATTTCTGCGAACTGGAACTCGGCGCGGCCGCGCGGCGTGAGCTTCAGCCACCAGACGTGCGGGCTGCCCTTGTAGAGCTCGCCCTCGCCGACCAACTCGACGTTGAACTGGTTCTTCGCCTGCGAGCCCGACATGTTGAGCGCGAGGCCGATGACGCCGCCCGCCTTACCCTTGCTGCTGCCGGCGGTCTTGGTCGCGCCCTGGTAAGCCTGTCCCAGGCGCGGGCGGTAGAGCGTGTACTGGCCGCCCGAGACGGCGAGGTGCTCGACCACGGGCCGCCGCCAGTCGACGCGGACGTTGGCGTCGCGCCCCTTGGCCGCGACGTACTGCACGTCGCCGAACTGGTCTTCAGACATGCGGAGCTGCGCGTTGTACTTCTGCATGTGCAGCGCGGCGCGCAGCGAGCCGAGCGTGCGGCGGTTGCGATCCATCTTGTTGAGGATGGAGCTGATCATGCCCGGCCCCTGCGCCTGTGCGGCGGGGGGCGCGACCGAGAGCGAGGCGGCGAGCATTAATATGGCGAGCGCCGGCGCGAAAAGCTTCTTCATGCTAACTCCTTCAAACGTTGGGGAGACTCCTGCCCGGTCTCGAAACCGGGTAAGTATAGGGAATTACGGCTCAGTGTCAACCTCAAAACCGATGGTACGACCGTCCGTGCTCTCCAGTTCCTGCCAGCTTTTAACGCGCAGGGACGGCTCGCCCGTGATCTTGCGCGCGCACCGCTCCAGCTCGTTCGCGTCCGGTTGGGCGGCGGAGGCCGTACTCGTCGTCCTTATAAGCAGCTTTTGTGCCGCTCCGAGCCCGTTTTGATGCGCGGGCGCGCAGGCGAGTTCGCCCCGCTCGAACCACCCTTTAGGCGTAAGAAATACGAAGGCGAGGATGAGGGCGCACAGCACGTCGTACTGCCAGGTCGTCCGCCCGTAAGACCACAAAATGACTTTTTTGAAGACGCCCCAGAGCATAAAAAATAGGACACGTGATAAGTGCTGAGTGATAAGTGATAGGAAAAGATTGCAGTTTCCTTATCACCCATCACTCATCACTTACCACTTGCATTATAACTGTACACGCGGGCCGGGGGCAACGATCTGGCCGTCGCGCATCTGGATAATGCGGCGGCACATGGCGGCGGCCTCCGGGTTGTGCGTGATCATGATGATGGTCTGGTTGAAGCGGTAATTCATCTCCTGAAACATGTTAAGCACGATGGCGGAATTTTCGGTGTCGAGGTTGCCGGTGGGCTCGTCGGCGAGGATGATGGCGGGGCGGTTGACGACGGCGCGGGCGAGTGCGACCCGCTGCTGCTCGCCGCCCGAGAGTTCGAGCGGCTTGTGGTGCATTTTGTCTTCGAGCTGGAGCATGCGTAGGACTTCGCGCCGGCGCTCGGGGTCGCCGCCCTTCCTGCCGTCGGCGCCGCCGTGGATGCCCTCGGCGAGCTTCAGGTTCCCTTCGGCCGAGAGCGTCGGGAAGAGGTTGAAGCGCTGGAAGACGAAGCCTATCTTGCGGCGGCGGATGTCTGTGCGCTTGGCGTCCGTGGCGGCCGTCAGGTCTTCGTCGTCGATGAGGATGCGCCCCGTGGTCGGCGTGAGCAGTCCGCCGAGCAGGTGCAGCATCGTTGACTTGCCGCACCCGGAAGGCCCCATGATGGCGAGGTACTCCCCCTCCTCGACTTCGAGCGAGACGCCGCGCAGCGCGGGCACGTCCACGCTCCCCACGCGGTAGACCTTCGTCAGATTTTCCGCCTGTAGAATCGTTCTCATTTCATTCGTATGCGAGCGCGCTGACGGCGTCGAGGTTGGCGGCGCGCACGGCTGGGTAGAGCGCGCCGAAGGCGCCGCCGAGCAGGCCGATGAGCGCGGCGGTCAGCCCCCAGGCCCAGGAGTACTCGAAGGGCAGCGCGTAGGCGCGCTGGATCACGAAGCCCGCCAGGAACGAGATGGCGAAGCCGGCGGCGACGCCGACGACGCTGATGAGCACGGCCTCCTTCTCGATCTCGCCGACGATGTAGCCGCGCGACGCGCCGAGCGCCTTCAGGATTCCTATCTCGCGCGTCCGCTCGGTGATGGTCGTGTACATGGCGAGCATCACGACGAGGCCGCTCACCAGCGCCGAGAGCCCGACGAGCGTGCGGAGGAAGACGCCGAGGTACGGGATGCTCTTCTCGATGTTTGTGATGATGTCGCGCGTGAGCTGAATCTTGTTGCCGGGAAGCTGCTCGTCGATGCGCCGCGCGACCTCGACCGCGCGGGCCGGGTCTTTGAGCTTGACGTAAATCCAGGTGCACTTGCCCGGCGCTTCCAAAGCGTCCTGCATCGCGGCCAGAGACATCTTGACGCGGGGCCCCGCCTCGGGCGTGTAGACGCCCGTCACCCTGTAGGTCTGGTTGCCGAAGAGCTTGATCTCGCTCCCGACCGAGAGGTCGTTGTTGCGCGCCTTCGCCTCGTCGACGACGACCTCGTCCACGGCCTCGGGCGCGCGCCCCGAGACGAGGGTCATCTCGTTCATCGCGGCGAACTGGTTCCAGTCAACGCCCTCGACCTGCTCGAAGCCGAAGCCCTTCCCGCCCTGCGAGACGTAGCGGATGTCGGGGATGGCCATCGCCACGCCCTCGACCTTGAGGAGCTCGTCGGCGTACTGCACCGGCAGGTTGGCCGTCGTGCTCATCAGCTCGGTGCCGCCCGAGCGCGTGAAGACGATCTCGGCCTTCAAATTCTGCGAGCGCCGCTCAAGGTCGTTCGACAGCCCGCGCGCGAGCCCGGTAAAGAGCATCACAAGGCACACGCCCAGCGCCACGCCCGCCGCGCTGACGACGGCGCGCACGGGGCGCTGGCGCACGTTGGCTGTGACGAGACTCTCCATAAACTTGAGGGGCCTCCGGCCTCTACTACTGCCTCCTCGCGTCCAGGTTGACCTCGGGCAGGTTCGAGCCGTTCTTGAGGACGAAGATTTCGGGGTCGTAGGGCTCGTCGACCTTGGCCGCGCCCGGGTCCTGGAAGGCGATGCGGATCGAGTAGTGATCCTGCGGCCGCGTCAGCTCGACCTGCGCGGGGAGCCTGAGGCGGCCGTCCTCGCCGAAGGGCTGTTGGTTGCTGTAGACGACATCGGTGACGAGCTGCCCGCGCTCGCCGTACATCTGGACGCGCGACAGCCTGAGGGTGCCCACGCGGTCGAACCAGAAGCGGCGCGTGACGCGCGCGCGGTTCTGCGACACGAGCTCCATCTCCGTGAGGATGTAGTAGCCGCGCACGACGCGCGCCCCCTTCTTCGCTCCGGGCCGCGTGTCCGACTCCTCCTCGTAGGTCTCGGCCTGCGCGTAGACGTGTTTGGTGTCCTCGAAGGAGACGGGCGGGACGAGCACGGCGTCGGTCAGGTGCTGCGGCCGGAGGCTTGAGATGGCGCTGACGGTGGCGCGCTGCATCGCCTCCTCGCGGCGCTTGCCGCCGGATTTGCAGTCGGGCGAGGCGCCGGCGGAGTCGCCGCCCACCTTCTCGTAGACGGCGGCGTTCGTGCCGGTGACGAAGCGCCTGTACTGCTCGCTGCCCTGGTAGACGGCCGCCCAGAAGCGCTCGCCGGTCGAGCTCATCTCGGCGACCTTCGTCCCGACCACGGGCACCTGCACGATGAGGTAGACCTGGCCGGGGCGCTGGACGACGAGGCGGCCGTCGGCCGTGCGGTACTTGTCGGCCAGCCCGCACTCGGCGTAGCTCGTGTCGAGGAACTGTATGTCGACCCTGCCGTTCAGCGTCCGCACCGCGCCGAGGCGGTTTATCTCCGCGAACATCTGCGGCATGTCGGCGCCGACGAGCGGGGTGAGCGGCTGCGGGACGGCGACCTGCGTCTTGGCACTGAAGAGTCCGCACCCGGAGAGTGCGAGCGCCGCCGCGAGCACCAGCGCCGCGCGCGCGGCCCCGCCGCCGACAAAGTTTTTCAGCCTGTTCATCCGAAGCAAAAGTTGACCGGGTGCCACCCGCCGCCGCCCCGCGAAGATTCTCGAAATCAGTTAATGGAAGCTAACAAACGCCCTTCGGCCTTGTCAACGCGAGTCACTTCACTTCGTCGAGCATCAGCGGCGGCTTGTCGAAGCGCGCGCGCAGCGCGTTGACGGCCGCCTGGACGCGCGGGCGGCTGACGATGTAGGTTTCCAGGCCGCGCTTGCCGGGGAAGTCGAGCAGCATGATGCCGAGCAGGATGGTGAGCACGCCCTGTCCGGGCACGCCGGGCAGAGACATCACGACGCCGAAGCCGACGAGCACGAGCCCGACGAGGTTCTTGGCGAAGATGCCCAGCGCGCGCAGGACGGGGTGGCGCGCGACGAGAAACTCGCGCGCGTGCGACGAGTGGAAGTAGTTGGCCGGCAGCTTCACCAGCACCAACGTCACCACCGCGATGCTCAGGACGAAGGTGACGACCGAGAACAGCACCCCGAAGAGCACCTGCCCCCACGTCAGCCCCCACCCGTGAATCGTCTGCGTCAGCCAGTCAATCATTGCAGGTAGACAGTAGTCGGTAGTCGGTAGACAGTAGAAACCCTTCGCAGCCCGGCAGTCGGCCCGTCAGCATCACCCCCCGCGACGCGGGGCGCTACCGACTACCGACTACTGTCTACCTCTTTCAGCCACGAGCGCCGCGACCGTCTCGGCGACGACCTCTCGGGCGGCGCCTTCGAGCCCGAAGTCGCGCGACTCCGCGCCCTCCCAGAACTCGCCGAGGCCGCGCGAGCCGGCGCGCTCGAAGGCGAGCGCCTGCGCGAGCAGGTCTATCACGTCGGCTGCCTTGACGAGCCGCGCTTCGAGGCTCGCTCGCGACTCGTAGTCCTCGTGCAGCTCCGCGTAGCGTGCGGCGTGCGCATCGCCCGCGCCGCGCATGATGTCGTCGAAGGCCGCGCGCTCGGCCGCGCGCCTCGCGTCCTTCCCGTAGTAGCCTGCGACGGTGCGCGGCATGTCGCCCGTGCGCGTCTCCTGCAAGTCGTGCAGCAGCGCGATTCTCAAGACGCGCCCCGCGTCCACCCGCACGCCGCGCGCCGCGCACTCGTCCGCCAGGAGCATCGCCGTCAGCGCCACGCCGTACGAATGCGCCGCCACAGACTCCGCGCCCGGCGGCAGCCCGCGCAAGACCCACCCCGTCCGGTCGAGCCGCTTCAGCCTCTGAAGTTCGAGAAGAACGCTGAGCATAACAGGGGTAATGAGTGGTGGGTGGTAAGTGATAAGAAAGAAAAGCGGGTCTGCCTTCTTTCTTATCACTTACCACCCATCACTCATCACTCATAAACACCTTCCCGGGGTTCAGGATGCCGTTCGGGTCGAGCGCGCGCTTAATGCGGCGCATGGCCTCGATGGTCGCGTCGCCGAGCGCCATCCTCAAGTACGGCGCCTTGACGTAGCCGATGCCGTGCTCGCCGCTGATGGTTCCGCCCAAGTCTACGGAGGCGGCGAAGGTCTCGCCGACGGCCTCCCTCGCGCGCGCGACCGCACGGGGGTCGTCGCGGTCGCACATGAAGTTGACGTGTATGTTGCCGTCGCCGAGGTGTCCGAAGTTGACGACGAACGTGTCGTACTTGCGCCCGATTCCTTCGACGCGCTCTATCAGCTCGGGCACGCGCGAGCGCGGGACGACCACGTCCTCGTTGAACTTGAGCGTGCCGAACTTCTTGATGGAGGGCGAGAGCGCGCGCCTCACGTCCCAAAGCCTGTCCTCGTCCTCGCGCGACTCGGAGCGGAGGATGTCGTAGCCGCCCAGCCCCTTCACCACCTCCTCGACGACGCGCGCCGTGCGCTCGACCTCCTCGCGCCCGCCGTCCACCGAGACGAGCAGCAGCGCGCCCGCCTCGGGGTCGATGCCGAAGGCGAACTCCGACTCGACGGCGCGGATGGCGTTGCGGTCGAGGACTTCGATGGCGACGGGCGTGACGCGCGCTCTCGTGAATGCGGGCGGGCAGGCGCAGGCGGCCGTCATCGTCTTGAAGGTGGCGCGCACCGTGCGCGTCGTCTCGGGGAGCGGCAGGAGCTTGAGCGTCGCCTCCGTGATGATGCCGAGCATCCCTTCCGAGCCGCAGATGAGCCCGGTCAGCTCAAAGCCGACGACGTTCTTGCTCGTCAGGCCCCCCGTGCGGATTATCTCGCCCGTGGGGAGCACGACTTCGAGCCCGAGCACGTAGTGCTTCGTCACGCCGTACTTCGCCGAGCGTATGCCGCCCGCGTTCTCCGCGATGTTGCCGCCGATGTAAGAGTTCTTGTAAGAGGCCGGGTCGGGCGGGTAGAAGAGCCCGACCTCTTCGACCGCCTGTTGCAGCGCGTAGGTCGTCACGCCCGGCTCGGTTATCGCGTAGAGGTTCTCGACGCTGACCTCGCGGATGCGGTTCATCCTGTCGGTGCCGACGACGACGCCGCCCTCCACCGGAACCGCGCCGCCCGTGTAGCCGACGCCGCCGCCCCGCGCCGTCACCGGAAACCGACGCTCGTTCGCCAGACGCAGAATCGCGGAAACTTCTTCGGCCGTGCGCGGCAAAAGCACCGCCTCCGGCGGGAACTTCTCCTTGAGCGCGTCGCCCGCGTAAGGCTCCACGCGCTCCTCGTCCACCAAAACGTTCTCCGCCCCGACGATCTCCCGCAGCCGCGCCAGCACCCCCGCCTCAGACGCCGCCGTCCGCGCGCGCACACCCTTATCCGCGAAATGTATCGTCCGGCTCATCCTCTAAGGCTTTGCTCCTTACCCCTACTTTATCCCGCACCCCGCCCCCGCATCAACGCGCGAACGCACGAGACAGAAGAGCCGTTTTGAATTTTCGAAAATTAACAGTGTGTCGAACAATCTACACACAACTGAGCATACATTGGGCGGGGCAGTAGCAGTATTTCAGTAAAGAGGTCTTATACACCTACCTAAGGTTTCTTCTTCTTTTTCTTTTTCCGGCCTTGGCCTGAGGTTGGCACTTGGCGAAGGCTGGGGACTTTATTTCTAGCTTCAAAATATTCTTGCTTAAGCCAGTCATACCTTGGATTATCCTGAGGCACTTTGCGGAGCATTTCTTCTAACAGTTGTAACCCTTGCCGGGGTCGGCCGAGGTTGGACGATAAAGTTGCCATGTTTACAGCGGCTTTTATGGTATCTACGTGTTGATTACCTAAAAGCTCTCTAAATAATTTCAAGCCCTTCTGAACGTACTCCTGCGCATGCCTGACATTCCCCATGTTGTTATAAAAAGTGCCAACGTTAATTAGGGCGTAAGCGACGTTTGGATGTGACCCACCCTGCATATCTAAAGTGAGGCTCAAACTCTTCTCCGCGTATTCCAGCGCTTGCTCATACTCTCTTAATCCAGCATAAGACACACTGATGTTGTTGTAAGACAGGGAAATATCTTGGTTACGCTCGCCAAGAACTGTTAACCGAATGTCTAATGACCTTTTATGATAATCTAAGCCGCGCGCAGAGTCATCTAGGCCATTATAGATGGACCCGATGCCACTGAAAGAGTCGGCAGTGTCAGGGTGATAGTCGCCGACTGTGCTTTGACAAATTTCTAACGCCTTTTTGTAGTAGTTGAGTGCGATCTGAGGCTCTTGAAGACCGCGATGACAGGTACCAAGATCATTCAGGAGTTTAGGCTTCAACTCGTCGTCCTTCACATGATTCTGCTCGAACATTCTCAATGCGTTCTCAACTAACGCCTTGGCCTCTCGGTGACGCCCTCGGTGAATGGGCGGGTAAGCTTCCAGCCAGATTAGGCGACTGATTTGGTCAGGAACATACATCGATGCCTGCTCCTGCCATGCTTTCAAATGGTCAATTTCGGCTTCGAGCATAGGTAGATTTGAAAATTCTCTCCTTCGCTCCTGAAACCAATCACCTACCCGCATGCACATTTGATTTGCCCATTCTTTTCGCCCATCCAGCGGAATCTCTGTGCGCCTGACTTCGGCCAGCAGGCGGTGGATGGCGTAGCTTTCGGCGTCGGGGGACTTTTGGAGCATGCGGAGGAGCGTGCCGAGGCCGAGGGCGCCGGTCAGTTCGACGGGGCTCTCTACGTCGAGGAGCTTGCACATGAGGGAGATGCCCATCGGGGCGGTGCCGCTCCAGGTGAGGAGGTCTAGGATGTCGCGCAGGCGGGGTTCTTCTTCAAAGACTTCCTCGTTTATCTTGAGTGTGGAGTAGAGGTCTGTCTCGTGGCGCGTGAAGCCCCCGGCGGAGAATCTGACCGTGGTCGCCGCCTTCAGGTTTTTTTGCAACAGGTCGAGGTACTGTCGAAAGCTTACCTGGCGGTATCGCAGGTAAGCTCCGGCCAGTTCGAGCGCCAGCGGCAGCCCCCCGAGTGCCTCGGCTATCAAACGCGCCGCCTCTTCTTCCGTTCCGCCTTCCGCCGTTCTCCCCGCCTCCTGATACAGCAGCTCGATTGAGAGCGTCTCGTTCAGCGGGTCGAGCGGTACGAGCGGGAAGTCCGGCTGCGGCGTGCGGCTCGTGACGAGGATGTGCGGGTCGGCCTGCGGCTCGGGCAGGTAGTCCTCTATCGCCTGTGGATCTTCGAGGTTGTCGAAGATGATAAGGCAGTCGGAGTATGTGCGCAGGCGGCGTTGCGCGACCTCGAGCTTGTACTTGTGCTCGGAGAGGGGCGAGACCCAGCGCGCCTTTTCCGAAAGCTCGGTGAGCTGTGCGTCTATGTCCTGGTCGGCGTTGAGCCAGATGACGCCGTTCGGGTAGGTGTCTCTGAAGCGGTAAGCGTACTCGACCGCGAGCTGCGTCTTGCCCAGACCTCCGAGCCCCTGGAACGAAGCCGTCTGGCCGATGGCGGTGCGCCGCCCGCTCGTGAGCTGTTCGCGGACGGCCTCAAGCGCCTTCTCCCGCCCGATGACCTGGTCGCCCTTCTGACGGAAAGGCACGAAGAAAGGCGGGTGGCGCGGGTCGTAATCCGCCACCGCCGGGGTCTCCTTAGCCGTCGTTTCCTTTCCTCCGGCGCGCGGCGTTGCCGCGGGACGCGGCTCCTCCCTCGCGGCGGCCGCGCCCAACTCGCGCATCAGACCCAGAAGCGGCTCGCCGAACTCCGGGAACGTGACCGCCTTCACAGACCTCTCGTCTTTGAGCCCGAGCGCGACGTCGGCCTCGCGCATGAGCACGTAGTGCGGGCCGCCCGCGCCCGCGTAGATTTGGTTGACGTCGTCGAGTTGGCGGCGGAAGAAGAGGTCGTCGAGGCTGAAGCCGATGAACAGGAAGCTGTGCGAAACGAGCAGCGCGCGCAGGGTTTGCAACGCCGCGCGGTAGGGGCTCTCCGACTCTCCATCCTTCCCGCCCGGGTAGAGCAGGCTAAAACTTCCGGGGGTCAGAATTATTTTCGTCGCGTTGTGAATCTGGCCGTGCAGGTGCCAGACCGTGGGGCCGGTGAGGCCGCGCCGCAGTAGTTCCGCCAGCTCGGCGGGGGCGTCTATGTCCCAGGACGCCGGGCCGCCCGGCTCGGGCGACGCCCAGTGCATGACGCGGTCGAAGTTCGTCGTGATGACCAGCCTGCTCCCGAGCTTCCAGACGGCCTTCGCCAGTTCGAGGCTTTCGGGGGCGGCGCTCTCAGGTGACTTGTCGAGTTGCGCCCTGAGGGAGTCGTACCAGTCGGACGCCCCCATCCCTTCGCGCGCGTATTGAGCAGCTTCGAGGTACTTCGGCGGCTTGAGGCTTAAAAAGTTGCGGACGAGTCCGGCGCGCACCTCGTCACCGTCCCCCTCTAAGCGGCCCGCCGCACGCTCCAACATCTCCCGCCAACTCGGGAAGAGCGGTTCGCCGCCTTCGCGCCCGCGCACGGACATGGGGACGCCCGCGCCGACGAACGGGATCACCTTTCCCTCGCGCAAACGCTGCCTGAGTGTCTCAGGAATCTTCATGGCCGTGAGGCTGTGTTCATATCGGGATTAAGAAAGCGGAAGGCGAATACCGTCCGCGCAGATGATACACCCGCCCGGCAGCAACTCCGCATCAAATTTAGCCGGCCAAATCTCCACGTGCCGAGGTGGCCAAACGAGTGCGGCGGCGTGGGGATGATTCCCACGCCGCCGTTGCTCTAACGTTTCAGCCTTGGCCTACCGGTCGTGGCCGGCGCGCGCGGACTCGCCGGATTCAGCCGCAGTCGGGGTGGTGGCAGGTGCAGCCGATCTCCATCATGTGCACCTTAGAAGCGTCCTCGCACTCCTCGCCGCAATACTTGCTGCCCTCGGCCGGAGGGCAGTCGCACGTCTCGCGCGCGCACTTACTCTTTGGCCTCTCGTCCGCCATCTCGAACCTCCATCTCTTTGCTTGACTCTTAACGGCCGGGGGAATTTTGCACCAAGTTTCGTCCCCGCACCGGACGGAAGTCAAGGCGCTTGCTGGACGACGATGCGGACGCGCTCACGGCCTACGACGATTTCGAGCGGGTTGCCGAGCTGGATGGGGATGGTCTTGCCGTTGACGTTGATTTCGAGCGGGGGCGTCGAGCCGGCCGCCGCGCCGGACGCGGCCGTCGTCGCGGCCGGCTCGCCCGCCGCGGCGCCCTGAGCCGAGCCGGTCGCCGAACCTGTCTCGGCCGGCGGCGGCGCGGTCTGCTCGCGCGGCTTGGCCACGTCGCCCGTGCGCGTCAGCAGCGTCGTCGCCACGATGCGCCAAGTCGCGGGCGTGCAGGTCAGTCGGAGCCCCGGCGTGTCCACCTCGACCTGCTCGCGCGGCGCAAAGGCTTCGAGCTTCCAGAGCCCCTCGCCGCAGCGCACGCCGTCCTCGCCGTAGAAGGTCGCCCAGCCGGCGGCGTAGTTGTAGAAGACCGGGCTGCGGTTCTCGACCACGATGCGCGTGTTGCGCACAGGCGCCTCGGGCGTGCCGGCGAGCGTCTGCGTGCGGAGCCGGCCGCCGAGCGCCTCGTTCCCCGCCACGTCGTAAGCCACGGCCGGCTGGGCCAGCGCGACGTGCTGCTCGCTCGGGCGCACGTCCGAGGTCGTTGCCGCTGTCTGCTGCTGCTGCGTCTGCGCTTGCCGGGCGCTCGCGGCCGCCGCGCCGAAGAGACACAGCGCCAGACAAAGAGCCGCGCGGAACACTCTCCTCATACTAATAACCCTCCCGGGCGAAGTTGGCTTCAGGTCGGCACTCACTCTAGCCCCAACCGGCGGCGCGCGCAACGCGAACCGCGCGAGCCGTGACCACCGGCCGAACTCCCTCACGCGACGACGGGCATCAGGGCCGCGCCGCGCGGCAGGACGTAGCCGCCGGCTTCGGCGGCGATACCTGCGAGCGCCTCTTCGACGCTGCGCGCGGGCGTCATGCGCATGTGGCGCACGTCCTCTTCGGCGAGGTTCGAGACGAGGTGGACGCGGAACCGCTCGGCCTTCGTCAGGAGCGACCAGGCGGTCTGGCCGTTGACCTCGTATCCTTCGCGCAGCCGCGCGGCGAGCGCGCGCGAGTCCGAAGAGTCGAACCACTTGAGGAAGTCCGCGCGGCCGAGCCCGTCCGCACACTCCGCGACGAGGACGATGTGGCCGCCCTCCTCGCACGCGTACGCGGCCATCTCAAGTGCCTTGTGCGCCTGTATGAGGTTCAGGTCGAAGGGCGCGCCGCCGGCCGAGGCGACGACGACCGGGCGCTTCTCTTGAATATTGACGGTGTGCGTGTCGGCGTACTCGGCGCAGGCGAGGCGGTGCGCGGCGCGCCAGTCGCCGGCGTAGGCGCGCACGACGCGGCCGCGCCCGTCCGTCACGGTGTTGATGAGGAAGGAGGGCGCGGCCTCGGCCGCGATGCGCTCGCACTCCTCGTGTACGGCGTTGCCGTCGAGCCGGCCCGCGCCGACGCCCGCGCGGCGGCCGCCCTTTTCAAAGTCGAGCGCCTGCAAGTGCGTCGCCTCAATCGTGCGCCGCGACGCGAGGCCGGGGCAGACGCTCTTGCGCCCGCCGGTGAAGCCCGCGAAGTAGTGAAAGCCGACCGCGCCGGTGAGGATGACGTGCGAGTGCTCGAAGAGCGCGCGGTTCAGCTCGATGGGCGTCCCGCGGTCTGTCTCGCCCATCGGGACGAGCACGGAGTCGTCGCCCGCGTCGTGCGCGAGCGTGCGCACGCGCTGGACGATGAAGGGCGTCAGCAGCTCTGCCTTCTCCTCGCGCGTCACCGCGCGGTGGATGCCCGTGGCGAAGATGACGCGCAGGTCGTGGGGCGCGACGCCGAGCGCGACGAGACGCCTGACGAGCAGGTTGACGACCTGCGCGCTTCCGGTCGCGCGCGTCGCGTCCGAGGCGACAATCAGGACGCTCTCGCCCGGGCTGATGATGTCTTCGAGCGGCTGCGAGTCCAGCGGGTCGTCTATAACCGCGCCGACCTCCGCGTCCGACAGCGGGCGCTCATCGACCGCCCCGCCCGCGAGCACCTCGAAGCGCCCGCCCTCGAACTCGAAGGGGACGGCGCCGCGGCCGTAGCCTAATTTTATTTCCGCCATGAACGTGTCATGAGTCTTGTGGCGAAGACTTCCGCAGGATTCCCCCTCAGACGCCGAAGCGCACCAGCTCGCGCTCGATGACGTTGAGCGAGGCGAAGTCCGTCCGGCCCGAGGCGCGCGTCTCGGCGAGCCAGCGGCGGAGCTGCCGCGCCTCGTCGAGCGACTGGATGCGGCATGCGCCCGTCAGCGCCAGCGTCACCAGCGCGTCGGGCGCGCCGTGCGTCATCAGCGCCGCCTGTAGGGCGGCCTGCTCGCGCAGGTCGAGGACGATGAGAAGGCTGATCTCCATGATTAAGTTCAAAGTCCCGAGTTCAAAGTCGCAAGTTCAGAGCGGCCGCCGTCAACTTTGAACTTTCAACTTCCAACTTTGAACTACTCTTTAGCCGAGCGGAAGCAGGCCGTCCCGGAGGTGCAGAAGTGGAACGTCTCGTCCTCGAAGTCGCCGGTCTCCATCTGGATCGTCAGGTGGTCGACGCCGAACTGGTCGTGGAGCTTCGCGCGCAGGCTCCGCAGCAGCTCGGCGGGCGCGGCGGCGTGCGCGTGCCGGACGTGCGCCGACAGGGCGTCGCGCCCCGAAGTGATGGTCCAGACGTGGAGGTCGTGCACGCCTTCGACGCCCGAAGTCGAGAGGATGGCGCCCTCGACCGCGGCGAGGTTGATGTGCGCGGGCGTCCCTTCGAGCAGGACGTTCGTCGCCTCGCGGATGAGGTTCCACGAACTCCAGATGATGAGCACGGCGATGAGCGCGCTGAACAGCGGGTCGGCCGCGTGCCAGCCCTTGAGCGTGACGAGCAGGCCCGCCGCTATCGCGCCGACCGACCCGAGCGCGTCCCCGACGACGTGGAGCCACGCGCCGCGCATGTTCAAGTCCTTGTCGTGGTCGCCGTGCAGCAGCCACGCGCAGACGAGGTTGACGACGAGGCCGCCCGCCGCCACCGCCGTCATCAGCCCGCCGCGCTCAAGCACCGGCGGCTCAAGCCAGCGCCCGTAGGCGTCGTAGAGGATGAAGAGCGAGACGGCGGCCAGCGCGACGCCGTTGGTGAAGGCTGCCAGAATCTCCAGCCGGTAGTAGCCGTAAGTCTTCGTCCGGCTCGCCGGCCTCGCGCCGAACCGCGCCGCGACGAGCGCGAGCGCGATGGCGGCCACGTCGGCGAACATGTGCCCGGCGTCGGCCAGCAGCGCGAGGCTCCCGGTCACCCACCCGCCCGCCGCCTCGGCCAGCATGTACGCGGCCGTCAGGACGAGGACGAGGAGCAGCCGGCGGCGGCCGCGCGCCGAGAGCGCGTCGTGAGTGTGCGCGTGCGCGCCGTGCCCGTGTCCGTCCTCTGAGGTCATCTTCAGCGCGTAAGCTTAGCAGAGGCCCGGAGGAAGGCAAAAGGCAAAGGCCGAAAGGCGAAAGTGAAGAGGTGAAGAAGGCCGAAGCGTAAGACGGGAGGCGGCGCACTTTTCATCAACGGTGGATGAAAGCGGCGCCGCCTCCCGTCTTACGCTTCGGCCTTTCGGCCCAAAGCCTTTCCGCCTTCTCACATCTCGGCGAGGCCGAGCGCCTTGTTGAAGTCGCGGTAAAGCTCGTTGAGGTCGCGTATGTTCTTTTCGAGCGCGCGGGGCAGCTCGGCCACCTCCTTCATGCCGACGACGAGGTTCGCGCCGGCGAGGAAGGCGGCGTGCGCGTCGCCCGTGCGCGTCGTGTTCGAGAGCGTGACGAAGACGAGCCGGCGTCGCTCGGCCATGCGCATCGTCGCCAGCTCGCGTCCGATGCGCAGCGCGCCCTGACCGCGCGCGTCGAACTCCGGGTCGAGCACGAGCACGTTGAACGGATCCTCGCGCATCCGCTCGGTCGCCTCCGAAGAGTCGGCCGCGACCGCCACGTCGTAGCCGGCCTGCCTGAGCGCGCGCACCGCGTCGCCGCCGAAGGCCGAGCCCGCGCACACCAGCGCGCGCCTGCGCTCCCAGTCGCGCCGCGAAGGGGCGCTCGCGCCGGAGACTTCGCCCGACGCCTCGCGCCGCAGCAGAGAGGCCAACAGGCGCATCAGGTCGTCCGCCTGCGGCTCGGGCGCGGTAGTGGTGGTCGCCGCCTCCTCGGGCACCGGCGGCGCGGCCTGCGCGGCGGGGGCCTCCTGCTGCGGCCGCGCCGAGGCTGGCACGGCGCCGACGGCCGCCAGCGCGTCACGCGCCGCCGGCTGCGCGGGCGGCTGCGCGTTGATGATCTGCTGGCACTTCGGACAGCGCACGCTGAAAGGGCGCGCCGGAACCTTCGACGCGTCGAGTTGGAGCCGCGTGGTGCAGTTGGGACAGGTGACAATCATGGTCTTAGGGTAAACGGTGGCCGGCAGCCGGTAGTCTGTAGAAAACCTTTCGACAGTCGAATCGTCCGCGTGTCAGGGTCGGCGGCCGCGACGCGGAGCCTACTGACCGCTGTCTACCGACCACTTGAATTATTCGAGCATGTCGAGCATCGAGCCGCCCGCCGCGCGGGCGGGGGACGCGGGGAAGGCGCGCGCGGCCGTCGGCGCGGGGCGGCGCGCGGTGAACGAGGGCGCGTCGGGCGTCTGGAAGTCGTCGGTGGCGGACAGTCCCTTGAGCGCGAGCTGTAGGTTGTTCGGGTTGGTGGCGAAGGAGAGCCCGTCTTCGAGCGAGACCGTCTCGGCCTCGATCATCCCCTTGATGACCGTGTCGAAGTCCTGCATCCCGTCGAGCCGCCCGTCGCGCATCGCGTCGAGCAGGGTCTTGCCGTCCGACTCGCCCGCCGCGATGTACTCGCGCGTGCGCGGCGTCGACTTCAAGACCTCGACCGCCGCGACGCGCCCGCGGCCGTCGGCGCGCGGTATCAAACGCTGCGAGACGATGTAGCGGAACGTCTGCGCGAGCCGCGTGCGTATGACCTGCTCCTCGTTCTTCGGGTAGAGCCCGATGATGCGGTCGATGGTCTTCGACGCGTCGATGGTGTGCAGCGTCGAAAGCACCAGGTGGCCGGTCTCGGCGGCTTCGAGCGCGATCTCGGTCGTCTCGTAGTCGCGCATCTCGCCGATGAGGATGACCTTCGGGGCCTGGCGCAGCGCCGCGCGCAGCGCCGACGGGAAGTCCTTCGCGTCCGAGCCGACCTCGCGCTGGTTGATGGTCGAGTTCTTGTGCGAGTGGAGGAACTCGATGGGGTCTTCGATGGTGACGATGTGGTACTGCTGCTGCTCGTTGATGACGTTGATGGTGGCGGCGAGCGTCGTGGACTTGCCCGACCCCGTCGGGCCCGTCACCAGCACGATGCCGTTGCGCAGTTCCGCAACTTCGGCGAGTTGCGGCGGCAGGCTCAGCGCTTCGAGCGTCGGGATCGAGGTCGGGATGACGCGCATCACGATGGAGTAGGTGCCGCGCTGCTGGAAGACGTTGACGCGGAAGCGCATCCGCGAAGGCAGCGAGTAGCTCAGGTCGGCCGAGCCCGTGTGCGCGAGGCGGTGCGCCGCGTCGGGGTTTCCGTGCAGCAGCGTCATCGCGATGATCTCGGTCTGGTAGGGCGTCAGCTTCTGCAAGCCCGCGGGCTGGACGGCGCGCAGACGGCCGTTGACCTCGACCTGCGGCGCCTGGCCCACGGAGAAGTTGAGGTCGCTGATGTTCTCAGAGACCTGTAGCATTTGCTCGATGACGGGCGGCAGGTCGAAATATTTCATGCGGGAATTGGCTGCTCCGTTCGGAAGGCGAAAAAAGCGCGCGGGCGGGCTCGTGAATGCTCGGACGCCGGGAGCGGGGCACTGCCCCCGACGACCTTTTTCATAATGTCTGAACGACACGGGAAAAGCAAGTTAAAACTTTTAACGCTTAATATTTTAACACTTAGCTCCCGGGGCGGGGCGGGACGGGGTCAGAGGCGGGCTAAAAAGGCGCGCGTGCGGCGCGTGATTTCGGCGGGGTCGGCCGCCGCGAGGAGCGCGCCGATGACGGCGACCGAGTCGGCGCCGGCTTCGAGGACGGCGGGGGCGCTCTCGGCCGTGATGCCGCCGATGGCGACGACGGGGAGGCCACCGACGGCCGCGCGCGCGCGTCGGACGCCTTCGAGCCCGACGGCCGGGTCGGGCTTCTCTTTTGAAGACGTGTCGAAGACCGGCCCGAAGGCGACGTAGCTGACCGGCAGCGACGACGCCTCCGACGCCTGCCCGACGTTGTGTGTCGAGAACCCGACGACCGCCAGCCCGCCGAGCAGTGCGCGCGCCGCTTCCGGCGGCACGTCGTCCTGACCCACGTGCACGCCGTCCGCGCCCACGGCCAGCGCCACGTCCGCGCGGTCGTTGATGATCAGCTTCGCGCCGAACGAGCGCGCGACCCTCACGGCCTCCGAAGCCTCGCGGTAGAACTCGCGCGGCGAAAGGTGCTTCTCCCTCAACTGCACGAGGCGCGCCCCGCCCTCGCACAGACGCGCCACCTGCTCGGCGTGCGACAGCCCCGACAGACGCCGGTCGGTAACGGGGTAGAGCTTCGGCAACTCGATAGGCATAAGTGCTGAGGACTGGGTGCTGAGGACTGAGTGAAGAGCGGGCCTTACCTCCCACTCAGTCCTCAGTCCTCAGCACCAAGTACTTTTTCATCTCGCGTCGGGCGGGACGGCGTTCGACTTGCCGTCGAGGTAGCGGTCGAACCAGTAGAGCTGCCAGTTCAAACTCTCCACCAGGTGCCTGGGCTCGCCCGTGCGCGTGAGGTTGTGGTTCTCGCGCGGGAAGATGACGAACTCGGCCGTAGCGCCGAAGTGGCGGAGCGCGCGGAACCACTGCTCGCCCTGTTCGAGCGGCACGCGGTGGTCGTTCTCCGAGTGGAGGATGAGGATGGGCGTCTTGACGTTCGCGGCGTACTTGAGCGGCGAGCGCTCCCAGTAGAGGTCGAACTTCTCGAAGAGGTCGCCGCCGAAGTCCTCCTCGTGTCCGTAGGCTCCGTCGCGCGTGCCCTCGTCGCTGACGAAGTTCGTGACGCTGCGCAGCGTCACCGCCGCCTTGAAGATGTTCGTGTGGCCGACTATCCAGTTGGTCAGGTAGCCGCCGTACGAGCCGCCCGTCACGCCCAGACGCTCGCGGTCTACCCACGCCTCGCGGCGCAGGACTTCCTCGACGCCGTTCATCACGTCCGTGTAATCCTTGCCGCCCCACTCGCCCTCGATGCCGCGCTCGAACTTCTGGCCGTACCCCGTAGAGCCGCGCGGGTTGGTGTAGAAGACGGCCCAGCCGCGCGCGGCGTACACCTGAAACTCGTGGAACCAGTCCACGCCGTACATCCCTGCGGGGCCGCCGTGGATGCTCAAGACCAGAGGGTACTTCTTCCCCTCCCGCCAGCCGAGCGGCTTAACCAGGAAGCCGTCAACGTCCCAGCCGTCCGCGCCCTTGTAGGTCATGCGCTCGACCGGCGCGAGGCGTAGCTGCGACCAGAGCCGCGCGTTCAGGCCCGTCAACTTCTTCTCGTTCGAGCCGTCGGCGTCGGCCGCGTAGAGGTCGTCGGGGTGCTCGAAGTCGTTCGCGGCGTAGACCATCCGCCGCCCGTCGTCCGAGAAGTCTACGGAGCGCACGGCGCGCGGCCCTCGCGTCACCTGCCGGACGCGCCCTTCGCGCGCGTCCACGCGGAACAGGTGCGTCTCGCCACGCACGCCCGTCTCGAAGAAGAGCGCGCGCCCCTGCTCGCCCCACGAAAGGTTCGAGGGGATGAGGTCGAGCGCGGGCGCGACGTTGCGCGAGGCCCCGCCGCCCGCGGACGGCGCGACGAAAATCTTCGGGTGCTCGCGCGGGCGCGTGCGGCCGACGAAGGCGATTGATTTTCCGTCGGGCGACCAGCGCGGGGACGAATCCTCCTCCTCGTGGTCGGAGATTTTGGTGGGCGCCCCGCCCGCGGCCGCGACGACCCAAACGTCTGTGTTGCGGCTCTCGTCGAAAGCCTTGCCGGTGCGGTCGGAGACGAAGGCGATGCGCGTCCCGTCGGGCGACCAGCGCGGGTCGGAGTCGTTCCAGTCCTCGCCCGAAGTTATCTGCCGCGCCGCGCCGCCCTGAACGTCCACGACCCAGACGTGGCTGCGCTTGTCGTCGAACCAGCCCGTGTCGTTGAACTTGTACGAGGTGTGCTTGTAGTGGCGCACGTCGCTCGAAGGTGCTTTCGTGTCGCTCGGCCCCGTGCGGCTCGTCAGCACGAGCCGCGTGCCGTCGGGCGACCAGTCGAACGCGCCGACGCCGTTCTTAAGGTTCGTCACGCGGCGCGCCTCGCCGCCGTCGAGCGAGAGCACCCAGACCTGCGAGCGCGGCGCGGGGTCGCCGGCCGCCGCGGCGCTCTGGAGCGCGCTCGGCACGCCCGGCGTCGTCGCCGTCCTCAACTGCCCGGGCGTGCCCGTCGGCGTCGGCGTCTCCGTGGTCTGCGGCGGCGCGGCCGTCTGCGATTGTTGCCGCGCGCCCTGCGCTTCGGGGCTTGAAGAAGGCGTGACCGCCGTGGTCGTTTGCGTCTGCGCGCCGCCGTCGGGGCGCGTGGAGAGGAAGGCGAGCGCGCGGCCGTCGGGCGACCAGCGCGGCGAGTTGGAGGACTGCGGGCTCGTCGTGAACTGGCGCGGCGGGCGGGCGCCGTCCGTCGCCGCGAGCCAGATTTGCGAGAGCCGGCGGTTCTGCCGCTGATCCACGGTCGTCACGACGTACGCCACCCAGCGCCCGTCGGGCGACAGGCGCGGGTCGCCGAGGAACTCGAACGCGTAATAGTCCTCGGCCGTGATGCCGCGACGCCCCTGCCCTATCTGTGTAGTCTGCGAGGTCTGCGCGGCCTGCGCGCGCGCCGGCGCGGGCGCGGCGTACGACAGCAGGAGAGACAGCGCGAGCGCCCCCCTCAAAAAGTTTCTCATGCTCTTCTCTCCCGGGGTTCGTCTCAAGGGTCGGATTTCGGGATGGCGGACTCTTTGATGGACAGTCCCGCCTCGGGGCTGTCGGCGTCGTACGAGACCTCGCGCCGCACCTCGTCGCGGAAGTCTTCGAGCGCGAGCGTCAAAAGCCGCCCCGCGACCTTCGGCCCTTCGGAGCTGACGGAAGACCAGCACGACTCGTAGCGGACGCTGCGCCCGCCTGCAACGCGCCACGCGCGGTCGAGCTTGAGCCAGACGACGTTGCACTCTGTCCCCGCGCCGCACTGGCGGTCGTCGGGCGGCACCTTCGACGGCCCGCACACGTCGAGCAGGAGGTACGTCGCCTCGCCCCTTCGAGTCAGGAAGAGCACGGACGCCTCCTCGATGCGCGCCGCGTCGGCGTGCTTCGACACGTTGAGCGTGTGCGCGCGCCCGCGCTCGCGGACGACGACCGACTGCCGGCCCTTCACGCGCGCCGTCGCCTTCTCCGCCCCCGCGCCGCGCTGCGCGGCCGTCGCGCCCGACAGAAGGCACGCCGACGCGAGCACGCACAGCGCGGCGGCCCTCGCGCTCGCCGACGCGCGCGTCACCCCCGCCACACACTCGGGCTTTGAACGTCTCATCATCCCTTCGACTCTTTTGAGGAAATGTCTGACACTTCTACAACACCGCCGGGGAAGCTGGCAACGATTTTCCACCCACGTCCTGGCTCGGCCTCAAATTCGTGAACCGTTTTAAGTCGCCCCGGATGTGGCGTTTAAATTCCCCACAAACTACAATACCCGCCCTCTACGGCTTCAGCATCATTGAGCGCCTTTCCAGCATTTGCCTGAAGAGATAATTTCTATGCGGACAAGATTCAGTAACAGATGGTTGCGGGCGGCTACTTGCCTCTGGTTAGCGTCGGCGTGCCCGGCCCAAACCGCCGTCCCGCCCCAGCCGAAGCAGCCCGTCGCGATAGTCGGCGGGCAGCGCATTTACGAGGAAGACCTACTGCCGCTGGTGCGGACTCAACTGCTGCCATTACAACAGCAGGAGTATGAGATCAAAAGGGCGGCCCTCGACCGACTGGTAACGCGGCGGCTGGTCGAGGCCGAAGCCAAGTCCAGAGGCGTCTCGGCGGAAAAACTGCTTGAGCAAGAGGTCGATGTGAAAGTCGGCGAACCGACCGACGACGAGATTGAGGCTTACTACCTGGGACAGCGGGATCGTATAAGCGTCCCGTTCGAGACGATCAAGCCCCAGCTACGGCAGGCGCTCAAACAGGTGAAGCTCCAACAGGCTCGGCAGAATTACGGCGAGCGCCTGCGGAAGGGGGCCGACGTGGCGATACTGCTGAGGCCGCCCAGAGTGCGGGTCGGCTATGACCCGTCACGCTTACGCGGGGACGCGGCCGCACCCGTCATCATCGTCGAGTTCTCTGACTTCCAGTGCCCCTATTGCCGGACGGTGGAGCCGACGTTGAAGGCGCTGCTCGCCAAGTACGCCGGGCGTGTGAGCCTTGCTTACCGCGATTACCCGCTGCGAGAGATTCATCCGCAGGCGCAGCAGGCGGCCGAGGCCGCGCGCTGCGCAGGCGAGCAGGGCAAGTTCTGGGAGTATCACGACCTGCTCTACGCCGACGGGGCGAAATTCGACGCCGGCAGCCTGGCCGGGTACGCACGCGGTATGGGACTGGACGGGCAGCGGTTCGTCCCCTGTCTGGCGAGCGGGAAGTTCAAGCGGGCGGTCGAGGAAGACCTACAGGCGGGGAGTCAGGCGGGCGTCAACGGCACGCCCGCCTTCTTCATCAACGGCATCTTCCTGAGCGGCGCGCAGCCGCTCAGCGCCTTCGAGAAAATCATCGAAGCCGAACTCGCCGCGGCTCAGGCCGCAGATTCGGTCAGACCTCGATAGGCGTTATCGCAACGGGCATTTGCGCCCCGCGATTAAGGCAGCCTGTGAACGCCCTACGGCTTACATAAACAGCACTCACCATTTGCACTCGAAGACGGTGAAAATCTCTCACATGAGGTGGCAGAACAACTCCCCGTGTCTGAGTTTATGGTACAAGGAGAAGTAAGCTTACTGACAGTAGTCCCACCGGCACAACTGCATGTGCGAGCATGACAAGCACCTCCGCTAGACAAAGCGCTCGAACACACTGAGGACGTACTTACAGCTGGCCCTTGTGGCCCTGCCGGCCCCTGTGGCCCTGTCGCCCCTTGCGGCCCTGCCGGCCCCGTCGGCCCTGCCGGGCCTTGAACCGTACTCGTCGTCTGAACAGTGCCGTCCGGGAATTTGAAGCCGCCGGCCGTCGATTCGATCACCCCGGCCACCGTGAATCTCGACCCGGTTCCCGTCGTCCCGATGCCGATGTTGCCAACCGACTGCGTGATGACCGAGTTGCCCAGCGTCGTCGGGCCCGACCATAGCGGCAGAATGCCCGTCGTTCCTGAACCCGAGACGACGCCGCCGCCGCCACCGCCCGCCGTTGTCTGCTTCGTGCCGTCGGCGAAGATGATGCCGTTGCCCGCGCCGCTCACGCGCAGGTCGCCCAACACCTCAAGCTTTGACGCCGGGGCGGTCGTGCCGACGCCGACGTTGCCGTTGCGCGCGATGGTCATGCGCGGGCTGGCGTCGAGCTGCGCCTCGCCGTTGGTCGTCCCCGTCCCGCGGACGCGGAACTGAATTCCCATCTGGTTGTTGGTCGCGATGGCCGCCAGCCACTCGGTGGCGTCCGTGAACTGCACCTGTGAGGTCGCGCCGAGGCCGGACACGTAGCGGAGTTTCGCGCCGCCCGCGCCCGTGTTCCAGAAGCGCTGGAGGATGTCGGCGGAGTTGCTGCGCTGGAGGTCGAAGACGCCGCCTGGGGCGACGGTGCCGACGCCGAGGTTACCCGAGGCGTCCTCGAAGATGACCGAGTCGGTGAGCGTGCCCGCGCCGTCCGCCCACTTCGTTAGCTTGTTGGTGGTGACGGCGGCCACGTTCGGCGTGTCCGCCGGGTCGGCGGCGCTGAAGGGGGTCACGCCGGCCTTCCGCAACTGCTTGGCGGAGGTGAGGACGGTGCCGTCGTCGAAGCGGATGCCGCCGCGCGCCCGGATGGTGCCCGCCACGTCGAGCGCGTCCTCGGGCGCGGCCGTCCCGATGCCGACGCGACCCTCGGGCGTCACACGCATCCGCTCTTTCTCTTTACCCGAGAACACGTCGCCGGTGCGGAAGGTGAGCGCGCCAGAGGTCGATGTCACCTGCCCGTCCCGCCCGTCGTGCGCCGTCACGGTCAGGGCCGCCGGCGCGTCCGCATCTATAAATGATAAGTCGCCACTATCCCGCGCCGCCCCCAGAGATTGTGTCGCGCGGCTGTCCGCCCACGCCCGTGCTTCGCCCGTCGATAGATGCTCCGGCGCAACCCGTTGCAACGAGACCTGCCGCTCTCGAAGCGAGACTACACCGTGCCTCTGGCTGAGCCGACCCGAGAGGTCTTTAACCGTGACGACGCAGAGGTACGGGCCGTCGGCGAGCCGTTGCCCCTGCTGATCCCGCAGCCCCCAGTCGAGCAGATCGCCGGACTCGAAGCCGGAATCGAATAGACGCTCGCCCGTGGGGGAGAAGACCTCAAGCCGCACGTGCGTAATCTTATCGAACGAGATAAAGCGCACCTGCTCCGCGGTGGCGGCGGCCGTTACCGCGGGCGACCGGGCGACGCTGGCTTCCTGGGCCAACGCGGCAGTCGAAGCTGCGATGATTAGCGTGAGGCTGGCGCAACTGCGAATGGCGAACGCAATTCTTTGCCGCATGGGTAAAACACCCCTTTCGTATTCCGTGTTGGTGTGAGGCCGACGAAGCACTCGCCAGCAAGGCTGCGGAGTCAATGCGCGGGAACGATATGCCTGTCCTGTGCCGCTGTCAATGATTTTGCGTTTAACTGCCCCGAGGTGATTTCGGACGCCGGCGCCCGCCTCCGGGGCGAAGAGTGCAGCCCGCGCCGGCGTGGCGCGCGTGGCATAGCCCACGGGCGGGCAGTTAGACGAAAAAGCGCCCCGAACAGAGGGCATAAAAACGACAAAGCCCACCGTCCAACAGGAGGAACAGTGGGCTTTGTCGATGTAGGCATATTTGCCACATCTGTAGCCGAGTCACCTAACGCCTGCGGACGCCCCCGCGCTGGCCGGCGGGTGCGGCGGCGTCGGCGCGGAGGTTGGTCTCGAAGAGTTTGAGGATGCGTTTGTATTCGTCGGCCCAGCTGTCGGCGCGGTCGAAGGCGTGGTCTTCGACGGGGTAGGCGGCCAGCTCCCAGTTCTCCTTGCGCAGCTCGATGAGGCGCTCGGTGAGGCGGACGGTGTCCTGAAAATGCACGTTGGTGTCGACCATGCCGTGGCAGATGAGCAGCGGCCCTTTCAGCCCGGCGGCGAAGTAGATGGGCGAGCTGCGCCGGTAAGCCTCCGGGTCGTCCTGCGGCTCGTTGAGGATGTTCGAGGTGTAGGGGTGGTTGTAGTGCGCCCAGTCCGTGACGGGCCTGAGCGCCGCGCCCGCCGCGAAGATGTCGGGCGTGGTGAACATCGCCATCAGGGTGATGAAGCCGCCGTAGGAGCCGCCGTAGAGCCCGACGCGGCGCGGGTCTACGCCGTGCTCTGCGACGAGGTAGCGGACGGCGTCCACGTGGTCGTCCAAGTCCTTCCCGCCCATGTGGCGGTAAATCCCCGTCCGCCAGTCGCGGCCGTAGCCGGCCGAGCCGCGGTAGTCGATGCTCAGCACCGTGTAGCCGCGCTCGACGAGCAGATGGTGGAACATGTATTCGCGGTAGTAGCTCGACCACCACTTGTGAACGTCCTGTAGGTAGCCCGCGCCGTGTACGAAGAGGACGGCCGGGCCGCCCCGCTGCCCGCCGGCGGGCTTGTAGATGCGGCCGTGGACGGTCGCGCCGTCGCGCGCGCGGAAGCTGACGATGGGCGGGTCGGCCCAGTTGTATGTGAAGAACTCGGGGACGGGCGAGTTCGTCACCTGCCTGACCTCCGCGTTCGCGGCGTCGGGCGGGGCAACGGCCTGCCCGTTCGTCGCGTGCGCGTCCGACGCCTGCGCGTTCTGGTCGGGCGCGGGGCGGTTGGGCTGAAGGTAAAGCTCGGGCGGGCGGTTGGCGTAGGAGCGCACGACGGCGAGCGTGCGCTCGTCGGGCGAGATGTCAACCTGGTTGTTGCCGGGCATCGTCGTCAGGCGCGTGCGCGCGCCGCCGGCGAGCGGCATCGAGTAGAGGTGGCGCTCGAAGAGGCTGCCCTCACTCGAAGTGAAGTAGAACTTCGTCTTGTCCTGCGAGAGCCGCACGTCTGAGACCTCGAAGCGGCCGGAGGTCAACTGCGCCGGCTCGCCGACGTCCACGCCCGCCGCGTAGAGGTGCGCCCAGCCGTCGCGCTCTGAGATGAAGTAGACGCGGCGGTTGTCGGGGAGCCAGCCGAGGGTGAACGCGCCGGGGCCGCCGACCCACGCGTCGTCGTGCACGCGCGCGAGCACGCGCGTCTTCGCCGTCGCGGGGTCGAGCGCCATAACCCAACGGTCTTTGTTGTCGGCCGAGCGCGCCAGCAGCGCCGCGCGCGAGCCGTCCTCCGACCACTGCAACTGGAAGAGCTGCACCTCGCGGTCGCGCGCCTGCTGCGCCGACTCGGTCTGCTGCGACTGCGCCTGCGTGCGCGGCCCCTGCTGCGTCTGCTGTTGCTGCTGCGACTGGGCCGCGGTCTGCGCCTGCGCGCCCGTCTGCGTCTGCTGCGCCTGCGCGGACTGCTGTCCGGTCTGCTGTCCCGACGCCTGCGCGCCCGTCTCGCGCTGCGCCGACTCGGTGGCGTTCTGCTCCGTGCGCGTCTGGACGCGCGGGGCGACCTCGGCGCGCAGTCCCGTCTCGACCCAACGCACGTCGCCGGTCGTGACCGAGGCGAGGCCGAGCCGCGTGCGCCCCTGCGCGTCGCCGACCTTCGTGCGCGACTGTATGTCCTCGGTGTAGCCGCCCTCCGTGACGTAGTTCGGGACGATCGAGTTCTTGCCGGAGGCGGGCTCGCTCAGGGTGACGACGACCTGCGTGCCGTCGGGCGAGAGCAGGAGGCTCGTCACGGTCTGCCCGGCCGTCAGCGCGAAGGGCTTGCGTTTGTCCTTGTCGCGCTCGCGGCGCCGGCGCTCCTGCGCCTCGCGCTGTTCGGCGCGCTCGCGCACGGCGTCGAGCAGCCGGCGCTCCTCCCCGCGCAGAAACTCCTGGTTCTCGCCCGCACCGGCCGCGCGCGGCGGCGTCGCGGTGAGAGACACCGCACCCGCGCCGCCCGGGCCTTGAGCGCCGCCGGCCGGCGCGCCGGGCACGCGTATGTCCGTCAACTGTTCGAGCGGGCCGCCGTCGAGCGACATGCGGTAGAGGTTGCTCTGGCGCGTGAAGTAGACGGCGCGCTGGTCGCGCGTGAAGTGCGCGTTCGACTCCGACTCGGCGGTGCTCGTCAGGCGGCGGCGCTCGCCGCGCTCGTGGTCGTAGATGAGAACGTCGCCCTCTTCCGTGAAGACCGTCAGCCTCTTGTCTTTCGACAGCTCGCCTCCGGCGGGCGGCGCCTGCCGCGCCTCCTCCTCGGTCAGCTTGCGTAAGCCGGTCCCGTCCGCGCCCACGACGTAGAGGTCTGTCTCCTTCAGGCGCGGCTCGCCCGCGCGCTTCCAGCGGAAGAAGACGCGCCGGCCGTCCTGCGACCAGTAGACGCCCGCGGGCGCGTAGCCGACGAGGTCGGGCCCGCGCATGATGCTGTCGACCGTCAGCTCGAACTGTCTGGCGGGGGCGGGCTGCTGCGGCCGCGCCTGCGGCTGCTGGCGCGCGAACGCCTGCTGCGAGAGCAGCGCGGCGGCGAGCGCGCACGAAGCTAAGGCGCGCCGGAAGATTTGTCGTCGCATTCGATCCTCTCGGTTGCAGTCCCGCGCGCCCGCGCGGCGGCGGTATAATCCGGGCCGGCGGCGCGCGCGCGTGACGGGACCCTCGGTTTGATTTCGGGGAGACTTTAAAGGTGACAGAGCGGCGGGATGATACAACAAAACCGGCGGACGAGTCGCGCCCCGACCGCGCGCCCGGGCGCTACTACTACGACGACGCCACCGGCTACGAGACCTACAGGCCGGAGGACGACGACGAGGACGAGGGGCCCGAGGGCGAAGGGCGGGGCGCGGACGAGGGCTAACGCCGGCCCTTGCGCGGCGCGAGCCGGCGGCGGTCGGAGAGCGTGTACGTGTCGCGCTTGCGCTGCTCGCCGCTGTACTCGCTGTCCTCGTAGCGCGGGCAGTCGCAGCGACCCCCGCCCTCCGGCGCGAACGAGCACCCGCCCGCGATGGTGTGTTGCTCCTGCGCGTGGCCGCAGTTCCAGCAAGACCTGTCGTTCACTTCGCCCACCTCTGCCCGGGTTTTAAGATTGACGCGCCGAAAGTACGGCGCGCCCGCCCCGCTGTCAAGCCTTCTCCTTCTTCGGCCGCTGGTTCGACGCGAGCACGCGCTTGCGCAGCCGGATGGACTTCGGCGTGACCTCGACCAGCTCGTCGTCCGCGATGAACTCAAGCGACTGTTCGAGCGACATCTCCTTGACGGGGACGAGCCGCATCGCCTCGTCGGCGGACGCGGCGCGCATGTTCGTCAGCTTCTTCTCGCGCACGATGTTCACGTCCAGATCCACCGAGCGCGCGTTCTCGCCGACGATCATCCCCTCGTAGACGCGCGTCGTCGGCCGGATGAACATCGTCCCGCGCTCCTGGAGGTTGAAGAGCGCGTAGGTCGTCGCGTCGCCCGAGCGGTCGGAGACCAGGCTCCCGGTCGAGCGCCCGCGCATCGCCCCCTGCCACTCGCCCCAGCGCAGGAAGATGGTGTTGAGCAGGCCCGTCCCCTTCGTCTCGGTCAGGAACTCGCCGCGGAAACCGATGAGCCCGCGCGACGGCGTCTCGAACTCGAGGCGGACGCGCCCCGTGCCGTGGTTGACCATCTTCGTCATCTGACCCTTGCGCCGCCCCATCGCCTCGGTGACGACGCCGATGAACTCCTCGGGGCAGTCGATGACGACCTGCTCGATGGGCTCCAGTGTCTTCCCGTCCTCGACGCGCGTGATGACCTCGGGCTTCGAGACCTGTAGCTCGTAGCCCTCGCGCCGCATCATCTCGATGAGGATGGAGAGCTGAAGCTCGCCGCGCCCCGAGACCTTGAACTGGTCGGGCGATTCGGTCTCGGCGACGCGGATGGCGACGTTGCTCAGAAGCTCGCGGTCGAGCCGCTCCTTGATCTGGCGCGACGTGACGTACTTCCCTTCAGTCCCCGCGAACGGCGAGTTGTTGACGCTGAAGATCATCGAGATGGTCGGCTCGTCAACCGCGATGACCGGGAGCGGCTTCGGGTTGTCGGCGCTCGTTATCGTCTCGCCTATCTCGACCGACTCGATGCCGGCGAGCGCGACTATCTCGCCGAACGACGCGCGGTCGATTGAGTTGCGCTTGAGCCCCTCGAACGCGTACAGCTCCTTGACGCGGATCTTCTCGACCGACTTGTCGCGCTTGACGATGGCGACGGTCTCGCCCTGCGCGATCTCGCCCGAGAAGATGCGGCCGATGGCGAGGCGGCCGATGTACTCGCTGTAGTCGAGGTTGGCGACGAGGAGTTGCAGCGCGTCCCCGCGCACCTCGCGCGGCGGGGGTATCGTGCGCACGATCTCCTCGAAGAGCGGGCGGAGGCTGCGCGAGTCGTCCGCCAGCTCCTTCTTCGCCACGCCGTCGCGCGCCACCGCGTAGAGCACGGGGAAGTCTATCTGCTCGTCGGTGGCGTCGAGGTCGATGAAGAGGTCGAAGATGTCGTTGACGACCTCCTCGGGGCGCGCGTCCTGCCGGTCGATCTTGTTGACGACGACGATGGCCGGCAGGCGCGCTTCGAGCGCCTTGCGCAACACGAAGCGCGTCTGCGGCAGAGGCCCCTCGGCCGCGTCCACCAGAAGCATCACGCCGTCCACCATCTTGAGCACGCGCTCGACCTCGCCGCCGAAGTCTGCGTGCCCCGGCGTGTCGAGGATGTTGATCTTGACGCCGCCGAAACGGACGGACGTGTTCTTGGCCATGATGGTGATGCCGCGCTCGCGCTCCAAGTCCATCGAGTCCATCACGCGGTCGACGTGCTGCTCGTTCTCGCGCCACGTGCCCGACTGGCTGAGCATGGCGTCCACCAGCGTCGTCTTCCCGTGGTCGACGTGCGCGATGATGGCGATGTTGCGTATGTCTTCTCTCTCTTTGTGCATGCTACTCCCTGCGGCGGCGTGCACCCGCGCGCGCGCCGGCCCTTCTGTCGTCCCCCGCCTAAAATTTCGGGCTGAATTTAAAAGGAAATTGTAACTTGCGCGGCGTGCGGATGTCACCCGAGGCGGCCGCCCCGCGGCCGGGGCAGCGCGGCGGTCTGCCTGAGCGCCTCGTAGAGCACGACGGCGACCGAGGTGGCGAGGTTGAGGCTGCGCACGCGCGGGTTCGGCATCGGGATCGTCAGGCAGCGCTCGCGGTTCGCGCGCAGCAGCCCCTCGGGGAGCCCGCGCGTCTCGGGGCCGAAGACGAGACAGTCGCCGTCCGCGAAACGCCAGTCGGCGTATGACGTGTCGGCCTTCGTCGTCAGGTAAAGGAGGCGCGCGGCGGGCAGCGCCTCCTTCAAGGCTTCGAGGCCGCGGTGGCGGCGCAGCTCGACTTCGGGCCAGTAGTCGAGGCCGGCGCGGCGCACCGCGCGGTCGTCGAGGCGGAAGCCCGCCACGCCCACGACGTGCAGCGGCGTGTGCGTCGCCGCGCACAGGCGCGCGACGTTACCGGTGTTGGGAGGTATCTCCGGCTCGACGAGCGCGACGTGGAACATCGGAGGCGGTGAGCGCCGTCGGTGACGGCCGAAAATAATTTGGACGGCGCGCATCGGATGCAGCCGCCGTCCTGATTAACGCCCTCGCGGGCGAAGAGTGGTGTGTGCGCCGTTGAAGGTTGCGCGTGCTCCCCCTGGCTAGACTACCTCTTCTTCGAGCCGCCCTTGGCGCCGCCCTTCTTCGAGCCGCCCTTCGAGCCGCCGCCCTTCGAGCCGCCGCCGCCCTTAGCGCCGCCGCCGCCCTTAGCGCCGCCCTTGGCGCCGCCCTTTTTGCTACCACCCGACTTCTTTGAACTTGGCATAAGCTGTATCCGCTCCTTTTCTGTTTTGCTGTTGCTCACCACAAGATGCTGTGTTGATTTTCATCTTGTGGCCTAGAGTGAAAAGCGCACAACATGTTGGGATTTATAAACAGATTAAAAACTTATGTCAATAACTTAATGCAATCGCGGCGAAAAAAAATTCGCGCGCGCACGAGAGTGTGCGCGCGCGATTGAGTCGCGTCTGTTGTGCGGCCGCGGCGCGCGCGCGTCGCGGGGGTGCGCGCCGTCAGCGGTAGAAGGGGGTGAAGACCCAGCCGTCGTGGTGGTCGATGCCGTAGTAGGTCACGATGGAGTCGCGGCGGCTGCGGCTCGCGACTCCGACGAATGGGCCGCTGCTCGACATCGACTCGTCCTCGCCGCCGCGCTCGTCGTCGCCGCGATCCGAGTCGAGTCCGGTGACGAGGCTCGCGAGTCGCGGCAGCGGGATGCCCTGGAGCGCGGGGTCGTTCGTCGCGTTCGGCGTGCGCCCCTCGGCGTACTCCGTGATGTCGCGGACGAAGCGGACGAACGCGGGGTCGTTGGGCTTGATGGTTCGCCACTCGCCGCTCGAAGAGAGCGGGTCGCGCGCGGCGCTCGCGCGCAGGACCATCACCTTCTTCGGCCGGCCGGCGGGCGCGACGCCCTCCAGCAGCTCGTCCATCGACTTCGGCAGCTGGCGCGCGGGGTGCAGGCGGACGTACATGCGTATGGCCTCGGCCACCTCCTCGCCGCGCGCGATGGCCTCGAGCTCGAGCTCGCGCCGCGCCTGCTGCCGGAAGCTCGGCGCGGCGGCCATCATCACGATCATGAGGACGGTCATCACGGCGAGCAGCGCGATGAGGGCGTAGCCGCGCTCGCGCGCGCGGGCGGTCGTCGTGTGTGTGGCGCGTGTGTTCATCCGAGTCAGGGCTCGTCGTCGCCTTCGGGGTCGGGCGGCGGCGGCTGGATGGAGCCGGGCGCGCGCCCGGGCGCCGAGCCGGGCAGCCCGCGCGCGTCCACGAAGGGCATCGTGTGCTTGATGTTGAGGTCTTTGTCCACCAGCTCGACGCCGCGCTCCGTGATGTCCGCGACGCGGAAGCGACCCTCGACGAGGTCGCCCTGGCGGACGCTGTAGAGCTCGCCCTTCGCGTCCTTGAGGACGGCCGTGTTGGCGCGCTGGCGCTTGAGGAAGCCGACGTAGGTGTAGGTCGGCGAGGGCGGCTGCATCACGTTGATCGACGCCGGGTTCGAGTAGAGCTGGCCGTCGGGCGTGCGCACGACGACCGAGCGCTGCCCCGGGCTTGAGATGAGCGAGGCCGGGACGTTGGCCGAGAGCTGCTGCATGCTCTTGTACTGCGTCGGCAGCTCCTGGCCGTCGATGTAGATGCGCGCGGCCGGGCCGAACTTGTCGCCGGTGACCTGGAGCGGGAAGCCGGCCGTGCGCGCGAAGACGCTCTGCGGCGCGAGCGCGGCCAAAACGTAGGGCGGCGTCGGCGCGGGCGTCGCGGGCGGCGGCGTGGGCAGGTTCGAGCCGGGCGGCGGAGTCGGCTTGACGTAGAAGGCGAAGATGTTGCGGCCGGCGTCCCCGCCGCCGTAGGGCTGGGGGCAGCAGTCGATGGGCGTCATCATGCTGACGAGCCCGCCGCCCGCGCCGAGCTGTGCGTCGACCGTCGCCGCCTGCTGCCCCGTGGCGCGTGGCGATCTCTGGGGGGTCGGCGTCGGGGACGAAGAGGCGGCGCCCGGCTTAGACGGGCCGGAGAGCATGTTGAAGACGAAGATGAGGGCGAGGAGCGGCAGCGCGATGGCCGCGATCATCTTGTTGCGTTCCGCCGGTGTCTTTCCTTCAAACAGTGCCATGACTTTTAAATCGCTCGGGCTCTCAACCCCCCGTCTCACAAACTCACGCGCCCGGGCTCACTGCGCGGGGGCGGCGGCGGCCGCCGCGCGCCGGAAGTACGCGGCCATGTCGAGGCGCAGGCTGACGAGCGCGTTGCGCGAGGGCGTCTGCGGCTGCGGGGCGGCGACGCCCTCCGGGCCGGGGACGACGGGCGCGGGCGCCCCGGCCGCGTTCGAGTCGGTGGTGCCTTCGAGCTCGACCGTGTTGACGACGACGAACTGGCGGTCGGCCTCGATGTCGCGGATGAAGCGGCGGAGGTTCGGGTAGGTGCCCTCGACCGTGAGCGTGACGCCGATGCCGGGGAAGACGCTCTGCTCGATGCGCTGCCCCGTCTCGTCGCCGGAGGACGTCGAGCGGCGCGCGCGCGGCGCGCCTTCGGGGCCGGGCGCGGTCTCCTGTAGCTGCCTGAAGTTGACGCCGCCGCTGATGCGCAGGTTGTTCTTAAGTATGAGTCGGTTCAGTTCCTCGACGACCGTCTTCGTCCCGCTCGAAGCCAGCCCCAGGTGATCTATCTCGAAGCGTTCGAGGCTCGAAAGGATGTCCGCGGCGCGCTGCTGCGTGTCCTTGCCCTCGCCGATGTTGGTGCGCTGGCTCTGGAGCATGCGCTCCATGTCGCCGCGCTCTATCTTGAGCGACTCGCGGCGCGAGCGCGCGGGGACGAGCAGGAAGAGGTAGGCCATTATGGCCGTGAGCAGGAGCAGCGCCGCGATGGCGACCGCCGCGAACTCGGGCAGCCCCAGTGCGCCGCGGCGGCGCGTGGCGCGGAATGAGTCGAGCCGCGTGCGCAGCGCGGCGGAGCGCGCGCCGGAAGCGTTCCCGGGGGCTGCGGAGTCTTGCCTCAAAGCTAGTCGCGCCCCCCCGCCTCTGGTTCGTTCTCTCGGGCGCGCGCCCTCGGCGCCGACGCGCCGTCGCCGCCGTCGGGTCGCGCGGCGCGGCGCGAGCGCTGGACGTAGGTGACGCGCAGCACCCACTCGAAGCCCGACTCGCCGCGCCCGGACCTCTGGTTCTCGCTGACGGGGACGGCGCTGAAGGTGCCGACGCGGCTCATCTCCGTGATCATGCCCGTAACGTCGGAGGGCGTGCGGCCGACGACCGACAGGTCGAGGTCGGCGCGCGTCTGGTCGCCGACCTGCGCGACCTCCCGCACGTTGATGCGCGAGACGCGGACGCTCTGCGGCAGCGAATCTTCGAGGTCGGAGAAGAGCTGCGACCACGAGAAGCCCTTGCGGCTGACGAGCGTGTGCGCGGCGTCGAGCGTCTGGCGCTGCTCGTCCGGGATGGTCTGCATGACCTCCTGCGCCTGTCGTTCGAGGTCTTTCTGCTGCGCGCGCATCGCCGAGACTTCGCGGTCGGCCCCGGCGGCCTCGGCGCTGACGGAGCGGTACTCGGAGAGGATGAAGAGGAGCGCGACGAGCGAGACGAGCGAGACGACGGCGGCGACCGTCCACGGCAGCGTGCGGTTTCGGAAAGGGTCGCTGGCTAGGTTGAGTCTGGAAATCACTTGCTCTTTCGCTTTCCGAAGAGGTGCGCGTCGGGTGGCCGGGGGACTTCACCGGACGACGAAAAGGATACCCCGCTGGGAAGGCAAAAGGCAAAAGGCAAAGCGCAAAAGGCAAAAGGGTTAAAGCCCCTGACCAGCGTCCCGTCCGGCCCCGCGCGACACCTCCCCGGCCGACGCTTACACGCGCGCGAGGCGGCGCGGTTGCAAAAAGCTCGGGGCGGGAAAAGAGGGCACGGGAGCATAAAAAGGTGGACGGGAGGCACGCCGCCTCCCGTCCACCTTTTTTACTTTCGCCTCCCGCCTTCCGCCTTAGCTCACGGACGGCCGGTGGCCTGGTTGACGACGCGCGAGTTGATGACGCGGCCCGCGTTGTCGAGCGTCAGCTCGATGAGGGCGCCCGTCGTGTCGAGGACGCGGCGGACGGTCTGCCCCGAGGCGTTGGTCGCGTCCTCGCCCTGCCGCGTGAGCGACGTGACGTTGCCCACGGTGCGCTGGCCCACGACCGTGCCGGCCGTGTCGAGCGTCCGCTCGACGATGTTGCCCGAGCGGTCTACGACGCGCTGGACGGTCTGGCCGAGCGTGTTGACGGTCGAGCTGAGAAGCCCGCCGGGCTGCGTGACGTTGTTCAAGGTCTGGCCGACGGTGCCGACCGTGCGGTCGACGACCCCGCCCGGCTGGAGCGCGGTGTTGGCGACGCCGCCGACGGTGCCGACCGTGTTGTCGACGCTCTGCAAGAGGCGTTCGAGTATCTGCGGGTTGCGGTCGACGGTCGTCAGCGTGCGGTCGATGATGGCGGCGACGTTGTCGAGCCTGACCTTCAACAGGACTTCGGCGCGCACGCCCTTGATGGTCAGGTCAACCTCGTCTATCCCCACGTCGGCCCCGGCCGTCAGTTGCAGGAGGTTGGCGAGCCGCGCGTCGAGCGAGACGCGCGCGCGCAGGTTCTTCACCTTGAGCGTGATCTCCTCGACCGAGAGGTTGGGCACGTCGAGGAGCACGTCCGGGTCTCCGGAGGCGGCCGACTGCCGGCGGCGCTCGCTCGACTCCTGCTGCCGGCGTTGGTCTTCCTGCGAGAGCGGGCGGACGGGCGCGACGGGCGTGGGGCTCGGGCGCGGCTGCTGTTGCTGCGCGACGCGCGTGCCCGTTGAGCTGCCCGTGATGGACGCGTTGGCGTCGCCGCGGTCGGTGGTGGTTGTCGTCTGCGCGCGTGCGCCCGCGCACAGCGCAAGGGTCATGACTGCCCCGGCTGTAAAGAGCTTCTTCATCGTTCCCTCCGAAAAGTTTGATGAGAACTGCTTGCGGCGACCTGAAGAGCCTGGGGGAAGGGTCGCCCGGTGAAATTCAGGGGGAGGGCGGCGGACTCTGCGCGGGGGCGGGCGCGCCGCGCCGCGCGTCGAGCAGCCGCAGCACGGGCGCGAGGCTCGCTCGGAATCGCACGCGGCCGCGCACGCCCTGCAACAGCACGTCGATGTCCTGAGCGCCGAGCGCCACGCCGACCTTCAGTCGCACGCAGCCCGGCGCCGGCGCCGCCCACCTCGACCGCCGTCTCCGCCTGAAAGTCGCGCTCGTTGATGCGCCGCACGTCTATGTTCAGCTCGAAGTCTTCGTCGGCGGTCGCGCCGGATTGCGGCGCCGTCCGCGTCGCGGGTGTGGGCGGCTCGCCGCCGCGCGTCTGCGCCGCCACGACCGCGGACGCGGGCGCGACGAGAAGGCACACGCACGCGAGGCGGCGGAGGGCCGAGCCGGCGGCCCGGCGAAAGTTGTTTCGCCTCACTTCCCCCTGCCCCTCTGCGCCGGCCTGCGGCGCGGCGCGTTCGTGACGGAGTTCGGCGTGGAAGCGCCGGGAGGGGACGGGCTCGCGGGCGGCGCGGTCGTCGGCGTGTCGGGCGGCTGCGCCTGCGGTGTGGGGGGCGGCTGCGCGGGGCGCGCGCCGTCGCCCGCGGGGACTTCGCCGAGCGCCTCGGCGACGATGCGGTCGATGTCCGCGAAGACGCTCGTGATGCGCAGCGTGATGCCGACGTTGCGATAAGTGACGCCGGGCTGAACCTGCGGCGGCAGGTTCTCGCGCTCCGCCTCCCACACAGTCTCGCGCTCTGGCTTTCCCGTGAAATCGACGCGCGTGTTCGGCACCTTCTCGAAGCGCACCTCGGCGGCCGTCACGCGCCCCGTAATCGAGAGGTCTGCATTGGCGTCAGCGTCCGCGTCTCGCCCGCCCGCGCGTTGCGCCCGCGCGTCGCGCGCCGCCGCCGGGCCCTGTGCCTCGCGCGCCCGCTGCTGTTGCTGCCGCGCTGAGACGTCAGAAGAGAGCGCCGCCCACACCACGGCGGCGACAAGCGCGGACTTGACGACGGCTGTGAGCCTCACTCTCATCATCGCTTCGACCTCGACGGCGCAGACCCGTGCCTCTTCACAGACTAACTCGCGGGGAACTCGGAAGGGGGTTCTCAGACGGTGCGCGTATCATAGCAGAATCTTTTTACGCCGCAAGACGCACGCGCCGAGACGCGAGGCGGAGACCATTCGGCGCGCGCCTGCGCGAAAGCCTCAGCGCGGGTCGCCGGGGGCGGTGGCGGTGGGCTTGAGGTCGGGCGGGGCGACGCAGTAGGCGACGACGCGGTTGCGTCCGAGGTTCTTGGCGCGGTAGAGCGCGGTGTCGGCCAGCTCGATCAGCTCGATGGGGTCGCGCGCGTCGTCGGGGTAGGTGGCCACCCCGACGCTGATTGTGATGCGGAGCGTCTCGCCCGTGTCGGCCGCCGCGCCGCGCCGCGTGGCCGGGAAGTGGTGCGACTCGATGGCGGCGCGGACGCGCTCGGCGGCGACGAGCCCCTGCGCGCAGTCCGCGTTGAGGAGGAAGGCGGCGAACTCCTCGCCGCCGAAGCGCGCGGCCACGTCGCCGGCGCGCAGGGCGCGCGTGATGAGCGCGCCGACCTCTTCGAGCGTCTGGCTCCCGACGAGGTGGCCGTGCGTGTCGTTGACCGCCTTGAAGTGGTCGAGGTCCATCATCAGCACGCAGAAGGGGCGCACCTCGGTCTCGGCGCGCGCCGCCTCGCGCCGCAGCTCCGAGAAGAAGGACTTGCTCGTGAGGAGCCCGGTCAGCTCGTCGTGCGCGAGCAGCCGGTGTATCTGGCGCTGGTACTCGCGGTCGATGTCATCGAGGAGGTCGAAGCGCAGGAGCTGTTCGCCGACCGTGACCTTGTCGCCGTCCTCCAGGTAGGAGTCCGAGACCGGCTCGCCGTTGAGGAGCGTGCCGTTGGTCGAGCCGAGGTCGGTGATGCGGTAGCGGCGCTCGTCGGTCGCGGGGTCGCGCTCGACCGTGATGCGCGCGTGCATGCGCGAGGCGCGCGCGTCGTTGACTCGCACGTCCGCTTCGAGCGCGCGCCCCAACGTCACCTCGTCGCGTTCGAGCGGGATGGGCGCGGCCAAAAGCTCGCCGCGCAGGAAGACGAGCGCCGGGTGGCGCGCGCGCGCCGAGCCGCGCGCCGGGACGGGCACTGTGATGTCGAAGCTGTTGTCGCCCTGTTCGCGGCTCATCTTCGGCGGCGGCGGAAATCTTCGGGAGGGGACGCGGGGTTGCGCCCCCGGGCCGCATCTTAGCCCGCGCCGCCCGCGCGCGGCAACGCGAAAATTCCCGCGCGCCGGTTCGGCCCCGCGCCGCCCGCGACGCACGCTCGGCGTTTGACTTTTCGCGGGCCGCGCCGCGTATGATTGTCGCGGTTCGGCACCTGACACTTCGGCGGCGCGGGTCGCGAGGGGCAACGGTTCACAATGGAGCAGTCACAGGGGCCGCTGGGCGGCCTGCTGAAAAAGTTACTCTTCCGCGAGGGCGCCAAGCGAGCGCGGCTCCAGCCCGTCTGGAGCCGCCTGCACACGCTCTCGGTCTACGCGATGAACTACGGCGGCGGCGGGCTGGTCGAGACGAGCGGCGAGGAGTGGGTGCTTGCGAACGTCGTCGCGCCGGCCTGCGCGCGCGTCGAGTCGCCCGTCGTCTTCGACGTCGGCGCGAACGTCGGCGACTACGCGCGCCTCGTGCGCCGCCACGTCCCCGCGGCCTCCGTCTACGCCTTCGAGCCCTCGCGCGCCACCTACGAGCAGCTCGCGCAGAGCGTCGCCGGCGAGGGCGGCCGGGTCAAGACCTTCAACCTCGGGCTCTCCGACGAGGCAAAGACGCTCGAACTCTACTCGTACACGGTCGAGGGCGAGGAGCAGTCGCTCATCTCGTCCATCGACAGGCGGCTGCCCACGCAGGTCGTGCAGGTCGAGGTGAGCGCGACCGAGCGCATCGAGGTGCGCCCGCTCGACGACTTCTGCCCCGAGCACGGCGTCAGTCGCATAGACTTCCTCAAGCTCGACGTTGAGGGGCACGAGCTGGCCGTGCTGCGCGGCGCGCGCCGGATGCTCGGCGCGGGCGCGGTCTCGATGATCCAGTTCGAGTTCGGCCCGGCCAACATCTACTCGCGCACCTTCTTCTACGACTTCTGGACACTGCTCTCGGGCGCTTACGACATCCACCGCATCGTGCCGAAGGGGCTCGCGCACATCGCCTACTACGGCGAGCAGCGCGAAATCTTCCTGACGACCAACTACCTCGCCGTGCGCCGCGGCGGCGCGGCCTGAGAGCGCGGCGCGGCCTTCGGAAAAATGTTCAGACCCCGATGTTCAGACCTTATGTCACGCCGCACGAAGACGCGCCCGTGATTCGCGAGGGCGGCCGCTCCGTGCGCGACGCGCCGGCGAACCTCCGCCCCGAAGACGCCGAACTCTTCGCGCACGAGCGCGAGCGCGGGATACCGCCGACGCGGCTGCTTGAGCTGCGCGGCGTCTCCGCGACGCCCGAGGGGATGCTCTTCAAGGGCGCTTCGATCCTGCCGGAGTCCTTCTCGTCGCCCGTCATCATGCGCCACTTCCTCGGCCGGCGGCGGAGCGTGCTGAAGTTCTTCGTCAGGAACCGGCTCCTCCGGCGTCGCCGACTTATCGACGAGCCGCGGCTGTGGGTGACCGACGACTGGAGCGGCGGCTACTTTCACTGGCTGGCCGACGTGCTCCCGCGGCTCTACGCCGCGCGCGAGGCGGCGCGCGACGTGACGCTGCTGCTCCCGCACGGCTACGAGCGGCTCGGGTTCGTCACCTCTTCGCTCAAGCTCTTTCAGCTTCGCGGCGTCGAGTACGTCGGCGCGGACGAGACTTGCGTCTGCGAGCGCCTGCTCGTGCCGACGCACACCGCGCCGTCGGGCCACTACAACGAGCCGCTCGTGCGCGAGCTGCGCGACTTCATCCTCGGGGGCTGCGGGGCCTCGGCGAAGGACGCCGGGGCGCGTCTCTACGTGAGCCGGGGGCGCGCGCCCAAGCGCAGGCTGACGAACGAGCTTGAGGTCGCGCGCGTCGTCGAGGAGTTCGGCTTCCGCGTCGTCTACTTCGAGGAGCACACGTTCGAGGAGCAGGTGCGTCTGACGGCCTCCGCGCGGCACCTCGTCTCGAACCACGGCGCGGGGCTCACCAATATCCTTTTCATGCCGGCGGGCGGCGTCGTGCTCGAACTCCGCCGCGAGGGCGAGCGCGAGCGCAACTGGTTTTACAACCTCGCCTCGGCCGTCGGGCTCCGCTACTACTACCAGCTTTGCGCCCCGGCCGACGGCGACGCTCACGCGGGCGACCTCACGGCCGACCCCGGCCGTCTGCGCGACAACCTCGCGCTGATGCTCGGGCGCGACGGCTGAGCCCGCACGCCCGCGGGCCGCGCCGTCTTGTCCCGCGCGCGCCGTGCTCCTATAATTCCTCGCAAAGGAGTTCCCACTTTGAAAGAAGAAGCCACACTGGAGTGCACGTGGTCGAGGCAGGCGCTGACGGTCGAGCGCGTCTCCGAGGCGCGTCTGCCTACCGAGGTCGGCGAGTTCCGCATCGCCGGCTACCGCTCGAAGACGAGCGAGGAGGAGTTCGTCGTCCTCTTCAAGGGCGAGATTCACCCGGACGAGCCGACGCTCGCACGCATACACTCGCAGTGTTTGACGGGCGACGTGTTCGGCTCGACCAAGTGCGACTGCGGCCGGCAGCTCCACAGCGCCATGCAGCTCATCGAGCGCGAGGGGCGCGGCGCCATCGTCTACCAGCTTCAGGAGGGGCGCGGCATCGGCATCATCAACAAGATTCGCGCCTACGCCTTGCAGGACGAGGGCGCCGACACCGTCGAGGCCAACGAGCAACTGGGGCTCGCGGTTGACCTGCGCGAGTACAGGCAGTGCGCCGAGGTGCTCTTCGACCTGGGGCTGTGCCACGTCAGGATGATGTCGAACAACCCGCTCAAGCTGCGCGCGATGGAGGAGGCCGGGCTGCGCGTCGTCGAACGCGTCGCGCTCGCGGTCGAGCCCGCCGACGCCGCCATGCACTACCTCCGCACCAAGAAGGAGAAGATGGGACACCTCCTCGATCACATCGAGTAGGGGCCGGGCCTTATTACTTCTCGCGGGGGCTCTCCCCGCGGGCGCCGCCCCTCGACGCGGCGCTCGGGCGTCCGCTCCGCCCGCCGACACCTCTCCCCTTCATCCAAAAAAATCATGCCGATTCCATTTTTTCGGATATAATGCCCGCCGTCTCAGACGCCGCCGAACCGTAACAGCCGTAGTAACACCGCTCTTCTTGCGCGCGCCCCAACCGGCGGCCGACATGGAATGGCAATTGCCATTCTGCTTTCAAAGAAATACTTTGCACGCCTGCGACGGGGCCGGCCCCGCAACGCAGACGACTCCGGCCCGGTTTTGTAGAAGCTTCCGTCGGTTGAGAGTCCGACCACCGAGCGAGCGCCGCACTTCACGCGTAGCTCCTCGCGGGCAGCCGCTCGCCGCTCGAATTCACATGACTGAAGTACAGCCCTAAGTCCTGCCGGGCTGACGTGAAGGTGTTGACCAACTTCCGACCCACTTCCTCTTTCAGCGTGCGCCGGACGGCGGGCGTCCTCGCCACGCGATTCTCCAGCCAAACGTTTAGGAGGGTTTAATCGAGATGACCAGAATTCGCGGAATGAGAGCTACCGTCTTTTTAGCGTGCGCTCTGCTTCTGGCTCTAACTCTGCCGGGCGTGGCGTCGGCACAGACCGGCACGGCGACCATCCGCGGCACGGTGCGCGACCCGCAGGGCAACGCCGTCGCCGGCGCGACGGTCACTCTCACCAACACGGGGAAGAACTTCAGCCGCGTTCAGGTGTCGAACGCCGAAGGCGGATACGTCTTCAGCCTCGTCCCGCCTGACACCTACCGCGTCGAGGTCGAGGCGGCCGGCTTCAAGAAGGCGCTCGTCGCCGACGTGACCGCGCTCGTCGACACGCCGCGCGAGCTGGACGTCGCGCTGGAGGTCGGCGCGGTCACCGAGACCGTCAACGTCGAGGCCAGCACCGAGGCGCCGCTCAACACGACGGACGCCACCATCGGCACCACCTTCGAGAGCAGGCGCATCGAGGATCTGCCGCTCAACGCGCGCAACGTCGTCAACCTGCTCAGCCTCCAGCCCGGCGTGACCCGGCTCGGCGAGGTCAACGGCGGGAGGCGCGACCAGGCCAACGTCACGCTCGACGGCATCGACGTCAACGAGCAGCAGTCGGGCCTCGACGTCGTCACCGGCGACGCCTTCAGCAGCGTGCTGCGCGTGACGCCCTCGTCCGTGCAGGAGTTCCGCGTGACCACCTCCGTGCCGACCGCGAACCAGGGGCGCTCCTCCGGCGCGCAGGTCTCGCTCATCACCAAGAGCGGCACCAACGATTGGCACGGCGACCTCTACGAGTTCCACCGCAACACGGCGACGACGGCCAACGACTACTTCAACAACGCCGAGGGGCGCTACACGGCGCTCGACGCCGACGTCATCAGCGGCATCGCCCGGATCGGCGACCAGAAGGTGCCGCGCCCCAAGCTGATCCGCAACATCTTCGGCGGCTCGCTCGGCGGCCCGATTAAGAAGGATCGGCTCTTCTTCTTCTACAACTACGAGGGGCGGCGCGACGCCGCCGAGGTCTCGGTGCTGCGCACGGTGCCGACGGCCACGCTCCGGCAGGGCATCGTGCAGTTCCGCAACGTCTCGGGCGGCGTCACGACCGTCACCCCCGCGCAGATCGCCTCGCTCTTCCCGGCGACCGGCGGCGTCAACCCGGCCGGGCTCGCGCTGCTCCAGACCGCGCCGCTGCCGAACACCTTCGCCACCGGCGACGGCCTCAACACGGGCGGCTTCCGTTTCAACTCCCCCGTCTCGACCGAGCTGAACACGCACATCGCCAAGTTCGACCTCAACATCACCGACCGCCAGACGATGTTCGTGCGCGCCAACTACCAGGACGACCTCTACGGGCAGGAGCGGCAGTTCCCGACCGCGCCTTCGCCGAACCTCTGGGTGCACCCCAAGGGCTTCGTCGTGGGGCACTCCTGGACGATCAGCAACTCCATCGTCAACAGCCTGCGCGCCGGCCTGACCCGCCAGTCGTTCACGCAGGGCTCCGACATCAACGCCAACTCCGTCAACTTCCGCTTCGTCTACCAGCCCTTCCTCTACACGCGCCAGCTCAGCCGCACCACCCCGGTCTGGAACATCACGGACGACGTGTCGTGGATCAAGGGCACGCACACCGTGCAGGGCGGCGCCAACCTCAGGTTCATCCGCAACAACCGCGTCTCGGCCGCCAACTCGTTCGACACGGCCGTCGTCAACCCCTCGTACTACGCCAACTCCGGCTCGACGCTCTCGAACCCGCTGCTCAGCAACGCCAACTTCGGCGACCAGCGGCTCGACGCGAGCGGCGTCTTCGACGCGCGCGCGGCCGTCGCCTCGGTGCTCGGGCGCTTCTCGCAAATCGGCGCCAGCGTCAACTACGACCTCAACGGCCAGCCGCTCCCGGTGGGCACCCCGACCTCCCGCTCGTTCGCGACCGAGGAGTACGACTTCTACGGCCAGGACACGTGGAAGATCACGCCGAACCTGACGCTCAACTACGGGCTGCGCTGGGGCGTCAACACGCCCGTCTACGAGCGCAACGGCTTCCAGGTCAGCCCCGGCGTGAGCCTCGGCGAGTACTTCGAGCGCCGGATGGCGGGGGCGGAGGCGGGGCAGCCCCTCAACGACCCGATCACGGTCGACCTCTCGGGCCGGGCCAACGACCGCCCCGGCTTTTACAAGACGGACTGGGGCAACTTCGCGCCCACGTTCGGCGTGGCCTACTCGCCCGACTTCGGCGACAACTGGTTCGGCAACCTCGTCGGGCGCAACGGCCGCTCGGTTATCCGCGGCGGCTTCCGCATGGTCTACGACCGCATCGGCAGCGCGCTGGCCGTCAGCTTCGACCTCGGCAACACGCTCGGGTTCTCGACCGAGACCTCGCTCTCCGCCAACACGGTCAACACGACGACGCGGCTGGGGCCCCGCTTCACCGGCCTGTTCGACCCGGTGCGCGACACGCCGCTCCTCGACATCCCCGGCCCGATCACCTTCCCTCTGACGTTGCCCTCCGACGAGCAGCAGCGCATCGAGCAGACGATTGACGACACGCTGACGTCGCCCGTGCAGTACACCTGGAACGTCTCCTACGGGCGCGAACTCCCCAAGGGCTTCTCCTTCGAGGCGAGCTACATCGGGCGTGCCGGGCGCAACCTCGGGCTCATCCGCGACGTGATGCACCTGAACAACCTGCGCGACCCGCAGTCCGGGCAGACCTGGTACGAGGCGGCCTCGGTTCTGTTCGACCTGCGCGCTCGGAACGTCCCCTACGACAGCCCGAACGTGCCCAACATCCCGTTCTTCACAAACCTCTTCCCGGGGCTCGGCGATAACCTGCTCGGCGACCCCTCGCTGACGCCCTCGCAGGCCGCATACTTCCTCGCCGCGCGCTGCTCGACGGCCGGGTGCGCCGCCGGCGAGAACGACGCCTTCGACCTGCCCGACTGGACGTTCGTCCAGGCCGTCCTCGACGACCTGTCGCCCGTCGTCGGGCCGAACGCGTTCTTCCACCCGCAGTACGCCGCGCTCGGCGTCTTCTCGACCGTCGGCACGGCTGACTACCACGGCGGCACCTTCTCGCTCCACCAGAGGTTCAAGAACACCTTCTACCTCGACTTCAACTACACCTTCTCGAAGTCGATGGACGACAGCTCGTCGCTCGAATCCAACGCCGTGCTGACGAACCTCATTCGCCAGCCGCTCGACCTCAAGTCGCAGCGGTCGGTCTCGGACTTCGACGTGCGTCACAACATCAACGCCAACTGGCTCTACTCGCTCCCCTTCGGCGACAACCGGAAGTGGCTGAGGGACGCGCCGCCGGTCGTCAACGCACTGCTCGGCGGCTGGTCGTTCTCGGGCGTCATGCGCTACAACTCGGGGCTGCCGCTCGGCTCGCCGTTCGACGTCGGCATCTGGGCGACCAACTGGCAGCTCACCTCGAACGGCGTCCGCACCGGCCCCGTCAGCGAGGACAACGACCCGAACGTCGCCGACCCGACGGGCACGAGCCCCGGCTTGCGCCCGAACGTCTTCAGCAACCCTACCGCCGCCTACCAGTCCTTCCGCAACGCGCGCGCGGGCGAGGTCGGCGACCGCAACACCATCCGCATCCCGAGCTACTTCGCGCTCGACGCGGGGCTCCACAAGAGCTTCAACATGTGGTACGCCGAGAGCCACCGGCTGACCTTCCGCTGGGAGGTCTTCAACGTCACCAACACCCAGCGCTTCAACTCCGTCTCCTCCTTCGGGCTCAACCTCGACCCGCAGACGGGGACGCCGCCGAGTGACTTCGGCCGCTACGTCGACTCGCAGACCCCGGTCGGCGAGTCGAGGCCGGGGCGCGTGATGCAGTTCGCGCTGCGCTACGTCTTCTAGCCCACGCCTGCGCGTGCGTCCCGGAGGGCCGCGTCCCCGACGCGGCCCTCTTTTTTTTCCGGGGCGTGGGACGCCCTCCCCTCCCCCCGCCGCCGCTGTGGTAGACTCCCGCCCGTGAGCGAGCGCATCTACCGCGACCCGGTGCACAACATCATCCGCCTTCGGACGGACACGGACGAAGGCCGCCTGATGGTGCGCCTCGTCGATTCGTTCGAGTTCCAGCGGCTCAGGCGCATCAAGCAGCTCGGCCTCGCGCTCTTCACCTACCAGGGCGCGGAGCACTCGCGCTTCGCGCACTCTCTGGGCGCGCTCCACCTGATGACGCGCGTGCTCGACCTCCTCTCCGAGCGCTACAAGATTTCCGAGGACGCGCGCGCCGCCGCGCGCGCCGCCGCCCTGCTCCACGACACCGGGCACGGCCCCTTCTCGCACGTGATGGAGAAGGTGCTGAACTTCCACCACGAGGAGTGGACGCGCCGCGCCGTGCTGAGCGAGGAGACCGAGGCCGGGCAAATCTTGCGCGACTACTCGCCCGGGCTCCCCAAGGCGGTCGCCTCCATCATCGAGGGCACGTTCCAGCCGGCCTTCCTCGCACAGCTCGTCTCGTCGCAGCTCGACGTCGACCGCATGGACTACCTCCTGCGCGACTCTCTGATGACCGGCGCGAAGTACGGCAACTACGACCTCGAATGGATCGTCAACGCCATCGAGGTGGACGAGGCCAACGACCGCATCTACGTCTCGGCGCGCGGCCTCTACGCGGTCGAGGAGTATTTGCAGGCGCGCTACTACATGTTCCGGCAGGTCTACTTCCACCGGACGCTGCGCTCGGCCGAGGCCGTGCTGCGCTCGACCTTGAGGCGCGCGCTCGAACTCATCGCGGCGGGCGAGCGCGTCTGGTGCGCGCCCGACACCGCCTTCGAGAAGGTTCTCAAACGCATCCCGCTCACGCTCGCCGACCACCTTGAGCTGGACGACGCCGAGCTGACCTTCCACGTCAAGCAGTGGCAGCGCGCAGACGACGCGACCTTGCGCGACCTCAGCCGCCGCTTCGTCGGGCGCCGACTGTTCAAGGCCATAGACCTCGACATGCCCGAGGCCGAGCGCTCGGACTTTCTCGAAGCCGCGCGCGTGGCCGTCGCGCGGCGCGGGTTCGACCCGGCCTACTACTTCATCGAAGACCACGCGGGCGACGTGCCCTACTACTCCTACTACACGGCCGAGGGCGCCGAGCCGAAGTCACTCATCTACGTCGAGGACGGCTACTCGCGGCCGCGCGTGCGCGAGATCAGCGAGGTGAGCGACGCCGTGCGGGGCCTGCGCGGCTACCAACTCCACCGCGTCTGCTTCCCGCCCGAGGTCAAGGACGAGGTCTACGCGCTCTACCACCGCCGCCCGAACGCCGGCGCGGCGGTCAACTAGTCTCCCCACCCTTCGTTCGCCGGACTGTCGAACTCGGACGGTGTGACGTGCCGGACATGCTCGTCAACTTGCTGCGGCTGCCGCCGGTCGAGCCGGCGCTCGCGGAGCTGCGCGGCGCGGGGCTGTTGGTCAGGCGAGCGCGGCCGTGGGAGTCGAGTCAGGTGCGCGAGTTCGTCGCGCGCGAGTTCAGTCGGGCGTGGGCGGACGAGGTCTCGGTCGGGCTCGTGCGACAGCCGTTGACGGTCTTCGTCGCGCTGCGGGAGGGGAGGCTCGTGGGCTTCGCCGCGTACGAGTGCACGCGAAAAGATTTCTTCGGGCCGACGGGCGTGGTCGAGGCCGAGCGCGGTCGCGGGCTGGGACGCGCTCTGCTGCTGGCCGCGCTGCGGGGCTTGCGCGAGCTGGGTTATGCTTACGCCGTCGTCGGCGGCGTCGGCCCCGCGGAGTTCTACGAGCGCGCGGTCGGCGCGCGGCTCATCCCCGAAAGCTCGCCCGGCGTCTACGCCGACCCGCTGCGCGCCGACGAAGAGTAGCCTGTAAAGACATGATGTATTTTCGCCACGCGCTCACGCTCTTAACACTTGCGCTCGCGCTCTCGCCTTCGGGCGCGGGCGCGCGGGAGCGGCGCGTGACGGTGGCGGTGCTCGACATGGGCGGCTCGGCGACGGCGGCGCGCGTGACCGAGAGGCTGACAAAGCTGTTCGCGTCCCTCACCGTGAAGGGGACGAGCCTCTCGTTGCTCGACCGCGGGATGAGCGCGGCGGCCGCGCGCGGCGTGGGCTACGCGGGCTCACTCAACATGACGTTAGCGGAGGCGCGCTCGCTCGGCGCGGCCGTCGGCTGCGACTTCTACCTGACGGGCGACGCGCAGACCATCCGACGCTCGTCGTCCGCGCGACCCGTATACTTCGAGTCTTACGCCTCGGTCTTCGTCGTCAGCACGCGGACGGGTCGGCTGGTCACGTGGGAGCGGCCGGCGGCCGAGGCCGCGACGGCCGAGGAGGCCGAAGCCTCTCTGCTCGCCACAGTCGAACGCGGCGCCGCCGTGCTCTACGCGGGGGCCGTCGCCGCGGAGGCGGAGCGCGAGGAGCGCGACCGCTTCGAGCCGGAGCCCTCCGTCTCCGCCGTCATCGACCTCTCGACCGACGAGGGCGCGAACGCCAAATCAGACCTGCGCGAGCCCGCGCCGTACAGGAGCCTGCGCCCGGCCTACACGGAGGCGGCCTCGCGCGCCGAGGCAGAGGCGACCGTGGACGCGTCGGTCGAGATAAGCGCCGACGGGCGCGTCGGGCGCGTCGAGGTCGTCCGATGGGCCGGCTTCGGGCTCGACGAGGAGGTCGTCTCGACCGTGCGCCGGATGAACTTCCGCCCGGCCGAGCGCGACGGCGAGCGCGTCGCCGTCCGCGTGCTACTGCGCTACAATTTCCGACGCCCGCCGAAGACGCCGAACAAGTGAGGACGGGAGGTAGGCAGTGTCTCGTCTGAAACCCGGAACGAAGCACACGAGCGCGCTCGCCGCGCTCGCACTCTGCGCGCTCGTGTGCCTCCTCGCGCCAGCGCCCGTCGCGTACCGAAGCCGCGCCGCCTTCGGCGAAGGCTCGGGCGCGGACGCTTACTCGACGGCCGAGGCTCGTCTGCGCATCTTCGACGAAGTCTGGGAGCAGGTGAGCGAGCGCTACTTCGACCCGGACTTTCAGGGCGTCGACTGGCGCGAGGCGCGTCGGCGTCTCCGCCCGCTCGCGGCCGAGGCGCGCGGGCGCGCTGAGCTGTACGCGGTGCTGCGGCGCATGCTCGGGCTGCTGCGCGACCCGCACACGCGCGTCTTCGCGCCGGGCGAGAGCCCCGACTGGCGCGTGCAGCGTTACGTCTCGGTCGGCGTCTCGGTGCGCGAGTTGGGCGACCAGGTCGTCGTCACCGACGTCGAGCGCGACTCGGATGCGGAGGAGGCGGGGCTGCGCGCGGGCGACGCCGTGCTCGCGCTCGACGGCGAGCCGGCGGCCGCGCTCGTCGCGCGCAGGGTGGCCGAGAGCGGCGGCGCCGACGCTTCGCCTTCCGCCCGACTCATCGCCGCCGCGCACCTCTTCGAGGGCGAGCGCGTCACGACGGTGCGCCTGACCTACGCGCGGCCCGGCGAGCGGC
>DASWNR010000429.1:0-5037 GCA_036399155.1 Pyrinomonadaceae bacterium
GCGCCTTCAGCCTTCGGCGCGGACGACGACCTCGCCGTCCACCACGTCGGCGACGAAGCTGGAAGCCTCCTTCCACATCGCCGTGATGGGGAGCTTGACCTTCTCGTCGATGTGGCGCTTGAGGAAGCGCGCGCCGTAGGCCGGGCTGTAGCCCTTCTCCGTCAGGAGGTCGATGGCGGCCTGGGTCACGCGGCAGACCTTGCCCTGCTGCTCCATCTGGCGGCAGAGCTTGCCGGTGTAAATCTTCGCGATGTCGCGCACCTCGTCCATCGTCAGCGGCGAGAAGACGACGATCTCGTCGATGCGGTTGCGGAACTCGGGCGAGAAGCGATTCTCGGCCGCCTTCATCACGTCGCCCCTGATAGCCTTCATGTCGCCCAGCGTCTTGGTGCCGAACCCGAACGGCTTCTCGTACTTCTTGAAGTTCTCCGAGCCGAGGTTCGAGGTCATGATGATGATCGCGTCCGAGAGGTAGACCTTCTTGCCGCGGCCGTCCGTCAGCCAGCCCTCGTCGAAGGCTTGCAGGAAGAGGTTCATCAGCGTCGGCGAAGCCTTCTCGACCTCGTCGAGCAGCAGAACCGTGTAGGGGTTCTCGCGGAGCTGTTCGGTCAGCACGCCGCCGCGCTCGCTGCCGACGATGCCGCGCGGCATCCCGATGAGCTTCTCGATGCCGATGGTGCCGTCCTGGTACTCGGACATGTCGATGCGCACCATCTTCTCCTCGTCGCCGAACATGAACTCGGCGACCGCCTTCGCCAGCTCGGTCTTGCCGACGCCCGTGGGGCCGAGGAAGAGGAGCACGCCGTCGGGCTTGTAGTGCGACTCCTTGAGCGGCCCCTTGTTCAGGCGCAGGCGCTGCGCGACGGCGCGGATGGCGTCCTTCTGCCCGATGACGCGCCCGCCCAACTCCTCCTCCATCGTGAAGAAGCGGTCGTTGGTGTCGCGGTAGATCATGTCGCGCGGGATGCGCGACTCCTGCGAGATGACGTCGATGATGTGCTCGGGGAGCACCACCAGCGTGTCGGGCTCGTTGATCTCGACCTTGACCGCCGCCGTGTCGAGCCAGCCGATGGCCTTGTCCGGCAGGTGCAGGTTGCGTATGTACTTCGGGGCCATCTCAAGCGCCGTGTTGATGGCGTCGTCGGAGATGGTGACCGAGTAGTTGCGCTCCAGGCGCGGGCGCAGTCCGAAAAGAATCTCGCGCGTCTCGGCGATGGACGGCTCGGCGACCTTGACCATGCGGAAGCGGCGCGCGAGCGCCTCGTCCTCGCCGATGTACTCCTTGTACTCGGTGATGGTGGTCGCGCCGATGATGCGCATCTCGCCGCGCGCCAGCGCGGTCTTGAACATGTTGGCGGCGTCGGAAGAGGTGCCGAGCGCGGCGCCCGCGCCGATGATGGTGTGCGCCTCGTCGATGAAGAGGATCAGGTTGTCGCGCTCCTTCACCTCGTCGATGATGCCCTTGATGCGCTCCTCGAACATGCCGCGCAGCATCGTGCCGGCGACGAGCCCGCCCATCTGCAACTGGACGACGTGCGTCCCGCGCAGCCGCGCCGGAACCTTCTCCGGTTCGAGCTCGATCAAGCGCGCGAGTCCCTCGACGACCGCCGTCTTGCCGACGCCCGGCTCGCCGACGAGCATGGGCGAGTTGGCGCGTTCGCGGTGGCAGAGGATTTCGATCATCTGCTGAATCTCGCGCTCGCGGCCGATGGTCGGCGGCAGCTTGTCTGCGCGGGCGAGGCGGTTCAGCGAAACCCCGAAGTGCTTGAGGTAGGGGGGCAGCTCGAACTTCTTCTTGTACTCCTCCTCCTGCTGCTCGCGCGTGCGGACGCGTGCGCGCACCTGCTCGACCACGGTCTCGGCGTTCGCGCCGAGGTTGCGGAGCACGCCCATCAGCGCGCTGTTCTCGTCCTGCGAGAAGGCCATGAAGAGGTCGGTGGCCTCGATGGTCTTGCGCCCCTGCGCGCGCGCTCGCTCCATCGAGCGCTTGAAGAGCTCGATGGTCTCGGGCGCGATGCGGATGCCCTTGTTGACGTTCTGATAGCGTGCATTCTCAAGACGCTTTTCAATCAGCACCTTGACCGAGCGCGGGTCGAGCGAGAGGTCGCGCATCGTCGAGTTGAACAGCTCGGCCTCCTCGACGGCGAGGCCGTTGAGAATGTGTTCCACCGCGATGTAGTTTTGGTCACGGCGGCGCGACTCCTGCACGGCGTGCTCAAGGACGCGCTGCCCGCTCTCGGCGAAACGGTCTTTGTAAGTTCCCAGATCTATCATTGCTTTTCCTTCTGGTGAGCCGCGGGGGGAGTCACGGGGCGACCTCCGCAGGGGCTCAAAAACATCAGCCTAAAAAAAATCTGGACGGCGGGCGGCGCGTCTACTCCGGGGCCTTTAAGCCGAAACAGTTTCGCTAAATATGCCCGTCGTCCGGCTTCTGTTAGATGCCTGGCTCGTATGCCCCGTTGCGCCCTTCGTCGCGCTTCGGGACACCCGAACTATAGCACACCGGCGCGTTGCAATTGTGCGGCCATGAAAATAGTTCAAAGTTGAAAAGTTCCAGGCTCAAAGCTGCGCGGACGCGCCGTAACTTTGAGCCTGGAACTTTGAACTCGAAACTATGAGCCTGGTTTAGAAGTCGTAGTCTTCGCCCCCGCCCATGCCCCCGCCCATCGGCGGCGTGGCCGCCCTCTTCGGCTCGGGCGCGTCCGTGACGGCCGCGTCGGTCGTCAGCATGAGCCCCGCGATCGAGGCGGCGTTCTGCAACGCCGTCCGCACGACCTTCGTCGGGTCGATGATGCCGGCCTTGACGAGATCCTCGAACTGACCCGTGGCGGCGTTGTAGCCGACCGAGCCCTTCGTCTCGTCAACCTTGCCGATGACGACCGCGCCGTCCATCCCCGCGTTCTCCGCGATGCGGCGCAGCGGCTCCTCCATCGCGCGGCGGAGCAGCCGGACGCCCGTCAGCACGTCGCCCTCCTCCTCGATCTTTTCGAGGGCCTTCGCCGCGCGCACGAGCGCGACCCCGCCGCCGGGGACGATGCCTTCCTGCGCGGCGGCGCGCGTCGCGTTGACGGCGTCCTCGACGCGCATCTTCTTCTCTTTCATCTCGGTCTCGGTGGCCGCGCCGACGCGGATGACGGCGACGCCGCCGGCGAGCTTGGCGAGGCGCTCCTGCAACTTCTCGCGGTCGTAGTCCGAGGAGGTCTCCTCTATCTGGTGGCGGATGGTGGCGACGCGCCCCTGAATCGCCTTGCGGTCGCCCGCGCCCTCGACGACCGTCGTGTTCTCCTTGTCGACGATGACGCGCTTGGCGCGCCCCAAATCTTCGACCGTGACGTTCTCCAGCTTGATGCCGAGGTCTTCGGTGATGAGGCGTCCGCCCGTCAGCGTCGCGATGTCTTCGAGGATGGCCTTGCGGCGGTCGCCGAAGGCCGGGGCCTTCACCGCGCAGACCTTGATGGTGCCGCGCAGGCGGTTGACGACGAGCGTGGCGAGCGCGTCGCCCTCCACGTCCTCCGCGATGATGAGGAGCTGGCGGCCCTGGTTGGCGACCTGCTCGAGGAGCGGCAGCAAATCGCGCATCGCCGAAATCTTCTTCTCGTGGAGGAGAATCAGCGGCTCTTCGAGCACGGCCTCCATGCGGTCGGGGTTGGTGACGAAGTAGGGCGAAAGATACCCACGGTCGAACTGCATGCCCTCGACCAAATCGAGCTCGGTCTGCATGGACTTCGACTCCTCGACCGTGACGACGCCGTCGTTTCCGACCTTGTCCATCGCCTCCGAGATCAGCTCGCCTATCTCGCGGTCGTTGTTGGCCGAGACGGCGGCGACGCTCGCGAGGTCTTCCTTGCCCTTGACCTTCTTCGAGAGCCTTTCCAGCTCGGCCGTGGCGGCCTCGACGCCGAGCTGTATGCCGCGCTGGAGCTGCATCGGGTTGGCGCCGGCGGTGACGTTCTTGACGCCCTCGCGGAAGATGGCCTGCGCGAGCACGGTGGCGGTGGTGGTGCCGTCGCCCGCGATGTCGTTGGTCTTGGTGGCGACCTCCTTGACCATCTGCGCGCCCATGTTCTCGTACTTGTCCTTGAGCTCGATCTCCTTGGCGACCGTCACGCCGTCCTTCGTGATGACGGGCGAGCCGAACTTCTTGCCGATGACGACGTTCCGCCCCTTCGGCCCGAGCGTGACGCGCACCGCGTTCGCCAGCACGTTCACGCCCTTGAGCATCGAAGCCCGCGCCTCTTCCCTGAACTTCAAATCCTTCGCTGCCACTTTGTTCTTCTCCTGAGAAAATAAGATTGTCGGTTCAAATAATCCGCCGGGTCGCTCAAGCGCCCGCGCTCTCACTCTTCGCGCGGCCGACCTGGACGCGCGCGGGGCGGAGCAGTTGCGTGCCCAGACGGTAGCCGCGCCCGTACTGCGCGGTGACCTGACCGTCAAGCTCGGGCTCGACCTCCGTGGTGTCCACGGCCTCGTGCAGCTCGGGGTCGAAGGGCTGAGCCAGGGCGTCTATCGGCTCCGCGCCCGCCTGCGTGAGCGCGTTCTCGAAGCCGCTGATGGTGCCGCGCAGGCCGTCGAGCAGAGACCCCTGCGCGCCGCCCGCCTCGGCCGCCTCGACCGCGCGTTGGAGGTTATCCACGACCGGCAGCAGCGAGGCGATGAAGGCGGCCTTCTCCCTCGCCGCGCGCTCGTCGGCGTTGCGCGCGAGGCGCTGGCGCAGCTCGTCGGTCTCGCGCTTGAGTTCGGCGCGCACCTGCTCGAAGCGCGACTGCACGTCGGCCGCCTTCTGCTCGGCCGCCTGCGTGCGCGCCTCAAGCTCCTCGACGTATGAAGGCTTGCGGCCCGGGGCTTCGGCCGAGCCAGTGCCGGCCGACTCGTCGCCGCCCGCGCCCTCGGCCTCTTCGCCGAGGCGTACGCGGCGGCGGTCGTTGACGCGCACCCTCGGCGACTGTTCTTCGGAGCCCAACTCCTCCGGCCAACCGGCCGACTCCTTCTCTGGCATACCTTGCTTCTTACTCCCCCTGCGGAAAAATCTCATGGCGG
>DASWNR010000430.1:0-14562 GCA_036399155.1 Pyrinomonadaceae bacterium
GCGCCGCGGCCTGCGCCCGCCCGTCGGACGGCTCGCCCACGCCCGCGTCTGTCGCCGTCTGACGCGGCGTCGTGGAGGCGTCCGACGCGGGCGCGGGCGCGCGGTCGGAGTCGGCCGGCGCGGCGTCGCCGTGGGTGACATCGGCGGCCGCTTGCGGACGGATGAGGGTGGGATTCTCGTCGCCGACCCGTGCGGCCGCGTCCGTCCGCGCGGCCGCGAAGGCGTGGGCGTCGGCGCGTCCGGCGTTCGCGGCGGGCACGTGCTCCTCACACCGCTCGGTTACTTTGACGGCGAAGCGGTAGCCGCGTCGCGGGACGGTCTCGATGAAGGGGCGGCCGCCCTCCGCCTCGCCGAGCGCGCGCCGCAGCGTGAAGACGTTCTGCGCGAGCGTCGCCTCGCCGACGAAGGTGTCGGGCCAGATTTCCTTCAGCAGCTCCTCCTTCGACATCACGCGCCCCGCCCCGCGCACGAGCGCCAGAAGCGTGTCGAACTCCTTCGGGGTCAGGTGGACGGGCTCGCCCGCGCGGACGAGCACGCGCTCCGACGCGTCGAGCGCGAAGGGACCGAAATCGTAAAACTGCCTGAAAAATTGCGACATAGAGGGCTTTTGAAAGTTCTTTGATAACTCTTTGAAAACTATTTTGGCGGCCTTTGAGCCCGATTTGAAAGTCCGGGCGATCCTCTGCCGCGTTAGTCCCCGCGTCCGTGTGTGACGCTCTTTATACGAGCCGCGGTCGCCGGCCAGTTCGGTCGGAAACGACGGGGCGGTCGCTTAGAAGGCGCGGCGGCGTCGTGGGCGGCGGCGCGAACGGCCGTCGGAGGCTGAAAAGGGGTAGGCCGGGTCGAACGGGAACCGGCGGCCAACGAGACTAAATGGAGGATGTATGAAAAAGCAAATTACGAGGACGCTTCTCGGGTTCTTCGCGGTGCTGGTGCTGGCCGCGGGGGCGCAGGCGCAGGCCGCGCGCGGGCTGGAGGTTCAGATTCCCTTCGACTTCGTCGCCGGGCAGAAGCAGATGCCGGCCGGCAAGTACACCGTCCGCCGCGTCCGAGTGGATTCGGCGGGCGCGCTCCTCATCAAGGGCGAGGGGAAGGGATCCGCGGCGGTCGTCATGACCAGCACCGGCGACGAGAACCCCGCGCGGGCCGTCCTCACCTTCCGCCAGCACGGCGAGCGTTACTTCCTCGCGCTAGTCTCGATTCCCGGCACGGCCTCTGTGCGCGAGTTTGCGAAGTCCGGCGCGGAGCGCGCGGCTGAGCGCGAGTCGGCGAAGTCGAAGCCCGAGCCGGGCGAGTCAAAGACCGTCACCGTCGCCGGGCGCGTCCAGTGATGTGCCGGGAACACGGCCCTAAAAGCTGGGAGCGCGGGCTGGTGTGCCCGCGCTCCCAGTGAAATGGCCCGCGCTCTCGGGGTAAAGGGGCGAGGTTTCAGCCCTCGTGGACGTACTGCCGCTCCCAGGCTTCGATGTCTTCCGTAACCTTCGCGGTGAACCAGCGCTGAAACTCTTCGTCGGCGAGCAGGGCGCGTTCGAGGATGCCGTCGGCCACGGGGCCGGGCGAGAGCGTCTCGGCGGCGGTCTCCTTGAGGTAGGACGTGTACTCCGCGAGCAGTTCCCAGACCCACGGGTGCAGGCGGACGCTCACGCGCTCGGGGTCGGAGCCGGCGACCGGGGCGGCGAAACGCTCGGGCGAAGTCCAGGAGGCGGGGTCTATCAGGCGTATGCTGACGCGGTGGCGCCCCGTCTCGTCGTCCACCCACACGCCGTTGACTTCGGCGAGGAGCGTCCCGCCGAAGGGCGGCGTGACCTGTAGACCCATGCCCTCGGGGATGGGCTCGTCCATGTCGAGCGTGGCCCCGGCGTGGCTCACGACGACCGTGTGCGCGCAGAGCACGCGCGCGCGCCCGTCGTCGAGCGGGGCCTCGACCTTGACGGGGAAGCGCACCCTGACCCGCTTGTTCCTGCGCGCCTTGATGCCGCGCTCCCGCTGATCCGTGTCTTTCTCTTCGGCTGGCATGGTGTGACCGTGGGGTTGGAGTCCGTCGTGAGAGTCCCTTGAGGCGTCCGCGCGCCACCGTCTCCGGCCCGCGCGACTCTACAAACATCCTACCCGAGCGCTTGGAAGGTGTCGAGATAAAAGTCGGAGTTAAGTTCAAAGTCGCAAGTTCAAAGTTCCAAGTTGAAGACCCGAGTTCTTAACTTGCAACTTTGAACTTGCGACTTTGAACTTATGACTTTGAACTTAACTCACGACGTGAGGCGGCGGACGACGCGGAGCAGTTCTTCGGGGTCTACGGGCTTGGGGACGTGTACGGAGAAGCCTGCGGCGAGCGCGCGGGCGCGGTCTTCGTCCATGGCGTGGCCGGTGAGCGCGATGGCGGGGACGGCTTCGAGGCCGGGCATCCGCCGCAGCTCCGCGAGCAGCGTGTAGCCGTCAACGCCCGGCATGCTGATGTCCGAGATGATGATCCCCGGCCGCCGCTCGCCCGCGCGCCGGACGGCCTCGGCCGCCGACGCCGCGCCGCACACCTCGTAGCCCTGCCGCGAGAAGAGAAGCTCCAGAAGCTCAAGCGTCTCGCTCGAATCCTCCACGATGAGCACGGGCACCGTGCCGCCCCCGGGCGGCGCCTCCGCCTCCGGCTCGGCGGCGGGCTCGGCGGCGACGGCGCAGGGCAGCCCGACCGTGAAGCGCGAGCCTTCGCCCAAGCCCCCGGACTCTGCGGCGACCCAGCCGTTGTGCAGCTCCGCGAGCGCGCGCACGATGGCGAGCCCAAGGCCCAGCCCGCCGTACTGCCGCGTCGTCGAGCCGTCGGCCTGCCGGAAGCGGTCGAAGACGTGCGGCAAAAACTCGGGCGCGATGCCGACGCCGGTGTCCGAGACCTCGACGCGCGCCTCGTCGCCCTCGCGCCACGCGCGGACGCCGACGCGCCCGCCGCGCGGCGTGAACTTCACCGCGTTAGACAGGAGGTTCCAGACGACCTGCTGCAAACGCACCGGCGCGCCCTGCACGACGAGCGGGCACTCCGGTAGCTCGACGGCGAGGTCTATCTCGCGCGAGGCCGTCTCGGCGCGCACCGGCTCGGTCGCCAGCTCGACCACGTTGCAGAGGTTGACGGGCTCCCACTCGATGCGGAGCTTGCCCGAGACGATGCGCGAGATGTCTAGGAGGTCGTCGACGAGCCGCGCTTGCAGCCGCGCGTTGCGCTCGATGGCGTCGAGCCCCTGCGTGAGCATCGAGGCGTCGGCGGCCGCGCCCGTGCGCAGCAGGTTGACCCAGCCGAGCACAGGCGTCAAAGGCGTCCTCAGCTCGTGCGAGAGCGTGGCGAGGAAAACGTCCTTCATCCGGTTGGCCTCGACCAGCTCCTGGTTGACGCGGCTCAGCTCGGCCGTGCGCTCGTCGACGCGGCTCTCAAGCTCGCGGTTCAGCTCTTCGAGGCGGCCGCGCGCCTCGCGCTCGGCGAGCATCAGGCGGCGGTGGTCGATGCCGCGCGAGACCGTGTGGGTCAGCTCAGCGATGATGCAGGGCTTGGTCAGGTAGTCGTAGGCGCCGTGGCGCAGCGCGGCGATGGCCGACTCGACCGCCGCGAAGCCCGTCAGGACGACGACGATGGTGAGCGGCGAGCGGGCGCGCACCTCTTCGAGCAGCGAGAGGCCGTCGCCCTCGTCCATGTGCAGGTCGGTGAGGATGAGGTCGTAGTCGGCCCCCGAGTCGAGCAGCCCGGCCGCCTCGCTCCCGCTCGACGCCACGTCCACCTCGTAGCCTTCGAGGCGCAGCACCTCGCTGATCGTGAGGACGATGTTCTCCTCGTCGTCCACGACCAGCAGGCGCGCCGCGTCGCCGGCTGCGGGCTTTGTCGTCTCGTCTGTCATGGCGGAGCCGTCTGCGGTCGACATTCTCGGCACCCGGCCTTTAGTCCCCGCCCGGCGGCCGGAGGCCGTCCGCGGGTCGGCGCACGGTGAAGTGGAGCAATTCCAGTGCGAACCGCAGGCCGTCGGCCAGCCTCCTGCGGGTCGTGATGTCTTCGAGCTCGACGCCGAGCTTGACGAGGTCTTTGGCGATGTGCGCGCTGACGCCCGTGATGATCGTCGCCGCGCCGAGCAGCCGCACCGAGCGGACGGTGTTGATGAGGTGCGCCGCCGTGTAGGCGTCGACGACCGTGCAGCCCGTGATGTCGACGAGCACGACCTGCGCGCCCTCGCGGCGGACGGCTTCGAGCAGCGCCGTCGACATCTGCGCCGCCCGCTTGTCGTCGAGCGTGCCGACGACCGGGAGCAGGAGCACGCCGTCCCAGATTTCGACGACCGGGTTCGACAGCTCGGAAATCTGCATCCGCTGCTCGCGGTGTTCGAGCGCGCGCCCGACGGTGCGCTTGAGGTCTTCGACCACGCAGGGCTTGACGAGGTAGTCGTAGACGCCCTGCCGGAGCGCGTCGATGGAGGACTCGATGGAGGCGTAGCCCGTCAGCACGACGGTGACGACGTTCGGGTGGCGCTGCTGCAACTCGTGGAGCAGCGTGCTCCCGTCCATGTCGTCCATCCGCAGGTCTGTGAGCACGAGGTCGTAGTGGCCGCGCGCGGCCATCTCCAAAGCCTCGCGGCCGTCCGAGGCCGTCGAGACGTCGTAGCCCTCCTGTTCGAGGATGGCGGCGGTCGTGATGCGCACGTTCTCCTCGTCGTCGACGACGAGCACGCGCCGGGGCCGCGCGGCGCGGTGGCCGTTCGCCGCGGCCGACCCGCCCGGCCTCTCAGTGTCTCTTTCCGGCATCCGTGTCAGAAAGCGTCGGCGAGTCGACGGGGAGGATGACGTTGAAGGTGGTGCCCTCGCCCTCCTCGCTCGTCGCCTCGATGCGCCCGCCGTGGTGGCGCACGATGTCCTGCGTGACCCACAGCCCCAGCCCCGTCCCCTTCGCGCGCGTCGAGAAGAAGGGCTCGAAGATGCGCGCGAGGTCGGTCTCGCTGATGCCGCGCCCCGTGTCCGTGATCTGGACGGAGACGGTCGGCTGGAGCGCCTGCTCGTAGACCGAAGTCCGCACGGTGATGCGCCCGCCCTTCTCCATCGCCTGCTGCGCGTTCAGCAGCAGGTTGAGGAAGACCTGCCGGAGCTGGTCGGCGCGCGCGCGCACCTTGGGGAGCCGCGCGTCGAAGCCGCGCGCGACATCGACGCGCGCCTGCTTCATCTTCTTCTCGACGAGGATGAGCGTCTCCTCGATGATCTGGTTGACGGAGACCCACTCGACCTCGCCCGAGCGGCGCGCGAAGCCGAGCATCTGGCGGATGATGTGCGAGACGCGCTCGGTCTCCTTGCGCGCGACTTCGAGGAACCTGGCGTTCTTCTCCATGTCCCTGCTCGTCGTCAGCAGGTAGAGCGAGTTCTTGATGGCTTCGAGCGGGTTGTTGACCTCGTGCGCGATGGAGGCGGCGAGCCGGCCGACGGCCGCCAGCTTCTCCGACTCGAAGAGCTGCTGCTCGACGCGCCGCCGCTCGAGCTCGCGTATCTCCGAGAGGTCGTGGAGCACCGAGACGACCGCCGTCACCTGACCCTTGGCGTCCGCCACCTCGGCCGACGTTATCTCCATCGGGAGCGAGCTGGCCGTCTCCGGGTCGATGAGCTCGATCTCGGCCTGCCGCCCCGACTCCGCCCCCGAGGCGAGGCCCGAGATGAACGAGGTGAGCTTGACCGAGTTGTTGCGCACCGCGCGCAGAGCCGGCCACGGCATCCCGTCGCGCTCCTGGAAGAGTAGTTCCGCGCGCTGGTTGAAGAGGATGAACTTGCCCGACGTGTCGCAGACGGCGATGGGCTGGCCCACGTTTTCGAGGATGAGGTCGAGGCGGTCGCGCTCGCGCCGCGCCTCCGACTCGGCCTGCTGTAGCTTGACGAAGTTGCGCGCCAGCTCTTCGTTGGCGCGTCGCAGGTCGGTCACGTCGCGGAAGATGGAGACGAGGCCGATGCGCTCGCCGCGCGCGTTCAGGGCGGGCGTCGAGATGACCTCGAAGTGTATGTCCGAGCCCTCGATGGGGTCGACGAGGATGAGGTCGCGGCCGATTATCTCCTCCGACGCCACGGCCGCGCTCGAAAGGTAGGCCGAGAAGAGCAGGTCGTTCATCTCCAGCGCGCGGCGCTTGCCCTCGCTCGCGTCGCGGCGGTCGCTGAACAGCTCCTCGGCGCGGCGGTTCTGGAGCAGGATTTCGTTGTCCATGTTGGTGAGGACGATGGGGTCGGCCACCGACTTCATGATGGACTCGACCCACTGGCGCTCGCGCTGGAGCTTACGCACCGATGAGCCGAGGCGCTCGACGTTGGCGGTGTTCGAGAGGATGGCGCCGACGCGTTCGGCGTAGCGCGCGAGCAGCGTGAGCCGCGACTCGTCGAGCGCGCCGCGCTCCGCGCCGACGTAGAGCGCGCCGGTCGAGAGCGACTGCGGGAGCCAGAAGCGTTCCTCGCCCGTGTCGCCCGCGGCCGCGCGCGGCTCGGTGAGCTGGCCGCCGAAGAGCGGGAGCGCGAGCAGGTCGGCCGACGCTCCGGCCTGGCGCAGGAAGTCGGCCGCCGCCTCGTCGCCGCGCGTGAGCCACGCGTGCCGCCCGTCGTGGACGACGCGGACGTGCGGGGCGTTGGAGTCGAGCGGCAGCTCAAGCCCGGTGAACGCCTCGTCGTCGGAGAACCCGGCCGCCCCGCGCACGCGCAGGACGCCGCGCTGCCTGTCCACGAGCGCGAGCGCCGCGCTCACGTGCCCGAGCCCTGCCGTCAGCGTGTCGAGCACGAGCGAGGTCTGCTCGTCGAGGCTCTGCGCGGCCAGGAGCTGCGTCGTCATCTCGAAGAGCAGCTCGTACTGGTGCAGCGACAGCAGCCCGCCGGCCCCGTCGGCCGGGGCCCCGAACGCCTGCTCGATCTCTGCCGGGCGGTGCTCCATAGAACAGTAGACGGCAGGCAGTAGACAGTAGTCAGTAGGAAAATCCTTCGACAGTCGAATCTTCCGATGGCCGGCGGCGGCGCGCTTTAAGCGGAGCCTACTGACTACCGTCTACCGCCTGCTCGCGGTTCAGCTCCTGTCCACGTCCACGGTGACGCGGCGGCGCGGCTCGTCGCTGAGCGGCTCGGCGCCGGGCGTGATGGCCGGGCGCGAGACGGCCGGCGTCAGGCCGACGGCCTCCGCGTACTTGAGGTAGGTGTCGATGGAGGCGACGACGACGCGCGCCTCGACCGTGATCAGGTCGATGCCGACGAGCGAGATGCGGACCCACGCGTCGATGACGATGCCCTTGTCCAGCACGCGGTCGAGCACGTCAATCAGACTGGTTCCGCCGGGTGCCCTCTCAACAGCCATGTGGTCGGTTCCTCTCTTCCGGGAATTTATGAAACTTTAACCCGCCCCGCCTTCGGGCGCGCGGCGGGCTCTGAGAAGGGAAGGATGAGCGCGGGCGGCGGCGCCGTTGCCAACACCCCCAACCCTTCCCGCTACTTCTTTGCTTTGCGCGCCGACCGGGGTCTAGGGACTCTGGCACCCGCGCCGCCCGCGCCCCGCGCCGGGCCGCCGCTCAACTGGCGCAGCTCGTGCTCCAGCGCCGCGAGGCGCTCGCGCAGCTCGGCGTTCTCGGCCTCGGCGACGGCCGCGCGCGTCGTCAGGTTCGTGTCGTAGCGCCACCAGTTCAGTCCGATCTGCTCGGCCTTGTCGATGGAGCAGACGAGCAGGCGTATCTGCAACGTCAGCAGCTCGACGTTCGCCAGTGAGACCTTGATGTCGCCGGCGATCACCAGCCCCTTGTCCAGAATCCGGTCGAGCACGTCGACCAGCCCGGGCGGGCGCGCGGTAATCAGGCTCGTTCTCTCGCTAGACAATGAGCATTCTCCAGTAGTCAGTAGACGGTAGTCGGTAGACGGTAGAAAAAACTTTGAGCCTCGTGTCGTAGCCTTCAACGTCAGCCGGGCGGGCCTGCCGGCTACTAAATCAATTTTCCTATCGGCCCCAAATCTATGTTCAGCTCCTCGTCGCCGAGGCCGAAGTGCTCTTTCAGCTCGGCCATCTTCTCTTCGAGCTTCATCAGCGCGAGTCCCAGCTCCTCGACCTGCCCGGCCGTGAGCCCGCCGCCCTCCATCCTGCGCACCGCCTGCTTCTCCAGCAGCCGCCGGATGAGCTCGATTAGCGTCAGGACGAGTTTCGCCAACCCCTGCTCGACCGACTCGGCGTCGATGTTGACGCGCTCGGGCAGCCGGTCGGCCACCTTGCGGAGTTCCGCGACGAACTCAGCAGGGTGGCTGGTCTCGACCTCCGGCTCGGCCGGAGTAGGAAGATCGTGGGGGGAATTCTTCAACAGAGTACCCCGTCTGCGCGCGGCGTGTCCACAACTGATTCGGGTGGCCGACATTGTAGCAGAAGCCTGGTCGGAACCACCCGCGGTAGCGGGCGGACGTGACGCCTAAGGCTTGCCGTTTGGCGGCGGCCGCGTCGTCTTCAATCACCATGCCGGTTCGCTAAGTCCGCCCGCTACCGCGGGTGATTCTGACCTGAAATTTCGCTGAAGCTGTAGGGCGGCCACGGCCCGCTCGCCAGCAGGCGCAGCCCCGTGCGCGCCGCGCGCAGCCCGCGCAGACGCGCCCTGTACTCCTCTACGCCCTCGCGCCCGACCAGGTGCGCCGCGCGCACGACTATCGCCTCCGAAGGGCTGACCCACACGGCGCTTTCGCGCGCCAGCCCCGCGACCCCTTCTGCGAGCCACGCCGCCAGACCTTCGGCGCGCAGCCGCGCCTCCTCGCCGCCCAGAGCCTCGCGCCGCTTCTTCAAAAGGAACGCCGTCCCGCGCCCGACCGCCGCCTCCGCCGACGCTAAATCTTCCGGCCCGCCCTCACTTCCGCCTTCCGCCTTCCGCCCTTCGCCCTCCGCCTTCGACAAGAGTTTCACGCCCATCTCGACGGTTCCGCGCACGCGCGCGAGCGCGCCGGCGAGCGCCGCCTCGTTCGTCGCGGCGTACTCGGCGAGCCGCTCGTGCGCGGCGCGCGTGCCGAAGCGGAAGGGGAGCGGCGTCGAGGCGGCGAGCGCCGCCGCGTTGACGCGGTTGTGCGCCTGCAAGTTCTCCTCAGAGACGGCGACCGGCTCGGCCGGCGCCGCGCTGACGACGGCCGACAGCCGCCCCTTCAAGCTCAGCACGCGGACGGCCGCGCCGCACACGCCCGTCAGCCCCCCGAAGGCCGACTCCGACAGCTCGTCCCCGAGGCAGTAGACGTAAAGGCTCATTCGCCCTCGTCCGCCGGCCCGCCGCCCGCCGCCGTCTTCGGGGCGAGCGCGGCGCGCGGCACCATCCCGAGCAGAAGCTCGACGCGCCGCTCGCGCTCGCCGAGGACGCGCTCGACCGTCTCGACCGAGCCGAGCAGCACGTTCAAGCCAAGGAAGATGAGGTCAACGCCCGCCACCGATATCGTCACCTCGCCCGCGATGACCAGCCCGTGGTCTATGACGTGGTCGAGCGTCTCAAGCAGTGACAGCTCCTCGTCCTCGTCCAGAATGTTATCTACGTCGGCCATACGAGTCGGCGCCCTCTCCGAGCCGCGCTCTCTCCTAAGACTCTCCGGTAAAGTTGTAAGCCGGCCACGGGCCGGTCAGCTCGAAGCGGAAGCCGACCGGGGTGTACTCGGCGGCGAGCCGTTCGGCGGCGTCGCGGAACGACTCGAAGTCGTCGCGCGCGACGAGGAAGGCGAGGCGCGCGGCCAGCTCGCCCTGCTCGGCCGCCTCGTCCTTGAGCACCCGCAGGCGCGCCGCGCCGTCCGCAACCTCGGTCAGACGCCGCTCGACCTCCTGCGCGACGCGGCGCGTCTCGGCGCGCGCCTCCTCGTCCCGCAAGCCCTCGATCTTCTTGCGCAGCAGGTAAGCCTGACCCGGCGTCGCGGCCTCGGCCTGCGAGGCCAGCCCGCGCAGCCGCTCGCTGACGCGCGTCACTTCCTCGCGCAGCTTCGCCCGCTCGACGAAGACGTTCAGTCCCCACTCCTCGCGCCCGCCGAGCCGCGCGAGCACCTCGCGCAGTTGGGAGGCACGCCCGGCGAGCATCGCCGCGACGCCCTCGCGCCGCAGGTAGATCGAGCCGAAGCGCAGCGGCGCGACCGCCGTCCGGCGCGCGAAGTGTTCGGCCACGCGCTCGTGCCTGAGCGCGCGCGTCGCCGTCCACGCCGCGTCCGCCAGCCGCAACGCGAGCGCGCCCTCGCCGTAGGCTTCGAGCGGGACGGTGCTGACGACCGCCGTCAGCCCTTCGGCCTCGACCGCTTCGAGTCGCGAGTCGTCCTCGATGGCGTCGGGCAGCTCGCCACCGAAGAGGGGCGCGAGCGCCGCACTCTCGCCGACGCAGTAGACGTAGAAGGCGCGGGCGCCCTTTGCCTCCCGGGCGTCGCCTTCGCGCCGACTCTTTTTAGCGGCCCTCTTGCTCATCACTCCCGAAGTTCAAACCCCGACTTTGAAATTTCAAACTCTCAAACTTTCTTCTCAAACTTTGCGCCAGCCCTCGAAGTGCGCGCGCAGGGTCTCGCGCCCGCGGACTTCGCCCGGCCGCTGCGGCGCGAGGAAAATCTCGACGCCGCCGAGACGCCGCGCGTACTCCCCGACGGCCGGCGCCTGCCCGCGCAGACGCGCCGCGCAGAAGTCGCACGCGCGCGCCGCCTCCTCGGTCAGCACGTTGTTGACGACGAGCCGGCGCATCGGCACGCGCAAGGCTTCGAGCCTCGCGGCCAGCCGCGCGGTCTCTTCGAGGCTCATCCGCTCGGGGATGGCGACGCCGACGAACTCGCACTCTTCGGCGTCGGTCAACAGTGCCGCGACGCGCTTGATTGATTTCGAGAGCGCGACCAGCTCTTCGGCCACGCCGCCCCAGCGTACCACGTTCTTGTACTTGAGCAGCAGCTTGATGAAAGTCCGCACCCACGCGAGCGCGACCTGTGGAAGTTCGAGAAAGCGAAGGAGGTGGCCGGTCGGCGCGGTGTCTAAGACGATGGTCGAATACCTGCCTTCGTCGATGAGGTCGCTGACGGTCGAGAGGGCGGCGATCTCGTCTATGCCGGGCGGCGCGAGCGCGACCAGCTCGCGCATCGCCTCGCGGTCGAACTGCACCTCCCAGCGCGAGCCGCCCGTCAGCGAATCGAACAGCTCGTCCGTCCAGCGCCGGTAACGCTCCTTCAGCTCCTCGAAACGCGTCGCCGGGTCTACCTCCATCGCGTCCAGGTTGCCGACGCCCGCCACGCCTTTCTTCAACTCGCCCACCTCCTCGCCGAAGCTGTCGGAGAGCGAGTGCGCCGGGTCGGTCGAGAAGACGAGCACGCGCGCCGCCGGGTCGCGCTCGGCCAGCGCGAGCGCGTAAGCCGCCGCCGCCGAAGTCTTCCCCACGCCGCCCTTCCCGCCGAAGATGACGAGCCGCCGAGGTTCAAGGGGGAAAGGGGAAGGCGCGACGGGGAAGGGCGAAGGAGCCGCCGTCTTAATCTCTTTCTTTCCCCTTCCCCTTCCCCCTTTCCCCTTAGATTCCGGTCGCCACAGCGCGCGCGCGAACTCGCGGAGCGCTTCGGCGCCGCGCACCTCGGAAGGGAAGAGAGGGACGCGCCGGTGTCGCAGCGTCTTGAACTCGCGCGCGAGGGCGTCGAGCCACGGCGACTGCATCGCGGCGCGGGCGCGGCAGAAGGGGCAGGCGGCGTGCTCGCGCTCGACGCGGTTGACGACGAGGTCTGTGACGGGCGCGCCCTCGGCGCGGAGCGAGGCGAAGTAGCGCGCGCTCTCCTCGAAGGCCATCGCCTCGGGCGTCGAGACGAGGACGAAGCTTGAACGCGCCGCGTCGAAGAGCGTCGCGCGCACCGCCTCGACGCGCGCCGAGAGGTCGCGCAGGAACAGGTCGACCTCGTCCTCCCTCACGCGGCCCCGGCCGGCGAAGTGCGCGACCATGTAGCGGTGCTTCTCCGACATCACGTCGAGCGCGCCGACCCAGCGCGCGAAGACCTCGGGCAGGCGCAGCATGCGCGCCGTGTGCCCCGACGGCGCGGTGTCCACGACGACGCGCGCGAAGCGCCCCTCGCGCTCGACCTCGCTCAGCTCGAAGAGCGCCATCACCTCGTCGAGCCCCGGGAGCGAGAGGTCGAGCAGGTCGTTCACGTCCGCCTCGTCGAGGATGGTGCCGCGGTTGGCGATCTCGGCGAGCACGGCGCGGTGTGTCGTCTTGAACTCTTCGAGCGCGCGCGCGGCGTCCATCTCGCGGGCGAAGAGGCGCGGCGCGTCGTCGCCCGCGCCGCGCCGCGCGACCTCCGCCGTGCGGTCGCCGACTTCCGCGTCGAGGCTGTCGGAGAGCGAGTGCGCCGGGTCGGTCGAGAAGAGCAGCACGCTCTGGCCCGGCCCGGCCGCGTCGAGCAGCGCGAGCGCGGTCGCAGCCGCCGCGGTCGTCTTGCCGACGCCGCCCTTGCCGCCGAAGAAGATGTAACGCGTGTCGGGGAAGTCGGGTGGGAGTTTGTGCGCGGCGGGGAGTTTGGCGGGTAGTTTCGGCGCGGCGCGTGGCGCGCGCGGCTCCCGCGTCTGCGCGGGGCCGGCCTCGCGGCGCGCGGCGGGACGTTTCTTCGCGCTGCCCTTCGTTGCCAACGCCGCCTCCCGCCCCCGGGCCTAGCGCCCGCCGCCGGGCTCGTAGAAGTCGCCGCCCGCGTCTTCGTCGCCGCCGGACTCGACGACCATCGAGGAGGTGTCGGCCGTGTGCACCTGCCCGAGCGCTTCGAGCTGGCGGGCCTTGATGACGCGCAGCCGCGCGAACAGCTCGCGCTCGGCCTCGGCGAAGTCCTCGTCGGAAATCTCCTCCAGCTCGAAGCGCATCTGGAGTTCGAGCAACTGCTCCTTGATGAGCGACTCGTCGTTCAGCTCCTTGTCGGCGAGCTGCTGAATCTGCCGCATGATGAACTTGAACCCGTTCACCGGCGCGAGCAGGATGTCGTCGAGTATAAACATGGGGAGGGTTGACTCCTGACTCCCTTTTTACGCCGCGCCCTCGCCGCGTTCGAGTTTCAGGCGGATGTGGACGAAGTTGTAGGGCGGCCAGGGGCCCGTGTACTTGAAGGAGAGCTTGCCCTCGTACTTGGCGGCGATCTCCTTGACCTGCGCGTCGAACTCGGCCTCGCGGTCGCGCTCGATGAGGAAGGCGGCGTTCATGATCATCTTGTCGCCGATGGGCTTGTTGGCGCGCGAGGCGACGGCCGTGTCTCTCAGGTAGTGGTAGACCTCGCGGACGTAGGCGTCCGACTTCTCGGCCAGCGCCGTCTCGACCAGGCGGCCCAACTGCATCCGCGCGAAGTAGGTCGAGCCCGCGCCGCGCGACGTGATCTGCTCCTTGAGGTTGCGTATCTCCTCGCTCTCCTCTTCCAGCTCGCCGATGACGCGCTCGCGGTCCCAGTTGACCTTGAGGCCGAACTCGACCTTGCCGGCCATCTTCGCCAGCACGTCGCGGAGCGCGTCGTAGGTGCCGCGCATCAGCTCCATGATGTCGTCCTCGGTGCGGAAGAGCACGCCGAAGGCCATCGGCAGCACGGTGAACTCGCGCATCACGGTCTCGTTGACCTGCTCGTGCGCGAAGACGTTCTCGCGCGTCGGGTCGTAGACCTGAATCGGCGTGTTCGAGACGACCGCGGCCAGCCCGTCGTGGTGGACGGTGTATACCTCGTCGCCGCGTCCGCCGATGCCGATGGGGCCGAAACTGCGCGGCTCCTTCGACTCGACGATACAGTAGACGTACTTGCCCTCGGGCGCGGGCGCGGCGTTGGGGGTGTCCGTTTCGGCGCTCATATTTTCCCTGAAGTTGTTTTGCGGCTTGGGAGACTGCTGACGCGGGTATAATAGAGGCGGCGCGTGGGCGGCGCAACTACTATCCGCCCCGCCCGCGGTGTTAGAATCCTCGCCCGGGAAGAACCCAGCGTCGCGCCGCGACGTACAAAGACCGACGAGAATGGCAAACGACGCCTCTGGAGACACAGCATGAGCGACCAGCGAAACTGGCTTGAGAAGTTGGGCGACAAGATACCGGGATACGCGGGCTACGTCGCCAAGGAGCGCCGCCGCGACGTGGACAAGATGCACCGCGAGCATTTGGCCGAGCGGCTGCGCTCCGCCAAGCAGCCGCTCACCGACGTGATGCGCGAGCTGTCGGGCGCGGGGCGGCTCTTCGAGGTCGGCCCCGTGGACCGCGTTTTGAAGAAGCTCGACCAGATCGAGAACCGCATCCGCTTCGCCTCCTACGGCTACGCCGGCTTCTTCGACGCGGTCAAGATAGAGGAGCCGCAGCTCGACCTGATCTACCGCTTCGACCTCTCGCTCGTCGAGAAGGTCGAGGAGTTCGAGCGGCTCGCGCGCGAACTCGGCGGCAAGTCCGCCACCGCCGACGGCCTCAAGGCCGGGGCCTCGGAGGTCGAGCGCGCGGCCGACGACCTCAACCGAACCTTCGACGAGCGCTACCGCGCCATCGAAAACTTCCGCCCCGGCGACGCGCAAGGGCAGCCGATGTTTAGTTGAGTGATAAGTGATAGGCGATGAGTGACGAGTGATAAGAAAGAGAAGCGGGACTCGTCTTCTCTTTC
>DASWNR010000431.1:0-1623 GCA_036399155.1 Pyrinomonadaceae bacterium
CCGCAACGCCGCGCCCGCGCGCCCCGCGGCGCAGAGGCCCGCGCCGGCCCCCGCGCAGGGCTCCGCGCCGCTCGCCGAGGCCGCGCCCTTCGTCAACAAGGTGCTGCCCAACGGGCTCGAACTCATCGTGCTCGAAGACCACTCGGTGCCGCTCGTGACGGTCGAGCTGGCCGTGCGCAACGGCTCGTTCACCGAGCCGCCCGAGCTGAACGGGCTGTCGCACCTCTACGAGCACCTCTTCTTCAAGGCCAACCGCGCGCACCTGCTCGGCGACGCCTACATGAGGGAGATCGACTCGCTCGGCGTCGTCTCGAACGCGGAGACGCACGAGGAGGTGGTCAACTACTACTGCACGACGACGACGCCGAACTTCCCCGTCGCCATGCGCTTCATGCGCGACGCCATCCTCTACCCGGGCTTCGACGACCGCTGGATGGCCTCGATCAAGGCCAGTGACCCCGGCCTTTACTCGCGCATCCGCGACGCCATCGAGCGCTCGTTCGCGCAGGAGCGCGAGGTCGTCATCGGCGAGCTGGACCGTCACGAGTCGAACCCCTACGGCGGGTTCCTGGCGGAGATGAACCGGCGTCTCTTCTACAAGTACCCGAGCCGCAAGAGCCCGGGCGGCACGCGCGAGACCGTGCGCGCGGCGACGACCGACAAGATGCGGCTCATCCAGCAGCGCTACTACGTCCCGAACAACTCGGCGCTCATCCTGACCGGCGACGTGACGCCGGCCGAGGCGTTCCGCGTCGCCGAGGAGCTGTTCGGCGAGTGGAAGCGGAGCGAGCGCGACCCGTTCGAGGAGTTCCCGCTCGTCGAGCACCCGCCGCTCGCCAAAAGCGAGGCGGTCGTCATCACCAAGTCGGTCACCAACGTCGTCGTGCAGATCGGCTGGCAGGGCCCCTCCGTCGGCAAGGACGACGCGGCGACCTACGCGGCCGACGTCTTCTCGTTCATCCTGCGCCAGCCCAACTCGCGCTTCCAGCGCGCGCTGGTGGACACGGGGCTCGCCACCGGCGTCGGCTTCGGCTACTACACGCAGCGCAACGTCGGGCCCATCACGCTCGTCCTCCAGACCACGCCCGACAAGGCGCGCGCCGCCGTGGCCGCCGCCTACAACGAGGTCGCGCACTTCAACGACCCCGACTACTTCACGGAAGAGGAGCTGGAGAGCGCGAAGGCCCTGCTCGAAGCCGACGACCTCTACTCGCGCGAGAAGCTCTCGGAGTACTCGCACTCGGTCAGCTTCTGGTGGTCGACGACGGGGCTCGAATACTTCCGCGGCTACCTGAAGCGCCTGCGCGCCACGTCGCGCGCCGACATCGGCCGCTACGTCACGACCTACGTCCACGGCAAGCCGCACGTCGGGTCGGTGATGCTCTCGGACGAGTCTTTGCGCGCGTCGGGGCTGACCGAGGCCGACCTGATGGGAACCGCCGCGCCGCAGGCGAAGGGCGCGGCGGCGGCGGCCGGCCGTTGAGCGCGCGGCTTCAAAAGTTGGTGAGGAAACCGGGACGGGGATTTGAGAATGAGGATGACTTTTAAACGGGGCGGCGTGTTGGCCGCGTTGCTTTTGACTCTGACGTTCGCGCCGTCGCGGCCTCTCGGGCAGTCGGCCGC
>DASWNR010000432.1:0-1944 GCA_036399155.1 Pyrinomonadaceae bacterium
GGAGTCAATCCGCAAGTGGATCGACGGCGAGATCGAGGAAGACCCGCTCGCCACCGTGGACGAGCAGGCGCGGCCCCGCCGCGTGTGGGAAGAGTTTCTCGTCAAGGTCGCGCGCGAGATCGAGGCCGTCATGCAGCGCGAGATGTTCACCCCGCCCGGCGGGCCGACCTACATCCCGCCCGAGTACGTCGTCTACCTCTCGAACGACGACGACAAGGAGTGGCAGGGCGAGAAGCGGCGTGGGCTCGAACAGGGGCTCTACTACGTCCTCTCGGAGCGCGCGCGCGAGCTTTCGGGGCAGACGCAGCTCGCCACCAAGTCTTTCGCCGTCGAGCTGCGCGTGGACGGCACGCTCAACAAGGGCGAGTTCCGCGTCCAGCCCGTCTGGGAGTCGAACGAGCAGGGCGGCCACACGATGGTCACGGCGCGCCCCGCCGAGCTTTCCGCCGCGGGCGCCGCGGCGCAGACGGCCGCACCCTCCGCCCCGTCCGGCGAGACGGGCGAGCTTGAGAGCGACGTGACGAAGGTCTCCGTCCGCCCGGCCGAGCTGTACAGCGTCGAGGTCTGGCGCGAGGGGCAGCGCCAGTCGGTCATCCCCGTCCTGAAGCACGAGGTCACCATCGGCCGCGGGTCGAAGTCCGTCACCGTTGACATCCCGATCAAGGGCGACCCGGAGGTCAGCCGCGCGCACGCCACGCTCGAACTCGACAACACCGGCCGCTTCTGGTTCACGCCGAAAGGCCGCAACCCGACCTTCGTCGGCGGGCGCGAAGTCCCGCGCGAGGAGCGCGTCGAAGTCCTCCCCGACCAGAAGATCGACGTCGCCAGCTTCACGCTCCGCATCCAGCCCAAATAAGGCAAAGGGTGTCGCGGCGCCGGGCGTCTCAGTTCTAAAGGATGGTGTCACCCCACAGGAGCCTTCACCGTGCCGATCACAAGACGCGTGTACGTGAGCATGCCGGCGGACAAGTGGTTGCAGCCGCGCCAGAACGACTTTAAGTGGGGCATCGTCGCGGAGATAGAAAAGCTCGGCTATCAGACGGAGGTGTTCTTCGACCCGAGGGGCAAGCCCAGCTTCGCGGCGGCCAGGGCGTGGAACGCGGCCGAGGCGGACCTGGTCGCAAGACACTGTTCGGGCGTCGCGCTCATCGGGCTGCCGCGCTGGCAGTTCGCCACGCCGCGCGGCGAGGTCAAGCTCCCGACCGAGTTCTGCCATTACGAGGGCGCGCTGGCCTACAGGCTGCACCTGCCCATACTGGCGCTCGTGCAGGAAGACGCGGAGCACCGCGGCGTCTTCGACAACAGCTATAAGGGCTATCTGGGCGAGTTCCCCGCGGACGCGGGCCCGGAGTGGCTGGCCACGCAGCAATTCCGAGTCCCCTTTAACTACTGGAAAGAGCAGATGTCGAACCGGCGCGACGTGTTCCTCGGGTACAGCGGAACGTCCGGGGGGACGGCCCAAAACCTGAAGCGCTTTCTACAGGCCGACCTGGGGCTGACCGTGCTGGACTGGAGGACGGATTTCGCGCCGGGCCGGAGCATCCTGCAACAGATAGAGGAGGCCGCGACGCGCTGCACCGCCGGAATCTTCCTCTTCACGACCGACGATAAGCTCGAAGATCAGAGCCTCACGGATAAGGCTGTGCCGCGCGACAACGTCGTTTTCGAGGCCGGCTACTTCGCGGGCGTTAAAGGGAAAGACCACGTCCTGATAGTTCGGGAGTCTGGCGCGAAGATGCCGGCCGACCTCGGGGGCGACATCTACGCGGCACTCAAGGACAAATCCGACATCGGCCCGATTGAAAACTCCGTACGCCTGTTCGTCGGAAACCTCTGACCGGGCAAGAGTGCAGAACCTCCGGGGTACATCACCCACCATCCGGGCTTCTCTTGCCGGGTTCTTACACCGACAGGCGCCAGCCGTCCGGACACGGTCACCCTTTT
>DASWNR010000433.1:0-1896 GCA_036399155.1 Pyrinomonadaceae bacterium
GCCAGAGGTTGAGGGACGGCGGCAACGGAGGGCTGGACGTGCTGGCGAAGGAGAGCGACGAGCGGCTAGGGCAGTTCATGGTGCTGTGCTCAATCGCCCACTTCGGCGCGAATCAGTACGGCAACAAGCGCGTGAGCCAGCAAGTCGTTACCAGCTTGGCGGAAGTGCGGGGCGTCAACCACAGGCTGATAGAGGCGGAAGTGCGGCACGAGCTTTCGCCCAACAAGTACAAGGCCGAGCACGCCGCGTACTTAGAAGCCGCGCGCGAGGGCAGGGAGGCGGATTTGCCCGTCGTCTACGAGCGCACGCCGAAGGCGACGAAGGGCGCGGCGACGGCGACCGCCGAGGAAGGAGAAGGCCAGCGGAAGCGCGCCGCGTAGAAGGGCGCAGGCGTCAGGAAGGGGAGAGGGGCGGCGTTCGGCGCGTCGCCCCTCTCTTTATATCTTGACATATTTACTCCCAAAGGTGTATATTAGCGGAGTTATGAGCACGCCAGCCACACCCAACCTTGACGACATAATCGAATGCGCGCGGCAGGATTTTTTCACCCGCGTTGACGGCCAGAATATCAAGACCGCGAAGCGTGCCGACGAGTTGGCCGCCGACCTCGCGGGGAAGCACGCCGAGCAATACGGTTTTGAAGAGGAGTCTGAGGAGCGCGAGGCGATCTTGACCGCACTGTTCACCGCAGCCGGCGAGACATTCCCCGGCGGTTGGGAAGATTACCCGGCGAACTGAGGACGGGCACCACTAACAGCAAGCCACACCGAAGGGGCGAAACCTTGAACGAGCAGACCAGAGAGACGGCGCGGGGGTTAGGGCGGGCGGTTGTCGAGGCCCTGCGCGAGCGCGGCGCGGAGGCGTCGGCCGTCGTCAGGGGATACGAGGCCGACACCATCGAGGCCGTGCGCCAGCTGCCCGCATCGAGCGCGCGGCTCGGCATCATCTTCAAAGGCGACGCCCCGCAGCAGGCCGCCCAGGAGCACGCGCAATTCATCGGCGCGAAATTCTGCCGCGTCGTCCACGTCGGCGGGAGCGTCGTCGTCTGTGAAGTGACGGAGACCGGAGAGGAGGGGGGCAGATGAGCGGCCTAATGCTCTCGACGTTCGCGGGCGACAACGCGCGGCTTGTGGCGGCGCTCTCAATCGCCCTCCGCGCCATCGGCATCGAGGCGAAGATTGAACCCGTTGTCTACCCGACCATGCAGGGGGAGAACGGGGAGGGACTTTGCATTGACGGCTACATACTCGCCACTCCCGCCGTCGAGGAAGTGCCGGAGCGCGCCGGAGTGTTCCGCGTAAAGCCCCGCACGCGCCTCGTCTGGTACGTGGGATATGAGACGCAAATCAGCGGGGGCTACAGCGACCCCGGCGACACGGATTACACCGAGATCACGAGCGGGGGCGTGTCGGCGCAACTCGCCGCCAAGTACATCGCGCTCGCGCTGGCCGAGCACAGGGTAAGCGCGGCCTTCGAGCACCAGGCCGAGCGAGAAATGGCCCGCGCCGAGGAGCTTCACACCGAGGCGACGCACGCGCGGGTGAACCACCCCCTCTGTCCGAGGCAATCCGGCTCGCGCGCGTGCAGCTGCGAAGAGTTGGAGTTGGGGGCGGCGTGGGAGGTCGAGAGCGGCGGCCTCACCCGCGAGGACTTTGTGCGCGCGGACGAGGAATTCGACGCGGCGCGCGAGCGGGACTTGAGCAGGCGCGGGCGGCTGGGGATTTGAAGAGTGCGGGACCGGAAGCGGCCGAGCTAATTCCCCAAAACGCCGAGGTCGTAGACCGGCGTTGCCCGCGACATTGACTCAAACAGCCACAGCATGAGGATCATCGAGAAGGACATACCGGCGTTCATGTAGTATTTGATGAAAGGCCGGTCAGTCATAAGGTTGACCGT
>DASWNR010000434.1:0-17200 GCA_036399155.1 Pyrinomonadaceae bacterium
TCTTCCTCGGGAGGACGCGCCCCAACCCGGCGATACAGAACAACTGGATTCACACGTTCCTCGCGCGCGATTGTGAGTACAGGCACGAGCCGCTGAACCACGGGACGGAGCAGACGCGCGCGCGGCTCGTCCCGCTCGAAAGCGTCCCGGCGCTCATCGGCGGCGGCGAGATTTCGCACTCGCTCGTCGTCACAGCGTTCCACTGGCTCGACCTGCGCGAGCGCGGGCTCTGACCGTTCGAGGGGCGACCCTTTCAACAACCTTATGAGAGTCAAACTTCTGAAACTCGCGCACGCGCGCTCGGGCGACAAGGGCGACACGGCCAACGTCGGGCTCATCGCGCTGCGCGAAGAGTTCTACGCCGTGCTCGCGCGCGAGGTGACGGCCGCGCGCGTCAAGGAGCACTTCGGCCCCCTCGTCGGCGGGGAGGTCGAGCGCTTCGAGCTTCCGAACCTCGGCGCGCTCAACTTCCTCCTGCACGAAAGCCTGGGCGGGGGCGGCACGCTCTCGCTGATGACCGACGCGCAGGGCAAGACCTTCTCGACCGCGCTGCTGCGGATGGAGGTAGACGTGCCCGACGAAGAGGCCGGCGCGCTCGGCCTCGCGGGGTGATGTAATGACGGAAGAACCTTTCGGCCCGGAACCGGCCGTCCGACACGGCTACGCGCAGGTCGGCGACGTGCGCCTGCACTACGCCGAGTGCGGCGAGGGCGAGCGGCTCGTCGTCCTGCTCCACGGCTTCCCGGAGTGCTGGTACTCCTGGCGGAAACAACTGCCCGTGCTCGGCGAGCGCTACCGCGTCGTCGCGCCCGACATGCGCGGCTACAACCTGAGCGACAAGCCGGCGCGCGTCGAAGACTACAAGATGAGCCGGCTGGTCGACGACGTGACCGGGCTCATACGCCACTTCGGCGCGCGCGAGGCGGCCGTCGTCGGCCACGACTGGGGTGGCGCGGTCGCGTGGGCCGTGGCGCAACACTACCCGGACTACGTCTGGAAGCTCGCCTCGCTCCAGGTGCCGCCGCCCGCCGTCTGGGCGCGCAACCTGACGCTCAAACAAGTCCTGCGGAGCTGGTACATGCTCTTCTTCCAGCTCCCGCGCGTGCCCGAGTGGTGGATGGCGCGCGACGACTACGCGGCGCTTGAGAAGGCGCTCCGCGCCACCTCGCGCCCCGGCACCTTCTCCGACAGGGACATCGAAGTCTACAAGGCCGCCGCGCGCGAGCCCGGCGCGCTCACCGCCGCCGTCAACTACTACCGCGCCAACGTCCGCTCCTTCTTCGAGCGCCGCCCCGGCGGCGGCGAGTTCAAAGTGCATGAGCGGGTGCGCGTGCCGACGCTCTTCGTCTACGGCGAGCGCGACTTTGCCATCGTCCCCGAGACGGTGAGGGGCGTCGCCGACTACGTTGACGCGCCCTACACGGAGCTGCGCCTCGCGCGCAACAACCACTGGGTGCAGCAGGAGTCGCCCGCCGAGGTCAACGCCGCGCTCCTCAGCTTCCTCGACGGCTGAAGCGCGGGCGCGAAACTTATGGAGAACAGCCCGGTCATTTACGCCGTCGAGGGCGGGGTCGCGCGCGTCACGCTCAACCGCCCCGAGAAGCGTAACGCGCTCAACGACGAGCTGGTCGCCGGCCTGAAGGATGCTCTGCGCGACGCGGACGCGCGCGAGGGCGTGCGCGCCGTGCTGTTGAAGGGCGCGGGCGCCGACTTCTGCTCCGGCGCCGACCTCTCGGCGCTCAGGAAGATCGCCGAAGGGTCTGTCTCCGACAACTTCGAGGACGCGCGCTCGCTGATGGAGCTTTACGCGCTCATCCGTCGCCTGCGCGTGCCCGTCGTCGCCGCCGTCCGCGGGCGCGCGCTCGCCGGCGGGTGCGGGCTGGCGACCGCCTGCGACCTCGTGCTCGCCTCGGCGTCGGCGCGCTTCGGCTACCCCGAGGTCAAGATAGGTTTCGTGCCCGCGATGGTGATGGCCATCCTGCGCCGCAACGTCTCCGAGAAGCGCGCCTTCGAGCTGGTCGCCCGCGGGGCCGAAATCTCCGCCGCCGAGGCCGAGCGCGTCGGACTCGTCAACCGCGTCTACGATGACGAAGAGTTCGAGTCGGGGGCGGAAGCTTACGTCTCGGACTTCGCCCGCGTCAGCCGCGCTGCCGTCACGCTCACCAAGCGCCTGCTCTACCAGATGGACGGCCTCTCGTTCGACGACGCGCTCCAGACCGGCGCCGACCTCAACACCATCGCGCGCATGACCGAAGACTGCCGCGCCGGCGTCGCGCGCTTCCTGTCGAAGTCGAAATGAGGGTGCCCCGGCTGTAAGCCGGCGGCGCTTCTCCCGAGGTGTTGGATGGACGTGAAAATCGCACTGGCCGTCGAGGACGAAGAGATTCGGAGCTGCTACGCCGTGATGTCGGAGCTGCGCCCGCACGTCTCGCCCGAGGAGTTTCTGCCGAGGGTCAGGAGGCAGATGGATATCGCCGGGTACAAGCTGGCCTACCTGTCGGACGGAGAAGTGAAGGCCGTCGCCGGGTTCAGGGCCTCGGAGTGTCTCGCGTGGGGGAAGTTTGTTTACGTGGACGACCTTGTCTCCAAAGACGGCGAGAGGTCGAAGGGTTACGGCGGACAACTCTTCGACTGGCTGGTCGAGTACGCGAGGCGCGAAGGCTGCGACCAGTTCCACCTCGACTCGGGCGTGCAGAGGTTCGCGGCGCACAGGTTCTACCTCAACAGAAGAATGTTCATCGAGGCACACCACTTCGGCCTCAAGCTGAAGGGCTGACGCTTCACTCCCGCCCCAAAACACTTCGCAGGGCCGCGACGCGGCGGTGCCCGCGCGGCGCGAGTTAATCCGAAAATTTAGTCGGCCATTCAAAATTCCCAATGGCGGCGCGGCCCCGGGGCGGGGCCTCGCGTTTTTTATAACAAATAGTTGGTGACGGCGCGGGCGGGATTGTGGATAATGCTTGCCTGTCTGAAAACCTCTGCCCGCGTTCCTCACAGCCGATCTGTATTTTCGTCTTCAACCACGAATAGGAGGCAAGTGCAGTGAGCCATAACCCGCGACACATTCTCAGGGGCCTCGCCGGTCTGCTCGTCCTCTCGGCGGCCTTCGCTTCGACGGCGCTGGCGCAGCGGACGAACGCCGACCTGGCCGGGCGCGTGCTCGACCAGAACGGCGCGGCCGTCGTCGGCGCCGCCGTGACGGCGCGCAACCTCGGCACGTCGGCCACGCGCACCTCGCAGACGAACGAGGACGGCGACTACGAGCTGCGCGAGCTGCCGCCCGGGCGCTACGAGGTCACCGTCGAGGCCACCAACTTCAACAAGGCGCTCGTCCGCGACCTTGAGCTGAACATCGGGACGGCCAGCACGCTCAACTTCGACCTCAAGCCGGGGCAGCTCACCGAGACGGTCGAGGTGGCCGCCAGCGGCATCCTCGTCGAGACCACGCGCTCCGACCTCTCCGACGTGGTCACCCCCTTGCAGGTGCAGACGCTCCCGCTCCTGAACCGCACCTTCTCGAACCTCTCGGTCATCGCGCCGGAGGCTCGCCCCGTCGGCAACTTCGACCCGACCAAGACGCGCATCGGCAGCGTCGCCTTCAGCGGCGGCGACGGCCGGCAGATCGACGTGAACGTGGACGGCGGCGACAACAAGGACAACGTCGTCGGCGGCCTCCTCCAGAACTTCGCCTACGAGTCGATACAGGAGTTCCAGGTCTTGCAGCACCGCTGGACGGCCGAGTCGGGCCGCTCGGTCGGCGGCATCGTCAACGTCATCTCGAAGTCCGGGTCGAACGAGTTCCACGGCTCGCTCTTCGGGCAGTTCCGCGACGACGCGCTGCGCAAGCCCGACTTCTTCGAGAAGCAGCAGGCCGCCGGCAACCAGAAGCCCGAGTTCCAGCGCCAGGAGTTCGGCGGCTCGCTCGGCGGCCCCATCCGCAGGGAGAAGCTCTTCTTCTTCGGCTCCTACGAGCGCTTCCGCGAGCGCTCCTTCAACCTCGTGCCGCCCAACGCGCTGGCGCAGCTTGAGGCCATCCCCGACGCGGCCCCCAACGCGTCCATCCCGACGCCCTACGACGACCACCTGCTGACGGCCAAGATCGACTACAAAATCGACGCCGACCAGACGCTCTTCTTCCGCTACTCGTTACAGAAGAACAGCTCGCCGAACGACCAGATACCCGTCCCGGCGAACGCCGACCTGACGAACGGCAACGTCACCAACAACAAGGCGCACAGCTTCGTCACCAACCACACCTGGACGGTGAGCCCGACGAAGGTCAACCAGTTCGTCTTCCACTACCAGAACTTCTCCAACTCCATCCTCGGCGTCACCGACCGCCCCAACATGATCTTCCCGTCGGTGACGACCGGCAGGAACCCGAACGTGCCGCAGGCGACCGAGGAGCGCAAGTTCCAACTGCGTAACGACTTCACGTGGCTCGCCGGCAACCACGGCCTGAAGATGGGCGTCAACTACATCAACACGCGCTTCGGCGGCTTCTTCTTCTTCGGGGCGCAGGGCTACCAGTTCACGTGGTTCGACGACCCCCTCACCATCCGCAACAACACCAACGGCCTCTACCCGCAGGGCTTCACCACGCCCGGCGCGGTGCGCCAGATCACCTTCTCGGACGGCGAGGCCACGCACAACCAGCAGCTCGACCAGATCGCCTTCTACCTGCAAGACGACTGGAAGGTGACGCCGCGCCTGACGCTCAACCTCGGCCTGCGCTGGGACGCCAACGTCGGCAACCTCATCGACCAGCGCAACAACCGCACCATCGAGATACTGCGCCGGCTCAACCACCCGCTGGCACAGGCCATCACCGCCGACGAGGAGAAGCTCGGGCGCACGACGCCGAGCTGGACGGAGTTCCAGCCGCGCGTCGGCTTCGCGTGGGACCCGACGGGCGCGGGGCGCACCGTCATCCGCGGCGGCTACGGCATCTTCTACGACCAGCTCTTCCAAAACCTGACGCTCTTCTCGCTCTCGCAGGTCGGGCGCGAGCTGTTCCAGACCATCGTCAGCCGGAGCAACACGCAGGTCGGCGTGGGGCAGCTCGCCGGCTTCCGCTTCGGCATCGACCCGAACCCGCCGCTCCCCGAAGGCTTCTCCATCAGCGAGCTGGCGGTCGGCGGCTTCGGCCGCATCAACGACCCCGACGCCTCCGAGCCATACGTCCAGAAGTTCTCGCTCGGGTTCGAGACTTCGCTCGGGTCGAACACGACGCTCTCCAGCGACTACGTCCACACCATCGGGCTCCACGAGCCGCGCGTGCAGGTCATCAACCCGCGCATCCGAAACCTCTGCGACCCGCTCTTCCCCGGCTCGAACTCGGCCTCGCCGCAGTGCGTGCGCGGCGTCAACACGCGCCTGCTCGACCGCGCCTTCGTGGACGCGGGCTTCGGCGCGGGGCGCATCGAGCAGATCAACATGATCGGGACGACCAACCGCTCGCTCTTCGACAGTTGGGCGACGACGCTCAAGCGGCGCACGCGCCGGATGGTGCTCTCGGCGAGCTACGTCCTGTCGAACTCGCGCTCGTGGGGCGGGCAGCCGCTCGCGTCCTACAGCGGCAACGGCATCGCCACCACGCCGGACAACCAGTTCAAGCCCGAGGAGTTCGGCCCGACCCGCATCGACGAGCGCCACCGCATCGTCGCCAGCGGCGTCTTCGACCTGCCGGGCGACTTCCAGATAGCGCCCCTCTTGCAGTTGGCCAGCGCACGCCCCTACTCGCTGAACGCGGGCGTCGACCTCGACGGCGACGGCCTCGTCGCCAACGACCGCATCTGCGAGGGCACAGACCCGCGCGCCGTCTTCAACGCGCGCGGCAACTCGGCGGCCATCCTGGCCCTCAACCCGCTCGGCTGCCGCCAGGTGCAGGTCAACAGCCAGCGCACGGGCTTCGTCACCGACTCGGCCGGCAACATCGTGGACGAGCGCACCGGCCGCTTCTTCAACATCGACCTGCGCGTACAGAAGTCGGTGCGCTTCGGCGAGCGCTGGGCGTTGAAGGGCTACGCCGACTTCTTCAACATCTTCAACACAGAGAACCTCTCGTTCTCGAACCGCCTCGGCAACACGGCCGCGACCTCGCTCCCGTTCTACATGCAGCCCAACGCCCTCTACGGCCCCGGCTTCGGCCCGCCGGTCGGCCGCCCGCTCACCGTGCAGCTCGGCCTCCGCATGGACTTCTAACCGAAGGCGCCGCCGTCTAAACAGGGAAGGCGCCGGGACACACGCCCCGGCGCCTTCTTAATTTTGTCGGGCCTCTTTCAGCCTACCTCGTTCGCCGACCCGCAGTCTCGACCGCGCGGGCGAGTGCGTCCTCCGCCACCTCGTCAACCAGCCCGAACTCAAGCGCCTCCGCGGCCGTCACGCGCCGCGCCGTCGTGAACATCTCCAGCGCGCGCGCCGGGCCGACGAGGCGCGGGAGGCGCTGCGTGCCGCCCCAGCCGGTGATGATGCCGAGCCGCGCGCCCGGGTGCGCGAAGACGGCGGCGTGCGAGGCGACGCGGACGCGGCAGGCGAGCGCGAGGTCGAGCCCGCCGCCCATGCAGTAGCCGTTGACGGCCGCGACCGTCAGTTGACGCGCGTCGGAAATTTGTTGGAAGAGTCGCTGGCCGCGCTCCGCGAAGGCGCGCGCGGTGTCGGGCGCGAGCGTCCTGAGTTCGTTGATGTCCGCGCCCGAGGCGAAGGCGTCGCCCGCGCCCGTGAAGACGACGGCCTTGATGTCTTCGCGCGCGGAGAGCGACCCGAACGCGGTCTTGATGCTCGAAAGAGTCTCGACGGAGAGTGAGTTGCGCTGGGAGGGGCGGTTGATGCGTATGACGGCGACGCCGCCGCCGCGCTCTTCGACGATGACGGGAGCGGGTCGGGTGTCGCCGCCCGTGCCGCCGCTCATGCGCGCTGGCCGACGTTGTCGCGCAGGAAAGTGACGATGTCCCCGGTGGACGTTCCCGGCAGGAAGACCGCCGAGACGCCCTGCTCCTTGAGGCGCGGGATGTCCTCCTGCGGGATGATGCCGCCGACGATGACGAGGCAGTCGTCCATCCCGCGCTCTCGCAGAAGCTCGACGATGCGCGGGCAGAGAGTGTTGTGCGCGCCGGAGAGGATGGAGACGCCGACGGCGTCCACGTCCTCCTGTAGCGCGGCGGCCGCGATCATCTCGGGCGTCTGCCGCAAGCCCGTGTAGATGACCTCCATGCCGGCGTCGCGCAGGGCGCGCGCGATGATTTTGGCGCCGCGGTCGTGGCCGTCGAGCCCGGGCTTTGCGACCAGGACGCGAATCTTTCTTTCACTCATCTTAGAAGGCGGGCTCCTCGTAGAGGCCGTACACGTCGCGCAGCGCGTCGCAGATTTCGCCGAGCGTGGCGTAGGCGCGCACGGCCTCGATGGTCGCGGGCATCGTGTTGTCGCCGTCGCGCGCCGACTTCTTCAACTTTTCGAGCGCGTTGGAGACCGCGCCGTTGTCGCGGCGAGCTTTGGCGAGCCCCAGCCGCTCCACCTGTCGGTCGCGCACCCCCTCGGCAATGACGAGGGTGGGGATTTCGGTCTGCTCGCCCTCCATCGAATACTTGTTGACGCCGACGATGGTCTGGTCGCCGCGCTCGACGGCCTTCTGGTACTGGTAGGCCGACTCCTGTATGTCGCGCTGCGGGAAGCCCTTCTCGATGGCCTCGACCATGCCCCCGAGCGAGTCGATCTTGTCGAAGTACTCGTAAGCGCCGTCCTCCATCTTCTTCGTCAAAGACTCGACGAAGTAGGAGCCGCCCAACGGGTCGATCGTGTTCGGGACGCCGGTCTCCTCCGCGATGATCTGCTGCGTGCGCAGGGCGATGAGCGCGGCGCGGTCGGTCGGGAGCGCGAGCGCCTCGTCGTAGGCGTCCGTGTGCAGACTCTGCGTGCCGCCCAGCACCCCGGCGAGCGCCTGTATGGCGACGCGGACGATGTTGTTCAAAGGCTGCTGTACGGTGAGCGAGACGCCCGCCGTCTGCGTGTGGAAGCGCAACTGGAGCGTGCGCTCGCTCCTAGCGTTGAAGCGCTCACGCATCACGCGCGCCCAGATGCGGCGGGCGGCGCGGTACTTGGCTATCTCCTCGAAGAAGTCGTTGTGCGCGTTGAAGAAGAACGAGATGCGCGGGACGAACTCGTCCACGTCGAGCCCGGCGTCCACGCCCCACTGCACGTACTCGATGCCGTCGCGCAGCGTAAACGCCAGCTCCTGAAGCGCCGTCGAGCCCGCCTCGCGGATGTGGTAGCCGCTCACCGAAATCGGGTTGTACTTCGGGACGTGGCGCGTGCAGAACTCGAAGGTGTCGATGACGAGCTTCATCGCCGGGCGGATGGGGTAAATCCACTCCTTCTGCGCGATGTACTCCTTGAGGATGTCGTTCTGGAGCGTCCCGGAAATCTTGCGGAAGTCCGCGCCCTGCTTCTCGGCGACGACGAGGTACATCGCCAGGAGCACCGACGCGGGCGCGTTTATGGTCTGCGAAACCGTCACCTCTTCGAGCGGGATGCCGTCGAAGAGCACCTCCATGTCTGCCAGGGAAGAGACCGCGACGCCGCACTTGCCGACCTCGCCTTCGGAGAGCGGCGAGTCGGCGTCGTAGCCCATCAGCGTCGGCAGGTCGTAGGCGACCGAGAGCCCGGTCTGCCCGTGTTCGAGCAGGTACTTGAAGCGCGCGTTGGTCTCCTCGGGCGTGCCGAAGCCGGCGAACTGGCGCATCGTCCAGAGCTTGCCGCGGTAGCCGGTCGGGTGTATGCCGCGCGTGTACGGGAACTCGCCGGGGTAGGCGGTGTCGCGCTCGAAGTCAACGCCGGCCGCGTCCGCGGGCGTGTAGAGCCTGTTGACCTCGTCGAGCGAGACCGTCTCGAAACGCTTCTTCCGCTCGGGGCGCTTCCTTAAGACCGGCTCCAGCGTCTCGCGCTCCCAGCGCTCGGCCGAGGCGTCGGCGGGCGAGTTCAACTCTTTCGTCTCAGGCATATCTTTGCTGTCGCTCCGTCGGAGAGCGCCGCGAGCCGGCGCGCGAACAAATTATTTTTATGACCTTATAAGAATCCGATATTAGTTGACGCCCTCAAACAGTGTCAACTAAGTGCCACGCGGTTGTTTGCGCCCAAAAAAGGCGGCGCGGCCGTCGCCTTTAGCGTGCGGCCGCGCCGTGCAGGTAGGGGAACTTCGGCGGTTTACGAGCGGGTCGGCTCAGGCGGGCGTCAGGAAAGCATGATGGCGAACACCCGCGGCGGAAAAAGCTGCCGAGTTAATCGAGCGGGACGACGATTTCGTTCGCGCGTACCATGTTCAGACTCGCGCGCGCGGCGGCCTCCTGCGTCTTCCTGTCGGTGCGCAGGCGCTCCACGTCGCGCCGCAACGACGCGTTCCTGTCGCGGATGCTCTGGACTTCCGTCTCCATCTGCACATACTTCTGCTCGGCCGCGCCCCGCGCCGCGTGCGTGCGCATCGTGACCGTGACGCAGACGGCGAAGGTCGCGAGCATAATCATGCTGAAGACGACCCAGGAAGGGATCGAAAAATCTCTGCGGCGGGCGTTCGCGCGCGCCCCGACGACTCCCGTAAGAGTTTCGGTGGCGGGGGAGGGAAGCGCGAAGGCACGGGCGACGGGACGCTGCGCGTCGAGACGGGAGTCAGACCAATTGAGATTCGCGGCCATAATTTTAAGAGCACCTCCGAGCGTTTACCGGGTCAGCGACGCGAGAACCGTCCTGTTTTAGAACGGCGCAGAGACCGTCGGGTAGAGTAGTCCTACTTTGTCGAGCAGAATGTCTCTAACTTGAGATATCAAAACTTCGCAGAGGGGTTAAGTGCGGTATCGTTTCGCCTGTCGTCCCTGTTGCCGGCGACAAGGTTTCCGGAATTTAGCACTTGCTTAAGAAGCTGTAAAGATGCACGTTTTCAATGGTTTGTACGGCTAAGTTGAACATTTACTTGAGGTAAGAGCACATTGGGGCACTTTTCGGCGAACAGGGGGCGAACGGAAATCCGCCGTGTGGGCAGAAGCGAGCCATTCTCTTTTTTGCCAGCAAGATAGAAATCGCCGACGGGCGTCACAGATGTGGAAAAGATTCGTCCGGCCTCAACTGTTCAGTTTTGGCTGTCGGGAAATCGCAATGTTTAAACAATAATTAAAGGAGTTGACACTCGACGCATCAACTCATAGACTGGCAAAGACCTGAGCCGGTTCAAGGGCTGAAAGCGGGTCAAGTCTGAATTTATTCTCCCCGAAAAACGTTGCTTGCCCTTTCCTCTGAAAGTATCCTCAAGCGTTAAAATCAGCGTTTTAAATATTTACAAGGGGCTTTTATGTCAGAGTTGTCTCCGCAGGCTGAAAAGGGGACGGGGATGAATTCAGGGTCGGGCGCCTTCCAGTTGCCTCTCGCGGCGATGGTTCGCTCGCTTTGCCGCGCGGCCGGCACGGGCTCGGACGCGCTCTACGACGTGATGTTGAAGGTCGCGCTGATGGTGGATGCGGCGGCGCACACCTACGGCATGGCGACCTTTTCGCAGAAGTGCGGCGAGACTTCGCGCCTGAAGTGGGTCGAAGGGCTCGATGCGGAGGAGACTGCGGACGCGGAGGCGACCGTCGAGGCGGCTCTCGGCGGGGCGGAAGCCGTGCAGGAGCCGAAGGTGGGGGACAGGAAAATCTGCCTCGTCCTCTCGGCCACGACGCGGCAGCGCGAGGGCGCGGCCATTTACGGGCGTTTCGTGCGCCCGCTGAGCGAGGCTCAGGCTTCGGAGCTGAGGATTCTGTCGGACGTGGCGCGGCTCGCGCACTCGCACGCGCGTCTGCGCGAGGAGCTGCACCAGCCCGTGAAGGCTCTGAAGCCGGCGGAGGTGGCGGCGGCCTCCCTGCCGGGGATGATCTTCACTAGCCGCGTGATGAACTCGCTGGCGAACTCGGTCGAGCGCATCAAGGACTCGGATTCGAGCGTGCTCATCACGGGCGAGTCCGGCACGGGGAAGGAGCTTGTCGCGCGCGCCGTCCACCGGCTGAGCCGGCGCGCGCAGGCCCCCTTCATCCCCTTCAACTGCACGGCCGCGCCCGCAGACCTCATCGAGAGTCTCCTGTTCGGCCACCGCAAGGGCGCGTTTACGGGCGCGCACGCCGACCACGACGGGCTCGTCCGCGCGGCCGAGGGCGGCACGCTCTTCCTCGACGAGATAGGCGACCTGCCGCTGGCGTTACAGCCGAAGCTGCTGCGCTTTCTACAGGAGGGCGAGGTGCACGTGCTCGGCGAGCGCGCGCCGCGCAAGGTGAACGTGAGGGTGCTGGCGGCGACGCACAAGGATTTGTACGGGGCGGCGCAGGACGGGACGTTCCGCGAAGACCTCTACTACCGCGTCGCGGCGCTGGCGGTGCACGTGCCGCCGCTGCGCGAGAGGCCGGACGACATCGCGGCGCTCATCTCGCACTTCCTCTCGCACTACGCGCGCCGCAACGAGCGCGCGGTGGCCGGCATCACGGCCGAGGCCATCGCGGTGCTCCAGAGTTACGCGTGGCCCGGCAACGTGCGCGAGCTGGCCGCGGAGATTGAGCGGCTGGTGCTCTACACGGACGAGGGCTGTTACATCGGCGCGGAGAACATCAGCGCGCGCGTGCGCCCCGCCGACCGGCAGGCCGAGGAAGCTCCGGCCGCCGCCGGGCAGGTGCCCGCGCACCTGGAGAACATGCTCGAAGACTACGAGCGGCGCGTCATCACCGAGACGCTCAGGCGCAACGACTACAACGTCGCGCGCGCGGCGCAGGTGCTGGGGCTCGGCTCGCGCCAGACGCTCTACAAGAAGCTGAAGCGTCTGACGATCAACGTCGGCGACTTCCTACAGGACGAGCAGGAGCACGGCCTACAGCTTCGCGCCGACAGGGTTTGAAGCCCGCCGGCGCGCGCCGCGCCGACTCCGACCGACAACCCACTCACGCTCTCCTAACCCCAGCCAGCGGACGGCCCCCACATGCTCATCGTCTACGTCCTTCTCTTCGCGCTGACCATGCTCATACACGAGCTGGGGCACCTCGCGGCCGCGCGCGTCTGCGGCGTGCCCGCGCCGGAGCTGGGGCTCGGGTGGGGGCCGAAGCTGTTCGAGACGAAGGCGCCCGGCTTCACGTTCAAGCTACACCTGCTGCCCGTCGGGGCGTACGTGCGTCTGGACATGCGCGAGTTGCAGAGCCGTCCGCTCGGGCAGCAGGTCTTCGTGCTGCTGGCGGGCGTGCTCGTGAACATCGCGGCGGCGCTCCTGACGCAGGGGACGTGGTTCAGCCTGATGAACTACCTTCTGGCCGCGTCGAACCTTCTGCCGCTCTACCAGCAGGACGGCTGGAAGTGCGGCATGGTCATGCTCCGCGCGCTCCTCGAACGGCGCAGCGCGCTCGTCGAGTGGACGTTCACCGTCGCGGGCGCGGCCGTCAGTTGCGCCGCCATCGCCTCACTCTCCCTCAAATATCTCTAAGTCCTCCGAGCCCACTCTCCAAGTTCTTCCCCTAAGTTCCCTTCAGACCTCGCTCCTAAGTCCTCGCTCCGCGTCTCAAACCAACAGAACACAGCCTGTCGCTCCGCGTCGCCGGGAGTAGGCGCGGGGGTACGCCCGCTGTCAACCGCCGGCGACAAGCCCCTAAGTCGTTGCGCGCATGTTTGTTGGCGCGCGGGGCGGGGCGGCGCGCGCCCGCGCGGGCGAAAAAGTCTGTCGCCGCCGGTTTACAAGCCGAAGGGTCGGAGTGTGCGCGGGCGGCGTTTTGATTGGATTTCCGGGGAAAAGGGTCGTGGCACGTGTGTTGAAAAGGGGAGTCGTGTCTGAAGCTGAAGCGGCTGCAAGGCTGGTGGCACTGCCAAACGGCCGTGATGCTTAGAGGAGAGGTTGAATGAAGACAGTCCTGACAAAGACGCTGGTTCTGATCGCGGGTGGGGCGCTCGTCCTGCCGTTCGTCGCCGCGGCCGTGCTCGTGGGGGCGCGGGCCGTCGCGGGGGCGAATGGGGGCGGTGCGTTCCTCCTCGCGGTCGGGCTGGCTCTGGTCTGGACGCTCTTCGGCGGTCTGAAGGGCTTCGCGCGCAACGGCGCGGACGGGCGGGAGGGGCATGAACTGCTCGTCGCGTCGCGTCGGGGCGAAGCCGGCCGCCATGCCCTCCTCGATCTACGCGGCCTCTGAGGGCCGCCTCGACCCAAAAGTCCGGCGGCCGCCTCGCGCGTCTGGCACGGGACTGAAACCCTCGACTCGAACACCCAACTCAAAAGGAGCAAACAAGTAATGTTGAAGAAATTCTTCCGCGACGAGACCGGCCTGGAGCTTTCCGAGTACGCCGTCGCCGCCGCGCTCATCGCGCTCGCCACGGTCACGGCCTTCTCCGGCCTCGGCACCACCATCAAGAACGCCATCACGAGCCTGTCGGGCAAGATCCCGACCGCCCCGTAACCTGAGCGTTCCCTCGGGCGGCGCGCGCCCTAAGCCTGACCCAGGAGCGCCCGACGGCGCGCGCCGCCCACCCCCACAACTGTCCCGAAGACACAACCCGAGGTGCTAGTGATGATCAAGAGATTCCTGAGAGACGAGTCCGGCCTGGAGCTTTCCGAGTACGCCGTCGCGGCGGCGCTCGTCGCGCTCGCGACCGTCGGGGCCTTCCAGCTCCTCGGCGGCAACATCAAGGCCGCCATCGAAACCCTGTCGGGGAAGATCGTAACGACCCCGTAACGCCTCGCGCCGGAAGCGCCGCGCCTGCCCGACGAGGCGGGCGCGGCGCCGCGCCAGGTCTCAGGTTTTAAACCTCCACCCCTTCCGCCTTCTACTTCATAAGGTCATGTTCGACACGACGACCATCGCGGCGCTTGTCCTGCTGTTACCCCTGACGGCCATCATCACCTATTTCGACGTGCGCTACCGGCGCATCCCGAACCTCTTCGTGCTCGCCACGCTCGTCAGCGGACTCATCATCAACTTCATGGCGGCCGGGCTCAACGGACTCTGGGCGAGCGCGGGCGGGTGCCTGATGGCATTCGGGCTGATGTTCGTCCTCCACGTCTTCGGCGCGATGGGCGCGGGCGACGTGAAGCTGTTCGCGGCGGTCGGCTCTGTTCTAGGCACGGGGATGGTGCCCGAGACGTTCTTCGTCGTCCTGCTGACGGGGGGCGTGCTCGCCGTCTACACCATCGTGCGCAACGGGACGGCGCTGACGACGCTGACGCGCGTCCTTCAGATTTTCGTCGGGCTCCTGCCGGGCTGGCAGATGCCGCGCTTCGACGTGCCGGCCGACCGCCGGCACACGCTGCCCTACGGCGTGGCCATCACTTTCGGCAGCATCATCTCGCTCTTCGTCTTCCGCGCCTGAAAGGGCCGGGGCGTCGGCCGCTTGTAAGTCAGAAACTCGACTGGAGAAAACCGGACATGCGTAACAAACGTCTCCTCTTCGTGCTGGGAAGCGCCGCGGTCTTCGGGCTGCTGGCGGCCGTCTCCGTCAGCCGCTACCTGTCGGACGCGCAGGCCAGCTCGCGGAACATGAACAACGTCGTGGTGGCGAAGGTGGACATCCCCCTCGGCACAAAGGTCGCGGCCGAGCAGCTCTCGACGGTGCAGTTCCCCTCGAACGCCATCCCCGAAGGCACCTTCGACAACGCCGACAAGCTGGTCGGCCGCGTCACGGTCACCAACGTCGCGGCGCGCGAGCCCGTCACCGACTTCAAGCTCGCGCCAGAGGGCTCGGCCGGCGGCCTCTCGGCCGTCATCCCGGCGGGCTACCGCGCGATGACCGTCAAGGTGGACGACGTGATCGGCGTCGCGGGCTTCCTCCAGCCGGGGACGATGGTCGACGTGCTGACCGTCATCGAGCCGGCCGGGAACTTCGCCTCGGGGAACCCCATCTCGAAGATCGTCCTCCAGAACGTCAAGGTGCTCGCCTCGGGTCAGAACCTCGACAAGCCGAAGGACGAGCGCGAGGCCGACGCCGTCAAGGCCGTCACGCTCCAGGTCACGCCCGACCAGGCCGAGAAGCTGGCGCTCGCCTCGACCGAGGGCAAGCTCCGGCTCGTGCTGCGCAACGGCATCGACCAGGACGACGAGCAGACGCAGGGCGTCGACAAGAAGAGCCTGCTGACCGGCGAGCGCGCGATGCCCGCGCCCGAGCCCGGCTCCCTCAAGAGCGAGCAGAAGACACAGCCTCCGCCGCCCGCGTCGTCGGGTCAGGTGTTCCGCCGCGCGTCGCGCCCGCAGCAGCGCGCGCCGCAGGCCGCGCCCGCCGCCGCGGAGGCCCCCAAGCCGCAACCCCCGCCGCCGCCGCGCCCGAACGTCGAGATGATTCAGGGCACGAAGAAGAGCACCGTCGAATTTCCCTAGTGGCGAATGATGACCCGCAGCGCATCACTCATCACTTCAGCCAAAGGAGTCAAAACCGTCATGCAGAAACGTTCCCTGGTCGCGAAAATCTTTGCGCTCGTCGGCGTGCTCTCGGTGGGCGCGGCCGGCGCGCGGGCGCAGGCGCCGCAGCAGAACTTCGTCCCGGCCTCGTTCGAGAAGGCTTCGACCGAGCCCGTCCAGATCAACGTGCTCGTCGGCCAGTCGCGCGTCATCAACTTCGACCGGCCCATCGGGCGCTTCTCGGTCTCGAACCCGGAGGTCGCCGACGCCGTGCTGGTCGCGCCCGACCAGGCCGTCGTCAACGGCAAGGCGTTCGGGCAGGTCAACTTCATCGCGTGGGAGCAGAAGGGCGGCGCCTTCATCGTCTTCGACGTGTTCGTCCGCTCGAACCTCTCGCTCATCGACTCGCAGATCAAGCTGCTGTTCCCCGACGACGACATCCGCCTGAGCCAGGCCAACGGCTCGGTCGTCATCTCGGGCAACGTCAAGCAGAACACGACGGTCGGGCAGGTCGAGGCGGTCGTCAAGGCCGCCGGCTTTAACGTCGTCAACATGCTCCAGTCGCCCACGAAGGGCATGGCGCAGGTGCAGTTGCAGGTGCAGGTGGCCGAGGTCAGCCGCACCCGCATGCGCGAGCTGGGCGCGACCTTCGCCTACGAGTCGAGCCCCGGCGTCGGCGGCGTCATCGGCGCGGGCGGCGGCCCCTGGACGATGAACAAGGTGGACGGCGGCAGCATCTTCGGGACGACCGTCGGCAGCGCGCTCAACCTCTTCGTGATGGGCGGCAACACCTTCAACTTCCTGAGGGCGCTCAAGACGCAGGGCGCGATCCGTTCCCTGGCCGAGCCGAACCTGATCGCGATGGACGGCCAGCAGGCGAGCTTCCTCGCCGGCGGCGAGTACCCCGTCCCCGTCGTCCAGAACACGGGCGACCGCGCGATGGTCACGATCCTGTTCAAGGAGTACGGCGTCCGCCTCAACTTCAAGCCGACCATCATCGACGAGGATCACATCCGGCTTGAGCTTGAGCCCGAGGTCTCGACCATCGACTACGCCAACGGCGTCAAGTTCGACGGCTTCCTCATCCCTGCGCTCAAGACGCGCCGCGCCAAGACCGGCGTCGAGCTGCGCGACGGCCAGTCGTTCGCGCTCGCCGGGCTGCTCGACAACAACGAGCAGCGCTCCATCTCGAAGATACCCGTCATCGGCGACATCCCCGTCCTCGGCGCGCTCTTCAGCTCGAAGTCGTTCCAGAAGCAGGAGACCGAGCTGATGTTCATCGTCACGGCGAATCTGGTGAAGCCCGTCAACCGCGACGAGCTGCCCGAGTTCCGCGGCGTGGACGGCCTCAAGAACGGCTCGCCGCTCGGCATCGAGCCGAAGGGCGAGGGCATCCAGGGCGACCACGGCTTCTCGACCGGCGACAAGACGACCTCGAAGACGGCGGCGCCCGCCGTCGCGCAGCCCGAGGCGCAGCCCGGGAAGAAGGCCGACGACGCCAAAGCTGCGACCGCCGCCGCGGTCGAAGTCTCGAAGAAGCAGCAGCAGTAGTCACGCACCCGCCGCCGCGGGCGCGGGCACACCGGCCCGCGCTCGCGGCGAAGACGGTTCGATTTCCGAGAGGGGGAGGGGAAGATGAGGCGTTCAAAGTCCGGGAAGAAGGGGGAGCGCGGCTCCGTCCTCGCGGTGAGCGCGCTCGGGATGCTGGCGCTCATCCTCGCCGCGGGGCTGTGCGTTGACCTCAGCCACTTCTACGTCGTCAAGGCCGAGTTGCAGAACGCGGCCGACGCCTCGGCGCTCGCCGGGGCCTCCGCGCTCGACTCCTCGCCCGCCGG
>DASWNR010000435.1:0-6363 GCA_036399155.1 Pyrinomonadaceae bacterium
ACCACGGTCAGCTCGGAGGGCGACGGCCGCTCGTTGCGCGGCGGGCTGAACGCCTCGCGCTCATCCGGGCCGGCGACCTGTCGGACGAGCACGTCGGCCATCGTGCCGCCCAGAAGCGCCTCGGCCAGCGCGGAGCCGGTCGCGATGCTCCCGAGCCGGATGGCGAACGGGACGTGCAGGTAACGGTTGCGCGACTCGGGCTCGTCCTGGAAGTAGTTCGAGAGCGAGTTGCGGCTCCCGGGGCCGAACGAGAACTCGCCGATCAGCTCGTCGGAGCTGAAGCGGCCGGGGCGGCGCACGCTGACGATGACCGTGACGAGGTGCACCGAGTAGTTCTCTCGCGCGTCGAAGCGGTCGAGCCCGACGGTGCCGGTCGTCCCGGCGTTGTCGAAGGTGACGACGCCGTCGTCGTCCTTCGTCACGTCGTAGAAGCCCTCGGCGACGGGGTCGGCGGTCGGCCCCGTCGGGGGCGAGCCCGTCGGCACCTGGTTGATGAAGACGAGGTCGTGGTTGGTGAGCCCCGAGACGATCGTGTTGCCGCCCGTGTCGGCCGTCAGGACGTTCGGCCCGACCTTGACCGTGAAGGTGATGCGCATGTTGCCGCCCGAGCCGGGGAAGCGCGCGAAGACGAGCGGCGGCGAGCCCGTCCCGAAAGCCTTGCCGAGGTCGGGGTCGGGGTCGGTGTCGTCCGTGTCGTACTCGTAGACGCGCGAGACGTAGAGCTTCGTCCCGCCGTTGTCGAAGAAGGCGCGCACGCCGTGCGCCATGAAGTTGTGCTGCGTCTCGTCATCGCCGTCGCCGCTGAAGACGAGCGAGTCGATGCCGCCGTAGATGCGCTCGAAGTCGGCGAAGCTGGTCAGCAGCTCGGGCTCGCCGCCGACGGGGCCGTAGCGCGTCGGCCCGATGAAGCCGGTGACGGTCGTGCTGACGCCCTCGATGGACTTGGCGCGGTAGCTGACCTCTTCCACGTACACACCTGGCGCAAGATACTCTGGCATGAGAAGACCTCTCTTTCGGTTTTTAAGGCGAGACGACGCTTGGCGGGACGAGCCACACGCCGGAGTCAGAGGCCCCGCCGGTGCGCGCCACCAGGTCTTTGCCGAATTCGATTTCCGCCTCCAGCGCCGCGCCGGGCGGCCCCGAAGCGCCCGCGACCGCGAAGACCTCGGCGGCGGACTGGTTCAGAAGCGACGGGAGGACGGGGAAGTAGCGCGCGGGCGCGGCCTCGGGCGACCTGTCGGTCACGCCCTCGGTCTGCCCCGTCAGGACTTCGACCCTCCCGCGCTCGTCCGTGGTGATGAACTGCTGCCCCTGCGGCTCGTAGAAGAAGCGGAGCGTGACGGGCCAGCGCAGCTCCGAGATGGTCTGCCGCCCCGAGGTGTTCGGCGAGGTGATGTTGACGCCGGCCGGCGGCTTCAAAGGGTTCGGCTCGGGCAGGAAGAGCGCGAACTCGCCGCGCCAGTCGGCCATCCCGACGTAGACGGTCGGCGGGCTCGTCACCTCGTACTGCGCCTCGACCCTCGCGAAGCGCGCGGGCCGCGGCGAGCCGTCGGGGGCGAGCCGCGTCGCGTCGCGCACGCCGCCGCGGATGGTCGTCATCCCGCTCGAACGCGGCCGCGCGGGCGCGGGGAAGAGGAAGGTCGTCAGCAGGCGCGCGCGCGGCAGCGTCAGGCGCATCGCGTAAGGGAGGTAGCCGCCCCGCGCGTCCTCGACGAAGACGGCGAACTCGCGCCCCGCGGGCGACGCGGGCGGGCTCGTCTCTGCGCCCGGGTCGTCGCCGAACTCGAACTCGCGCAGCCCCGGCAGGTCGCGCAGCGCGTAGACGCCCGAGCGCGTCAGGTAGGCCGGCGTCGGGCGCGCGAGGCGGTCGGTCGGCAGCGCCGTCACAGACAGCCCCGAGGAGACCTGCGAGCGCGTCGCGATGTCCACGCAGCGCAGCCCGAGCGGCACCGTCCGCGCGAGCGTCTCCAAAGGCTGGAACGTCAACCTCAAACCCTTTAAGCCCCCTTCAGCGCGCCGTACTCGAACTGGCGCGTCGTGACAGGCTCGCCCTCCGACAATTCGTAGAGCGACTCGATGCGGACGACCCGCGCGACGTACGGGACGGAGAGCTGGTACTCGGTGCCGAGGTCGTCCCAGATGCGCATCAGCTCCTCGTTGGTGAGTTGGCCCAAGACCACCTCGACCGTCTCGTCGCCGCGGAACGTGTCCTCGCGCACGCCGTTCAAAAGCGACGACGAGAGGACGGGGTTGTCCTCCAAAAGCCGCATGGCCCAGCCGAGTATCGCGTGCTGTAGCGAAGCCTTCGGGGCCCAGACCGTGACGAAGAAGTGCAGGTCGAGCGGCAACAGTTGGCGGCGCATGTTGCCCGCCGGGTCCTTGACGAGCGGCGAGCGCTGCGTCGAGTTGACGTGGACGCGGTAGAGGAAGAGGCTCACGCCCTGCGCCATGTGATCCTTGAAGTCCGCCGTCGCGTAGACCTCGAACTGGAGGCTCGTCGCCGGCTCGATCAGGTCCGGGCGGTAGGACTCCTGCAAGAGCCGCATGACGGCGTCGCAGGTCACCTGGATGGCGTGAAATTCTGCCAAGTCGCTCCCCCAAAACCACTCTCGAAATCTTTCAGACTTTGCGCCCGGCGCGCGCCGCCGGCCGGGGCGGCACCAGCGGCCTGTAGACGAACTCGCGGCCGCCGCTCACCGAGACGGCGCGCTCGTCGCGGCGTATGAGCCGCAGGTGGTGGAGCCGGCGCAGGCGGTTGCTCGCCGCGCTCGGCAGCAAGCCCAGCCGCTCGCGCAGCTCGCGCGAAGTCAGCCCGCCGGAGCGCTCGACGGCCTTGAGCGTGTCGCGCTCGGCGGCGGTCAGCTTGCCGAAGTTGTGGCGCGCGCCGCCCCTGTCAATCACCGGGATTACGTCGCGGCCGAGCCGCGCGACCATCTCGATGGCCTCGACGAGGTCGCGGTTCCGCGTGTCCACGAGGAAGACCAGAAACCGCTCCTCGAACTTCGCCGTCCGCAGCACGTCAACGACCGAGAGCGCCTCCTTGAGCGCCTGGTTGCTGGCCTGTCTGACGCGGCTGAGGTCAACGAGCAGCGCGCCCTCCCGCGGGAGCGCGCGCAGGCGCCGGAAGATGGCGCGGTAGATTCTGTGGCCGGCCTCGCCGCCGAAAATCATCCCGCCCGTCGTCATCGGAGCGACATCGAGCCGGTCGGTGAAAGCCCCGGCGCGGGCGGCGGCTCTCTTCCGGGTGGGGGGCTTGCGGCTCAAGATGGACACTCCGGCCGGCCTCGTGCCGATGCCTGTCGAGCGAGCTTGAACACTACGGGAATGCGCACGCGCCGCCGGCGTGGGGCGGAAGGGTCGTCGTGGCGGGTTGCGCCGTTTGGCGGGGCCGCTTCCGACCCCGTTTGAGTCTGCGTCCTGTGCCTGCGTGGTCGGGACGGGGCTATGATGTCACGGCCGGCAGGGAAAAACTTGGCGTATATTTTTCGCCGTGCGGCAATTTTTTCGATTCGCCGCGGTACTTCGTCGGCGAGCGCCGGTAGGCCGTGCGGAAGACGCGCTCGAAGTGCGAGAGGTCGTTGAAGCCGACTTCGAGCGCGACGCGCGTGACGGGCATCTCGGTGCGCGCCAGAAGCTCGGCCGCGCGGCGCAGGCGCACGCGCCCGAGGTAGCTGACGAAGCAGACGCCGAGCCGCTCGCGGAAGACCTTGCTGAAGTGGCAACGGCTGTAGCCGGCGACGCGCGCCGCGTCGTCGAGCGTGATGGACTCGCTGTAGCGCTCCTCTATCAGCTCAAGCGCGCGATGGATGCCGGGGCCGGCCCCCGCCGACTTCGGCTCGTAGAGTCTCAGGGTCGGCGAGACCTCCGAGCAGCTAAACTCACCGCCCGCCTCCGCGGGCGCTCGCTCGCCCTCCGAGACTTCGCCGGCCGGGAGCGAGCCGCCGACCAGCGCGCTCACCAGCGCGTCCTGCCCCGTCCCCGCGCCGAGCGCGACGACCGGCGTGTCGCCGCAAATCTCCCACGCGCCGCGCGCGTGGCGCTCCCAGCCGAGCCGCGTCGAGCAGCCCGAGAGAAGAATCAGATCGACGCGCGTCAGGCTGAGCGCCTCGGGGATGTCCTCGAAGAGCAGCGTGTAGAGCACGCTCCAGCGGTTCGCCATCGCGGAGGCGACGAGCTTCCCGCACTCGCGCCAGGGGCCTACGGCCAGAAGTGTCCTGGGCATCGGCTTGACCTCCGCCCGCGCCGCCGGCCGTCGAGGCGTCGGCGCGGGTCACACCCGTTTAGTGAGATTTAGTAAACGCGAGTTCGCGGCGCGGGGCCGCGGCGGCGTGCGTTACGAGCGGGCGGAGGCGCGTGAGCGGCGCGCGTCTCGGGCGTGTGTCGGAGTTTGAGGCGTGCGTGCGGCGAGGCGCGCGGTAAGGCGGCGTCCGGATGTGCGTGACGTGCATGACTCTCCTGTGACGGAATTTGAGCCGACGCCGCACTTTGCGCTAGGATACTTGCTGCGGGCGATGTATCTCCGGCGCGAAGTGTGCGGCGGCAGTTACATTGTCTCGGGCCCTGCCGCTATTTGCCGATAGCGGCGGGGCTTCTTCGTTCGGTTGCTCGGGGTTGTAAGTCTTCGAGTTTGAACCGGGATGCGTCAGACAAAGGGTCAAGCCCCGGGTCGTCAGTCGGCGGCCGAAGGGTGTGCATCGCGATGAGGCAAACGCGAAGTCGTTTTGCGTCAGTGTAAAAGAGCTAAGCGGAACTCTGAGATTCGAGAGGACATCAGGCCAAGAGCACTCGCGGGGCAAAGCCAAAAGGGCGAGGGGTTGTTTTGGGTTTCAGGGCAGGCGGGAGAATAAGCCCAACACGCGCATAAGTCAATAATAATTTTTTTCCGTCCGCGTGTTTTCAAAAACGCGCCATATACGTCGCCCGAACGCCGCGCGGCCGGCTCGACCGGCTTCGACCTTCACTTCAGCTCGGGGATGCGCGCGAGCGCTCTGAGGTCGGGGCGGCGGAGCGAGAGCCTTTGCGCCAGCCACTCGACGCGCTCGCGGCGCGCGGCGGCGTCGAGCGCGTGCCCGGCGTCGTAGAATCCTATCTTCTTAGGCTCGCCGAACAGCTCGAAGGAGCGGCGCGCCATCCTCTCGGTGATGGGCTTGTCCAGCCGCCCGTACTGTAGGAAGACGGCCGCCGGCGAGCTGCGGCCGATGTAGTGGACGGGGTCGTCCCAGGCGTAGTCGCGGAAGTAGGCGCGCACGGCCTCTTCGCCGACGCGCCCGCGCAGCGCCACCATGTCCTTGTTCTCCGGGTCGAAGACGAACTCCTCGTCGGCGTAGAGCCCGGCCATCAGGACGAACGAGCCGATGCGCTTCTCGACGCCCGCGAGGATGGCGCCGACGTGCGCGTCGAAGCTGTGGCCGACGTAGGCGACGCGTTTGGGGTCTACGCGGCCGCGCGCCAGAAGGAGGTCGAGGCCGCGCCGGAAGTCTACGACCTGTTGGCGCGACGCTTCGGACGACTGGGCGGCCTCGCGCATCTCGTCCGTCTCGGGCGCGAAGCCGGGGCGGTTGTACGGTGCGTCGATGAGGAGCGAGACCGCGCCGGCGCGCGCCAACACCAGTGCCTCTTCAAGGAACTCGCGGCGGTTCTTAAGCGGCGAGCCGGGCATCATCCAGTGGCCGTAGAGGACGGCGGCGAACGGCCCGCGCCCGCTCTGCGGCTCGACCAGGTATGCGGGGACGCGTCCGCCGCGCGCGCCGGCGTAGGTGAAGTCGATGACGGTCGCGCCGTCCCTGTGGTCTCGCCCGACCTCGCGTACGTCGAGCGGCGCCTTCGCGTCGTAGTCGTACTGCCGCGCCATCTCCTCGAAGCTCGGCCGTGTGGCCGTCTGGCCGAAGGCGACGGCCGAACACGTCAGCAGGAAGGTCAGAAGCAGCAGGGCTCTCATGCCGGCTCCCATATCTTAGTTGAGGCGGTAGGCGACGAGGCGCTCGCCCTTCGAGACGTAGAGCAGGCCGGCGCCCTCGTCGCTGATGAAGCGCTCGTCCGGGTCGCCGAGCCGCACCTCGCGCGCGGCGCGCCCCGAGTCGATGTTGACGCCGACGAGCCCGCGCCCGCCGCCGCGCAGGGACGTGTAGAAGTACATCCAGCGCCCACGGAGCGCCGCCAGACGCCGCGTCCGCATCAGGAAGCTCGACAGCCGCGCGAGCTGGCTCGCCGGGTCGAGGCGGTCGAGCAGACGCTCGGACACGTCGCCGGCCGAAGGCGCCGCCACGCGCGGCCTCGTCACCGCGACGTTGCCGACGCCGGCAACCCCGCGCCTCACGCGGCTCAGGGCGCCGAAGGTCGAGAGCCGCTCGGCCGCGTAAGATC
>DASWNR010000436.1:0-20839 GCA_036399155.1 Pyrinomonadaceae bacterium
TGATCGACAGCCACGCGCTCGTCGGCTCGTGCGCGCAGATCGGCCGGCGCGTACACCTCTCGGCGGCGGCGCAGGTGGGCGGCGTGTTGGAGCCGGTCGGGGCGGTGCCCGTCTGCATCGAGGACGACGTGCTGGTCGGCGGCAACTGCGGCGTCTACGAGGGGACAATCGTGCGCGCGGGCGCGGTGCTCGCGCCGGGGACGATTCTGACCGGCGCGACGCCCGTCTACGACCTCGTGCGCGGAGAGGTCTACCGGCGCACGGAGGAGTCGCCGCTTGAGATTCCGGCCGGCGCGGTCGTCGTGCCGGGCTCGCGCGCGGTGACGACCGAGCGCGGGCGCGAGTGGGGGCTGTCGCTCTACGCGCCCGTCATCGTCAAGTACCGCGACGAGAAGACCGACCGCGCGGTTCAGTTGGAGGACTACCTGCGTTGAGCGAATTCGAGCCCGCGCGCCGCCTGCGCGGCATACAGAAGAGCGTCATCCGTCAGGTCTTCGACCGCGCGCGCCCGGGGAGCATCAACCTCGGTCTTGGCGAGCCCGACCTGCCGACGCCCGACGTGATACGCCGCGAGGCCGCGCGCGTCGTCACGCAGGAGCAGAACGGCTACACCTCGCACGCCGGACTCCCCGCCCTGCGCGAGCGCGTCGCCTCCGACTACTCGCACCTCGGCCTCACGCCCGAACAGGTCGTCGTCACCGCCGGCTCGCAGGAGGCGCTCTACCTCGCGCTGATGACTCTGGTGGACGAGGGCGACGAGGTGCTCATACCCGACCCGGGCTTCGTCGCATACCCGACCATCGTGAGGATGGCGGGCGGCGTGCCCAAGTTTTACAGGCTGCCCGCGGCGAAAGATTTCGCCTTCGACCTCGAAGACTTCCGCCGCCGGCTCACGCCGCGCACGAAGGTCGTCGTCTGCATCAGCCCGTCGAACCCGACGGGGCGCGTGCTCGCGCGCGCGGAGCTGGCCGAGATGGCTGGCGCGCTCGAAGGCGCGGGCGTCTACGTCATCAGCGACGAGATTTACCGCGACCTCTACTTCGGCGGCGCGCGGCCGTCGTCAATCTCGGAGTTCAGGACAAAGCGCGCGGTCGTCCTCGGCGGGCTGTCGAAGTCCATGAGCATGACGGGCTGGCGTCTGGGCTGGCTCTGCGGCGACGCCGACGTGCTGAGGAGCGCTCTCGTCCTGCACGGCTACACGACGACGTGCGCCTCGACCGTCTCGCAGAAGGCCGCGCTCGCCGCGTGGACGGACGAGGCGGAGGCGGTGCGCGAGGCCGCCCGCGAGACCTTCCGCGAAAGGCGCGACCACCTGCTCGGCCTCCTCTCGGCCGAACTAAACTTGCGCGCCGTCGAGCCCGAGGGCGCCTTCTACACGATGGTCGACGTGTCGGCGCACGGCGACTCGATGGCGGTGGCCGAGCTGCTGCTCGAACACGGCGTCATCACCGTCCCCGGCTCCGCGTTCGGCCCCGAGGGCGAAGGCTACCTCCGCGTCTCCTTCTGCGCCGACCTCGCCGTCATCGAAGAGGGCGTGCGCCGGATGAAGCAGGCGCTTCGGAAGTGACGAGTGATGAGTGACAAGACAGGACAACTGTTTTAACTTATCACTTATCCCTCATCACTAATCACGGGTTTGGAGTCGTTATGGACAAGAAGTATCGGGTCGGGATTCTGGGCGCGACGGGGACGGTCGGGCAGCGTTTCGTACAGCTGTTGGAGAACCACCCGCAGTTCGAGGTGTCGGCGCTGGCGGCCTCAGACCGCTCGCGCGGTAAGACGTACGCGGAGGCTTGCTCGTGGCGTCTGCCGGGCGAGATGCCCGAGTCGGTGCGCGGCCTGAAGGTCGGCGCGCCCGAGCCGCCGCTCGACTGCGAGCTGGTCTTCTCAAGCCTGCCGGGCGACATCGCGCGCGAGACCGAGGAGTCGTTCGCGCGCGCGGGCTACGCCGTCATCAGCAACTCCTCGGCGCTCCGCATGGACGAGGACGTTCCGCTGCTCATCCCCGAGGTCAACCACGAGCACCTCGCGCAGCTCGACTCTCAGAAAGTTTCGCGCGGGTACGAGCGCGGGATGGTTGTCACCAACCCGAACTGCTCGACCATCATGCTCGTGCTCGCGCTCGCGCCGCTGCACGCGCGCTTCGGGATAGAGGCGTGCGTGGCGACGACCTTGCAGGCGCTCTCGGGCGCGGGCTACCCGGGCGTCGCCTCGCTCGACGCCGCCGACAACGTGCTACCGTACATCGGCGGCGAGGAGGAGAAGATCGAGACCGAGACGCTCAAGATTCTCGGCCGGCACGAAGGCGGCCGCATCCGTCACGCGCCGTTCAAGGTGAGCGCGCAGGTGCACCGCGTCAACGTCAGCGACGGCCACATGGCCGCCGTCCGCGTGAAGCTCGCGCGGACGGCTTCCCTGGAAGAGGTGCGCGAGGCGTTCGCCTCCTTCACCTCTCTGCCGCAGGAGCTGAAGCTGCACACCGCGCCCGAGCGCCCGATCATCGTCCGCGACGAGCCCGACCGTCCGCAGCCCAAACTCGACCGCGACGCCGGGCGCGGCATGAGCGTCACCGTCGGCCGCATTCTCCCCGACAAGGTGCTCGACTACCGCTTCGTCGCCCTCAGCCACAACACCGTCCGCGGCGCCGCCGGCGCGGCGATTCTGAACGCCGAACTCCTCGTCGCCACCGGACGGCTCTGAAAGAGCGGTAGACAGTAGACAGTGGTCAGTAGAAAGACAGGCGGCGCGCCCGGTTGTGACTCGGACGCGCCGCCTCTGTTTTTTCTACTGACTACTGACTACTGTCTACTGTCTACTTCCCCTGCCGACTCGCGCCCAGTCGCAGCCTCAAACCCACGCGCACGAAGGCGGGCGGGCCGAGCGTGAGGACGGGCGTGCGGCCCACCTCGTAGCGGCGTCCCGTTAAATTCTCGGCGGCGGCGAAGGCTTCCACGCCGCGCGCGAGGCGGCGCGAGATTAAGGCGTCGAGCGTGAAGAAACGCCCGAGCCGCAGTTGGTTCTGGTCGTCGTCGAACTGCGCGCCCGAGGCGCGCGCCTGTAGGCCGAAGGTCACGCCGCGCCCGCGCGGGACGTAGCGCAGTTGAAAGCCGAGCTGGTGTCGCGCGACCTGCGGCAGCCGCCGGCCTTCGAGCGCGGCGTCGGCGTGGAAGCTCACGACGCGCGCGTCCGCGAAGAGGTAACCGGCCGAGGCCGTCCACCCGCGGCCTATGCGCTTCTCGAACTCGGCCTCGAAGCCGCGTGTGCGCGTGCGCCCGAGGTTCCGCCTCTGGCGCGTGATGAGCGCGGGCGTCACGGAGAGCGTCACGTTGGCGACGGGTCGCGTCACGTCGGCGCTGAAGATGCCGGCGCGCGCCGTAAAGCCCCGGCGCGTCGGGGTGTAGATGAGCCCGGCCTCGCCGCTCGTCAGGCGCTCGGCGCTCAAGGATTCGTCGGCGAGCGTGACGACGTTGCCGACTCGGAACGAGCGGTACAGCTCGTTCAACGTCGGCGCGCGGAACGCACGCGCGAACGTCGCGTTGAGCGTGAGAGAGTCCGACGCCCTGAAGACGGCCGCGAGTTGCGGGCTGAAGGCGTCTTCGGCGCGCTCCGCAAAACCGGCGGCCGCGGACGCGCCGGCGAGCGTGCGCGTCGCCTGCTGCGCGCGGAAGTTGCGCCAGCGGTCGAAGCGCACGCCGGGCGTGACGACCAGCCTGTCGGTCAGACGCACCGCGTCGCGCGCGTAAAACCCGACGGCGCGCGCGCGCCCGCCCGCGCCTACGAACGAGGACGGGCGGCCGGCGACGTAGACCAGCTCGTCGCTCGCGCCGCGCGCCTCCGACGCCTCCGCCCCCATAACGACCGCGTGGCGCGTGCCGAACGCGCGCGCCCACTGGAGAGAGAGCCCCGAGCCCTGCGCCGGCACGCGCTGGAGCCGCGTCAGGGTCTCGCTCGCGCGGTCGGCCGAGACCGCCGTGAAGCTCTGGTCGAGCACCTGTGTGGAGGCGTGCGCGCGCACGTCGAAGAGGCCGGCGCGCGTCGTGTCCCACGAGGCGCCCGCCGCGAGCTGCCGGACGTGCGTGCGGTTGAACTGCTGCGGCGTGCCGTTGCGCCGCGACTCGCCGTAGTAAGAGGGGCGCGCGAAGATGAGGAGACCGCTGGCGAAATTCCGCCTCACGTAAAGCTCGCCGTAAGCGTTGCGCGACGCGGCCGGCGTGTCCACCGTCCCGCGCTCGCGAGGGTCTACGAGAACGTAGCCGCCCGTGTTGAAAGTCTGCGCCGAGACGGCGAGCCCCCAGCCGCCGCGCAGCGTGCTCAGGTAGACCGAGGCGTCGGGCGTGTGCTGCGTGCCGTATGAAGTCTCGAAGCGCAACTGCGTGTCGTCCGCGCCGCGCGGGACGAAATGCACGACGCCGCCGAGCGCGCCGCTGCCGTAGAGCGCGGAGGACGCGCCGCGCAGCACCTCGGCGCGTTCGAGCCCCTCGCGCGGGACGCGACCCCAGTAGACCCAGCCGCCGAAGGGGTCGTTCAAGGGCACGCCGCCGTAGAGCACGAGCGCGCGGCTCGCGCCGCTCGCGCCGACGCCGCGCAAAGAGACGCCCTGCGCGGTCGGGTTGGCCGCGCGGCTCGAAGTGCGGCGGAAGAGCTGAAAGCCCGGCACCTGTCTGAGCACTTCGTCGGCGGTGAGCGCGGCGGCGGTCTCAAGCTCCTCCGCGCCGAGCACGACGACGCTGGCCGCCGTCTCCGCCAGACGCGTCTCGGTACGCGCGGCCGTCACCGACACGCGCTCGTCGAAGGCGGCCGGCGCGAGCACGACGCGCAGCTCCTCGCCCTTCAACTCGCCTTCGTTCCAACGCCGCTCGAACGCCCCGAAGCCTGCCGCGGAGACCGTCAGCGTGTAGGCGCGCGCGACGGCCGTCGCGAGCTCGAAACGACCCGCGGCGTCCGTCGTCGCGGAGGCGTGGTCTCTGACCCCGAGGCTCTTCAACGTCACCGACGCGCCGGGCACGGGCGCGCCGGCCTCGTCCACGACGACGCCGCGCACCACCTGCGGCGTCGGCCGCCGCGCGCCCTCCTGCGCGCGCGCCGCGCAGGCAAACGTGAAGAGGATGAAGCAGGCTAAAAATACTCTCGAAGGCACGCCCGGATGATAAAGCATCGGCGGCGCGTTTGCTCACGAGGCGCGCACGCGTTGTGTTAGTCTCGGGCGCGTGAACCTATGGCAGGAAGTGGTCATCGCGGCGGCGGCGTTCGCGGCGGGGCTCATCAACTCTATCGCGGGCGGCGGCACGCTCGTCTCGTTCCCGGTGCTGCTCTGGACGGGGCGCGACCCCGTGCTGGCGAACGCGACGAGCACGGTGGCGCTCTGGCCCGCGTCGTTGGCGGGCGTCTACGGCTTCCGGCGCGAGCTGAAGGGCGGGTCGCGCACCTTCCTGCTCTTCGGCGCGCCGTCGCTCCTCGGCGGCGTGCTCGGCGCGGCGCTGCTGCTGCGAACGCCCTCCGAGACGTTCGAACGCCTCGTGCCCTTCCTCATACTCTTCGCCACCGTCCTGCTCGCGGCGCAGGAGCCCATCTCGCGCCGGCTTCGCGGGGACGACGAGACGCCGCACGAGCCGACGCGGGCGTGGTGGGCGGGCGCCGTCGTCTTCCAGTTTTTAGTGGGCGTCTACGGCGGCTACTTCGGGGCGGGCATCGGAATCCTGATGCTGGCGGCGCTGGGGCTGCTGGGCTTCACGGACATCCACCGGATGAACGGTCTGAAGAACCTTTTGGCCATCTGCATCAACGGCGTGGCGGCCGTCTACTTCATCTTCTCGGGCGCGGTCATCTGGTCGGACGTTCTGGTGATGACGTTCGCGGCCCTCGCGGGCGGCTACTCGGGCGCGCGCCTCGCCTACCGTCTCGGCCGACGCTTCGTGCGCCTCGCCGTCATCGCCATCGGCCTCGTCATGAGCGTCTCACTCTTCGTCAAGTGATAAGTGATGGGTGATGAGAAAGAGAAGACGGCCGCGCCTTCTTTTCCTCATCACCCATCACCCACCACTCATCACTGCCTTTAAAAGCTCCGCGCGCTGAAGGTATCGCAGCGGCGCACGTCGCCGCTGTCGAAGCCCTGTCGGAACCAGCGCACCCGCTGCTCGGACGAGCCGTGCGTGAAGGAGTCGGGGACGACGTGGCCCTGCGCCTGACGCTGGAGGCGGTCGTCGCCGATGGCCGAGGCCGCGCCGAGCGCCTCCTCAAGGTCGCCCGGGTCGAGGATGTTGCGCTGCTTCGCGTAGAAGCCCCACACGCCCGCGTAGCAGTCGGCCTGTAGCTCAAGCCTCACCGACAACTGGTTGGCCTGCGTCTCGCCCGCGCGCCGCTGCATGTTCGTCACCTTCTCCGAGGTGCCGAGGAGGGTCTGGATGTGGTGCCCGACCTCGTGCGCGATGACGTAAGCCTGCGCGAAGTCGCCCGGCGCGCCCAACTTCGACTGAAGGTCGTCGTAGAAGGAGAGGTCGATGTAGACCTTCTGGTCGCCGGGACAGTAGAAGGGGCCGACCGCCGCGCCGGCCCGCCCGCAGGCCGTGTCGGCGACCCCCTTGAAGACCTGAAGCCTCGGCTCGCGGTAGTCGCTCCCGTTCTTCCGGAAGACTTCGTTCCAAACGTCCTCCGTGCTGCCGAGCACGCGCCTGACGAAGCGTATGTCCTCGTCGTCGGCCGGCGGCTGTCCCGGCGCGCCGGCCGGCTGCGAGGCGGGCGCCGGGCCGCCGGGCATTCCCCCGCCGCCGTCGCCGAGGAACTGGCTCGGGTCTACGCCGAAGAGGAGCGCGAGCACGACGACGACGATCGTCCCGAGTCCCCCGCCGACCGCGAGCCCGCCGCCGCCGATGCCGCGCCGGTCTTCTACGTTTCCGCTCTCACGCTGGCCGCCTAGTCTCATTTTTTTAAACTCTCCTCCGCTTACGTCTTCAGCCGGCCGCCGCACGACTCGGGCCGGGGGCTTTATAACGGGGGCGTGGTTCGGGGGTTCGTTAAGTTAAATCGAAGGAAGTCTCCCTAGCGCGCTCCGCGCCCGGGCGCGGGCGGCGGGGGCTGCTCGCCGCGCTCCCCCTGCGGTAGCGCTTCGCTTCGCTGCCTCCGCGGTAGCGCTTCGCCGCGCTCCTTCTGCGCCGCCAGGCCGACGGGCATCCCCCTGTGCAGCTTGTAGGCGCGTATGAAGAGCGAGAGCGCGACCCACGTGCCGATGAAGGCGAGCGGGTAGGTGAGGCCGCGCGGCCACTTCATCGCGACCATCGAGAGCGCGAGCAGCGTCGCGCCGGCCATCCCCATCAGGCGCGCCTCGGCCGGCCCCAGCACGCGCCGGTTGGTGATGGCCGCGCCGACCGCGCTCCCGACGCCGATGAAGCCGGCGGCCGCGCGGCTGGTGCTCCCCTTCCGGCTCGTGCGCTGGTGCCGCGGCCTCCGCGCGCGCGGCGGGCCGATGGGCCTCACCTTCCGGCGCTCGCTGATGACTATCTCGGTCGACTGTTCGAGGTCGCGGCAGTACATCTCCTCCATCTGTTTGGCGAAGCCCTCGTCCTCGACGGTCACGTCCAGCTCCCAGTTGCCCATCCAGCTCGCGACGTTGAGGTTGGTCGAGCCGACGCGCGCCCAGCGCCCGTCCACCACCGAGGTCTTGGCGTGAATCATCGGCCCGTTCCACTCGAAGACGCGCACGCCCGATTCGAGCAGCGCGCGGTAGTTCGCGCGGGAGAGCGCGCTGACGACGAGGATGTCGCTCGCGCTCGGGACGAGCAGCCGCACGTCCACGCCGTCCTGCGCCGCCGCGCGCAGGGCCTGCACGTACATGTTCGTCCCGACGAAGTAGGCGTCCGTCAGCCAGAGGTACCGGCGCGCGCCGGCCGCGACGAGCTGTTCAAGCCGGTAGAGCCCGACCGTGTTCGGCTCGGTCGCGATGACGCGCACGGCCACGTCGCCGCCCTGCTCGATCTCCTCGCGCCCGGTCAGGTCGGCCGCCGGAATCTTCTCGCCGCACGAGGTCTCCCACACGCGCGCGAAGGCCGACTCCATGTCTGCGACGGCCGGGCCCTTGATCTCGACGCCCGTGTCGCGCCAGGGCTCTATGTTCTTCTCGGGGCGGCCGACCCAGTCGCGCCCGACGCACAGCCCCATCACGTAGCCGACGCGCCCGTCCACCGAGATCATCTTGCGGTGGTCGCGGTTGAGCCAGCCGAACGGCTCGTCGTAGCGCGGCGGGTTGAAGCCGCGCACCTCGACGCCCGCGTCGCGCAGGTTGCGCCAGAAGCGCCGCGAGGTCTTGCCGACCGCGCCGAGCCAGTCGTAGACGACGCGGACGCGCACGCCCTCGCGCGCCTTGGCGCAGAGCGCCTCGGCGAACTCGCGGCCGACCTCGTCCTCGTGGATGATGAAGCTCTCGAAGTGTATCGTGCGGCGCGCCGAGGCGATGGCTTCGAGCCAGGCGGGGTAGTTCTCCTTCGCGTCGACGAGGAGGCGGACGCCGTTGCCGGGAATAAGCTCGGCCCCGGCGGCGCGCGCGTACGCCTTGTCCACGGTGCGGCGCACGGACGGGAACTCGGCCGTGTCGATGCCGTCGGCGCTCGCCTCGCGCTCCTCCTGCCTCGGCTGGTATAGCTCGGTCGTCATCAAACGTTCATCTTACCGGGCACGTCTTTGGGCAACTGTGTCCGCCAGCAAACAAATCTGTTGCGAGGTTCGGGAGAGGCACACATAATAGCGCGTTTTCCGCCGCCGCGCGCGCCGAAGAATTAAACATCTGAAATTTGAAATTCAAACTTAAGAGATGAAGAGACCCGAGACGGTCGAGCTGTTCCTCCCGCTCCAGCGCGAGCTGGTCGCGCTGCTGCGCGGACTCGCCGCGGACGACTGGTCGCGCCCGACGCTGGCGCGCGGCTGGGGCGTGAAGGACGTGGCCGCACACCTTCTCGACACGGACCTGCGCCGGCTGTCGGCGCAGCGCGACGCGCACAGGCCGGCCGCCCCCATGCTGGGCGGCTACGAAGAGATCGTCGCCTTCATCAACCGGCTCAACGCCGCGTGGGTCGAGACGGCGCGCGGCTTGAGCCCGCGCGTGCTGACAGACCTGCTCGAATGGACGGGGCCGCAGGTGGCCGAGCTGTTCGCCTCGCTCGCGCCCGACGACGAGGCGGCCGTCGCCGTCGCCTGGGCGGGCGAGGAGCGTTCGGCCAACTGGATGGACGTGGGGCGCGAGTACACGGAGAAGTGGCACCACCAGGCGCAGATACGCGACGCCGTCGGCGCCGCCGCGCTCGACTCGCGCCGCTGGCTCGGCCCCGTGCTTGAGCTTTCGATGTACGCGCTCCCGCACGCCTTCCGCCGCGCGAGCGCCGAGCCGGGCGGCGCCCTCTCCGTCCGCATCGAAGGCGACGCCGGCGGGCTCTGGCACATCCTCCGCTCACATGACCGATGGGAACTGCGCGAGGGCGAGGCGGACGACCCGGCGGCCAGCGTCCGCCTCGACGCCGACACCGCCTGGCGCCTCTTCTTCAACGCTCTGTCGAAAGACGAGGCCGCGCCCCTTGTCGAAGCGTCGGGCGACGAGAGCCTGTGCGAGACCTTCCTCGCCGTCCGGTCGGTTATGGTCTGATTCTTAATTTCAAATCTCAAAGTTGAAATTTCAAATTGAGCCCACAGATAAGCTCTCGAACATGACGAACACACGGACGACGGCCGACGAAGCCGACTTAACTCACCTGCGCCGCGCGGTTCGACTCGCGCTCGAAGCGGAGGCCGGCGGCAACCTCCCCGTGGGCGCGGTCGTCACGCTCGGCGGCGAAGTGATAGCCGAAGCGTGTAACGCCGTGCTCGCGCCCGCGTACCACCCCGGCCGCCACGCCGAGACGGAGGCGCTCCGGCTCGTCCCCACGGAACTCTGGCCGCGCGCGCGCGCGATGTCGGTCTACACGACGCTCGAACCCTGCCTGATGTGCGCGGGCGCGCTGCTGCTCCACGGCGTCGGCCGCGTCGTCTACGGCGCGAGCGACACGCTCGGCGGCGCCGGCCCGCTGCTCGCGCACCTGCCCGCATACTACGCCGGCGGCGCGGGCGTGCCGCTCTGGCTCGGCCCCGCCCTGCCCGAAGTCTGCGACCCGCTCTTCCGCCGCGTCCTCGCGCGCTTCGACCGTCTCCCCTGCGGCAAGGAGAATTTTTAAGGCCGCGCCCCGAACCTCGTCTGAACAATCACCCCCTCCGAGTTATTTTGTTGACACGCGGAGCGGCGCGTCATTAACATCTGCCGACAACTTTTGCCCGCACCCTCGCGTTCGTCCACGGCGCCCGCAGCACAGGAGAAAAAATGCTTCCCCCATCCCTTCCGACCCGCCCGACGTCTCTCTTTAAAATCGCCTTCAGCCTTTTTCTTCTCTTCGCACTCCCGGCCGCGCGCGCGCAGACTCAAATCACGACCGGCGTCATACAGGGCACCGTCACCGACGAGCAGGGCGCGACCATGCCCGGTGCGACGGTCGAAGTCCGCAACGTCGGGACCAACCTCACGCGCTCGCTCTCGACCGACGAGGCCGGGCGCTTCGTCTTCCTCCAACTCCCGCCCGGCCGCTACACGCTCTCCGTCACGAAGCAGGGCTTCGCCAACATCCGGCAGGAGGAGTTCGCGCTCACGGTCGGGCAGGCCGCCAACCTCGATTTGCGGATGAAAGTCTCGGGCGTCAACGAGACCATCACCGTCTCGGCCGTCCAGACCGTGGACACCGCCAGCGCGCAGACCTCGACGACCATCAACGAGCGCGCGGTCGGCAACCTCCCCGTCCTCGGCCGCAAGTTTGAAGACCTGCTGACCCTGACGCCCAACGTCTCGGTCACGCAGGGGCCCGACGGCGACGAGATAAACTTCGCCGGCCAGCGCGGCGTCTTCAACAACATCAGCCTCGACGGCGGCGACTACATGAACGGCTTCTTCGGCGAGCAGGCCGGCGGCCAGCGCGCCGCCATCGACATCCCGCTCGACGCCGTCAAGGAGTTTCAGGTCATCGCCACCGGCGCGACCGCCGAGTTCGGCCGCACGGCCGGCGGCGTCGTCAACGTCGTCACCAAGTCGGGCACCAACGAGTTCCACGGCTCGCTCTTCCACTTCCAGCGCCTCGAAGCCCTCACCGCGAACACCTCCGACGGCAAGCCCCTGCGAGACTTCCACCGCGAGCAGTTCGGCGGCAACGTCGGCGGCCCGGTTAAAAAAGACAAGGCGTTCTTCTTCGTCGCCTACGAGCAGATCTTCGAGAACCTGACGCGCGCCAACCTCTCCGAGCAGATAGGCGACACGCCCTGCCCGGTCAGCGCGCCGACGATTCTGGGTAACGAATCGCTCATCAACTCGAACACGGACTGCCAGCGCCTCGCGCTCCTCGGCTTCTTCCGCGCGGCGCGCAATCAGGAGGAGGGTCTGCCCGTCAAGCGCCCCGTCCGCAACTCCGCCATCCTCGGCAAGCTCGACTTCGAGTTGACCCGCAACAACCACCTCGCGCTCTCGCACAACTTCGACTACTCGAAGAACGAGAACCAGACCTTCGACGTGGCGACCTACGGCAACTCGGCCAACGGCGTCGAGGGCCCGTCGAAGATTCACGCCTTCAACGCCAACCTCTTCTCGACCGTTTCGCCGACCAAGGTCAACGAGTTCCACTTCACCTACGGGCGCGAAGACCGCCCGCGCTCGGCCGTCGACTCGAACGTGCCGGCCGACACGGCGATGGGCTTCGCCACCACCTTCCGCTTCGGCAACCCCTTCTTTATCGCGCCGGCCGTGGACGAGCTGTTCTGGCGCGCGCAGCTCAAAGACAACTTCTCCGTCGTCTCCGGCGACCACACCGCCAAGTTCGGCGGCGAGTGGCTGCACAGCCGCAACTCGCAGGTCTTCCGCGGCTTCTTCCGGGGGCGCTACATCTTCGACAGCGTGACCGGCTTCCTGCGCTACGCCTCGCCGGCGGCGGCCGGCGGCTTCGGCCCCGACGCGGTCGGCTGCTCTAACGGCAGCTACGTGACCGCGCCCGCCACCTGCCCCGCCGGGACGACGCCGACCGGCGGCCCGCTCCTCCTCTACTTGCAGGGCGCGGGGCTCACCGGGCCCGCGACCGACGCCGCGGGCTTCTCCGACATCGACAACGAAGACCTCGCGCTCTTCGTGCAGGACACGTGGAAGATGCGGCAGAACTTCACCGCGACGCTGGGTCTGCGCTGGGAGGCGCAAATCTTCCCCGAGCCGGTCGTCGCGCCCGGGGACACGGCCTACGGCATCTTCCTCGGTGACCCGCGCTTCCCCTCCGACGGCACGCTCCCGAGCCCGAAGAAGCAGTTCCAGCCGCGCGTCGGCTTCGCGTGGGACGTGGCCTCCAACGGCCGCTCGGTGCTGCGCGCCAACTACGGCGTCTACTTCGCGCGCCAGAACATGCTCAGTCAGGTCGGCTCGATCACGACCAACGGCGTCCAGCAGCAGACCATCGTGCGCGGCTCGCCGGGCGGGCCGGTCTGGCCCGGGCTGGTCACGCCGCCCTCGGCCGTCGCGGCCTGCGTCGCGGGCACGGTCTCGAACCCCTTCCCGTGCTTCTCGGGCGTCCGCGTCTTCAGCCGCGACTACGCCAACCCGCGCGTCTACACCGCCAACGTCGCCTTCGAGCGGGAGCTGGCGCAGAACCTCTCGTTCTACCTCGACTTCACGCACGCGAAGGGCGTCCACCTGACGCGCTTCCTCAACGTCAACCGCAACAACTTCTTCTCGCCCTTCCTCGGCGAGGTGATGGTGACGAGCGCCAACGGCAAGTCGCTCTACCGCGCCTTCACCGTCGGCGTGCGCAAGCGCTACAGCGACCGCTACCAGTTCGAGGCCAACTACGTCTTCTCGAAAGACATGGACGACGACTCGAACGAGCGCGACCCGTTCACCGACCGCGCCTTCGACATCAACAACCTACAGCTCGACTACGCGCCCTCCGACCGCGACATACGCCACCGCTTCAACTTCTACTCGAACGCCGAGCTGCCCGCCGGCTTCGAGCTGAACGCGCGCGTGCAGGCGCGCTCCGCGCAGCCCATCACGCCGGCCGTGCGCACCGCGACCAACCGCAACTCGCTCAGGAAGAACAACGAGTTCTTCTCCTTCGACTGGCGCTTGCAGCGCCCCTTCCGCTTCGGCGAGTCGCGGGCGCTCATCCCCATCGTCGAGATGTTCAATACCTTCAACACCGAGAACAACATCAACCCGCTCGTCACGCCCGGGCTCTTCAACTTCGACGGCTTCCTGCGCCAGGGCGTCGGCGACCCGCGCATCATCCAGCTCGCCGTCAAGTTCGTCTTTTAAATCAAGGGGGCGACCGACACGATGGACGCGAAGCAGAGGGCGGGGTTTAAGGCGGCCGAGTTCGTCCGGGACGGGATGAGCGTGGGGCTCGGGACGGGCTCGACCGCCTACTGGCTGGTCGAGCGTCTGGGCGTGCGCGTGCGCGAAGAGGGCCTGCGCGTGCGCTGCGTCCCGACCTCGCGCCGGACGGAGGAGCAGGCGCGGCGCTTAGGCATCCCGCTCGTCTCGCTCGGCGAGGTCGGCGGGCTGGACATCGCCATCGACGGCGCGGACGAGATCGGCCCCGGCCTCGCGCTCATCAAGGGCGGCGGCGGCGCGCTGCTGCGCGAGAAGCTCGTGGCCTCGGCCGCGCGCCGCTTCGTCGTCATCGCCGACGCGTCGAAGAGGGTGGACGTGCTCGGCCGCTTCCCGCTCCCCGTCGAGGTCGTGCAGTTCGCGTGGGAGCTGACCGCGCGCCGCGTCGCCGCCGTGACCGGGGTCGAGCCCGCGCTCAGGCGCGACGAAGGCGGCGGGGTTTACGTCACCGACAACGGCAACTTCATCCTCGACTGTCGCTGCGGCGAGATACGCGACCCCGCGCGCACCGAGCGCGAGCTGAAGTCGCTCGCCGGCGTCGTCGAGTCCGGCCTCTTCGTCGGGATGGCCGACTCGGCCGTCGTCGCCACGGACGCGGGCGTCGAGGTCATCGACCGCGCGCGCTGAGCCGTCCCGCGCGCCCGACGCCGTAACGCAAAGCGCACAAAGAATCCGCGAAGAGCGGAAGGAGTTCCGTTAGCATCCCGCCCGTGCCGACAACGCCGACACTGCTCCTGCTGGCGGCCTCCTCCTGGGCGCGCGGGCTCATCAAATTCTTCTTCACGCTCGGTGTCTTCGGCCCCTTCCTGCTCGAAGCCTTCGACTCGTCCTTCTTCTACATCCCTCTGGCGAACGAGCTGCTGCTCTTCATGCTCATACACGGCGGCGAGGGCGAGCCCTCGCGCTGGATGTGGGCGGCCTACGCGGTGTCGGGCGCGGCGGGGACGGTGGCGGGCGTGGCGCTCCTCGACCTCGTGATGCGGCGCGTCGGCTCGGACGGCGTCGAGCGTCTGGTCGGGCGCAGGCAGTTCGGGAAGCTCAAAGCGAAGTTGGAGCGCAACACCGTCTGGGTCGTCCTCATCGCCTCGGCGCTGCCGCCGCCGTTCCCGTTCCGCTTCACGATGATGACGGCCTCGGCGCTCCGGTGCGACCGCGCGCGGATGTTCGTCTCCGTCCTCGTCGGCCGCTCGATACGCTTCGCCGCGGAGGCGCTGCTCATCCTCTACTTCGGCCGCCGCTTCCTCGACTTCATGAACTCCGACGCCTTCAACTACGTCGTCTACGGCCTCACGCTCGTCGCCGTCGCCGGCAGCGCCGTCACCGTCTACCGCCTCTTCTGGTCGGGGAGGAGAAAGAAGTAGAGAGGAGTCAGTAGACGGTAGTCAGTAGAAAGAAGATGTTTTCTACTGACTACCGTCTACTGTCTACTTAATGAAGTCCGTCGCCCGAGGTGTCGCCGCGCGAGGGGTCGTGCTTGCCGACCTTTGGGACGGTGGGCTTCCTGGCCGCACCCTTGCGCGAGGGGCGTCGGTTCTTCTCGGCCCTCGACTGGCTCGGCGGGCCGGGCTTGCCGCGCACCTGTTGCTCGTCGTCCTTGCCCGCCATGTCTTTACGCTCTGGCATCGTCTCCTCCGTTCGTCGTCTCAGCCGCGCCGCCCGCCGCCCGCCTTCTTCGACGCCGCGCCCGCGACGCCGAACGGCCCCGGAGCGGGGTCTACGGGCGCGGCGTCCGCGGACGCCTGCATCGCGCGCCGGTCGCGGCTGGCGACGCCGGCCTGCCCGCCCGCCGACCGGCTCTTCTTCGCGCCGCGCACGCGGCGGCCCGAGGTGCTGAACGTCTCTATCAACCCCTGCTCTTCCAGACGGCGGTAGGCGTTGCGCACGATGTTGCGGCTGACGCCCAACTGCTCGGCGAGCGCGCGCTCGGACGTGATGGTGTCGCCGCGCGTGAACTTGCCGGCGAGGATGGCGCTGGCAATCTGGTTGAAAATCTGCTGCGTCTTCGTCTCGTCGCTCCCGGCACGGATGCGTATGTTTAAGTCCGGCATGTCTGCTTGTTCCCCCCTTGTACTTTAGAACCCTGACGGATAAGTCTCGGGCGGCTCCTCGCCCGCCGTCCAGTGTGCGGCGGGTTCGAGCGGCTCGACCGCGCGCGTCTCGTCGAAGTGGAGCACGGCGTCGAACTGCTCGGCGAGCCGCGCGTGAAAGTAGTGGCTCTGCCGCTCGGTCTCCGGGCGGTAGATGACGCCGATGGCGCGCTCCAGGCGCGGCCGCCGCAGGAGTTCGCGCGCCGCGCCCTCCGCGCGTAAGTCCAACATGAAACGTTCCGGCCCCGCCTCGTGGAAGAGCGCCTCGTAGCTGCCTTCGAGCGCGGGGCGCACGCGCTTGCGGCGGCCCGGCTCGTCCCAGTCGGTCGAGGCCGTGACGGTGCCCCTGTGCGTCGTGAAGCCGACGAGCACGCAGTCGCGCGGCGTGTAGCGCTCGCGCACGAGCTGCCCGACGTTCCACTCGCCGCCCTCGCCCATCTCGGTCGCGCGCGCGTCGCCGAGGTGCGAGTTGTGCTCCCACACGGCGACGCGCGCGCCCTGCCCCTCCGCGCTCATGTGCGCGACGAGCGCGTCCAGCGTCTCGGCCATGTGCCTGTCGCGCATGTTCCACGAGTTGACGCGGCCGCGGAACATCGAGCGGTAGTACTCCTCCGCGTTCTTGACGAGCCGCGCGTTCTGCTCTGCGTGGAAGAACTCGTCGCGCGCGACGCGCCCGTCGCGGTTCGCGAGTTCCGAGGCTCGCCGGCGCAGCTCGACGAGTTGCTCGACCACCCCCGTCTCGCACGGCTCGGCCGCGCCGTAGGCCGCCGCGTAGGCGTATGACTGCGCGTCCTCGCCGAAGTGCTCGAAGCACGAGTAGCGCGCACGCGCGCGGCGCGCGGCCTCCGGGTCAATCTTATCGAGATAGCCGAGCACGGCCTCGATGGACGTGTAGAGGCTGTAGAGGTCGAGCCCGTAGAAGCCGACCTTGTGCGCGCCCGCGGGCAGCGCGTCGTTGTACGCGCGCAGCCACTCGACGAACTCGACGACGACCGTGTTGCGCCACATCCACGTGGGGAAGCGCCTGAAGCCGCCGAGCGCCTCGCGCGCGTCCGCGTCTTCGCCCTCGCCTCGCACGTAGCGGTTGACGCGGTAGGCGTCGGGCCAGTCGGCCTCGACCGCGACGGCCGCGAACTTCTTCTCCGTGATGAGCCGCTTCGTGATCTCGGCGCGCTCGGCGTAGAACTCGTGTGTGCCGTGCGACGCCTCGCCCAGCAGCACGAAGCGCGCGCCGCCGACCAACTCCATCAGCGAGTCGTAGTCGGCGCCCGCGCCTTCGAGCGGCCGCGCCGCCGCGCGCACCGCCTCCGCCTCCTTCGCCCTCTTCGCCCCGGCCATAACTTACCTCTGTATAAGTGGTGAGCGACGAGTGATGGGCGAAGGCAACACCGCGGCTTCCTTCTTACCACCCATCACTCGTCACTCATCGCCCCTGTTTCAGCTCCCGCCGGCGGCCCTCGACGAGTGGCCGGCCGGGGGCGTGTGCATCTCGCCCGGGCCGGAGTCCGGGGAGGGAGACGAGGACACGTCGGTCGCGCCGGTCGTCGCCGCTGCGGCCGTCACGTCGGCCGCGGGCAGCGCCGGCGCCGGCGTCTCCGTCGCCGCCTGATAGCTGTGGACGCGCAGGTTGTTCTGGACGTTGGCGACGCCCGTGACCGACTCGGCGATGTTCTCGGCGAGCCGCTTGGCGTAGCGGCTGTCCACCGTGCCCGTCAGGACGACCTCGCCGGCCGCGACGTTGACCTCCACCTCCGAGGCGTCGAGCCACTCGTTGTCGCTCAGGCGGTCGCACACCTCCTCGCGGAGGCGGTCGTCCGAGCGTTGGTAGTTCTTCGGCCCGCGCCCGCGGAATTTGCCGTCGCCGCGCCCGCGAAATTCTTCGCGGCGGCCGCCGTGCTCGCGGTCGTCGTCGTCGTTGCCGAACCACGAGCGCACTTGGTCGGCCGCGCGGTCGAGCCAACTGCCGCCGCCGCGCTCGTCGTCCCGGCCGGCGTAAGCGCGTCCGGCGTAGGCGCGGCGCTCGTCGCGGTCGTCGTCGTCGCGGTCGTAGTCCTCTCGCCCGTACTCGTAGCCGCTGCGCCCGTAGAAGCGGCTCGTCGTGCGGCCGTAGTCCGTGTCGTAATCGCGCACGCCCTCGTCCTCGCGTGCGACGCGCGGGCGCCCGCGCTCCCCACGCTCCCCACGTTCATAGTCGCGCCCCGCTTCGCGGCCGTAGGCGCGCGGCGCGTAGCCGCGCCCGTAGTCCTCGCCCTCGCGGCGGCGCGGATCGGGAATCCCGTAGGCGCCGCCTCCCGCGAGCCGCTCGCGCCCGTAGCGCTCGCCCGTCTCGCCCCCGCCGTACTCGCGCGGGCCGTAGTCGCCCGCGCCACGGCGCGAGCCGTAGTCGCGCGCGGAATAGTCGCGCGAGCCGTACTCGCGCTCGCGCCCGTAGTCGCCGCCGCGCGCGGGCGACTGGCCGCCGCGCCGCGCCGCGCCGTACTCGCGCCCGTAACGCTCGCCCGCCTCGCCGTAGCCGCGCGCCGATTCGCCGTAGGGGCGCGTCGCGTCGCGCTCGTCGAAGTCCCTGTCCTCGGCGCGCTCTTCCTCCGGGTCGCCGTAGCGCCCGAACCCTCTGTCGCCGTAACGTGATGACATCACCAACCTCCTTCTAATCGTCTGCCGTCAAAATCCTTCCGGCGTGAGGCGCGGGGCGGGAGAGGGGCGCCGCCGCCGCTACTTCTTCTTCTGGTCGCCCCGGTCGCCCTGCCCCGACTTGACCTTGGTCTTGGCCGCCTTCTTTACGTCCTGCGAGAGCGAGCGCCCCACGTCGTCCGACTCCTTGAACTGCCCCTGCTCGTCGCGCCGCACGTAACGCTTGTCCGTGCCCGTGTCGATCAACTCGCGATCACCTTTGCCCGCCATGACTGTTCGATCCTCCTTGTTTTTAAATCGCCCATTACAGACCAACAAAACCCCGGGCGCGCGCCCTAACGACGCGAGCGACGCCCCTTCTTCTTCCCCTCCTCGGATAGCTCGCGCGCGCCCGCGAAGGCGTCTTCAAGTTTCTGCCCGCCCTTGAGCACTGGCGCGAAGAGGTCGCCCTTGCGCTCGACCCGGCGGAGCATGTTCCTGATGTGGAAGTCGGACATTCTGATCTTCCTGCGTTCGACCTCCTTCCATTCGAGCGGCGCGGAGACGGTCGCGCCCGGCTTCGGCCTCACCGAGTAGGGCGAGACGACCGACTTGCCGCGCGCGTTCTGCATGTGGTCTACGTAGATCATCCCGGCCCCGCGCTTGCGCTTCGACCGCTCGACGGTCGCCACCTCGGACTGTTCGCGCGCCACGACCGTCGCCACCTGCTCGGCCAGTTCCGCTATCCGCTCGTATTCGTAGACCGGCTCGACGGGGACGTATATATGAATCCCGCGCGAGCCCGAGGTCTTCGGGTGTGAGTCGAGCCCGAGCCGCGCGAGCACGTCGCGCGTGGTGAGCGCCACGTCGCAGATGGTCTCGAACGTAATGCCCTCGGCCGGGTCGAGGTCGAAGACGAACCAGTCGGGGCGTTCGAGGTCGGCGACGCGCGAGTGCCACGGGTGGCGCTCGACCGCGCCGAGGTTCGCCATGTAGAGAAGCGTGGCGAGGTTGTCGCTGACGACGTAATCGACCTCGTGTCCGCCGCCGTCCTCGACTTCGAGCGGGACGGTGCGGACGAAGGACGGCGCCTCGTTCACGTCGTGCTGGTGGAAGGAGGGGCCGCCGACGCCCGTCGGGTACCTCTTCATGATGAGCGGCCGGTCTTTCAGGTAAGGCAGGATGTAATCGGCGACCTCGTAGTAGTAGCGTATGAGGTCGGCCTTCGTGTAACCCTCGTCGGGCCAGTAGACGCGCTCGACGTGCGTCAGCGGCACGACCTCGCGCCCCACGCGCACGCTCAAGTCGCCTTCGAGCGTCTTACTCTTCAAAACGCTCGCCACGGGCACGACCTTCCCGCCCCCCGCCTTCTTCGCGGCGTCGAACTTCTTCACGTGCCCGCCGCCCTTTATCGCGCCGCCTCCGCCCCGCGCCTTCTTACCCTTGCCCTTTATCGTCTCCTGCCCGTCCACGGGCTTGCGCAGACGCAGCTCCCAGCCCGCTTCGGCGAACTCGTCGCCGCGCTTGAAGAGCAGCCACTCGCCCGCGCGCCGCTTCATCTTGACGAGCGTGAAGGCGCCGCGCAGCTTCTCGCCCTTGAGCGAGAAGTCGAGACGGCCGGCCTCCAACTGTTCGGCCGCCGAAGACTCGCCGAGCACGTCGAACGTGCCGCCGTCCCACTTCATGTGCTCGCCCGCGCCGTACTCGCCCTCGGGGATGAGCCCCTCGAACTTCAGGTACTCGACGGGGTGGTCTTCGGTCTCGACGGCGAGGCGCTTCTCCGCCGGGTCGAGCGAAGGCCCGCGCGGCACAGACCACGACTTCAGGACGCCGCCGACCTCCAGACGGAAGTCGAAATGGAGCTTCGAGGCGTGGTGCTCCTGCACGACGAAGCGCCGCCGGTTCGTCTTCGACACAGCCCCCTTCGGCTCCGGCGTCCGCCGGAAGTCGCGCATCTTCTGGTATGTCTCAAGCCCCATCGACAAAATCCCTTCGCGCACGCTTGCCGCCTGACGGTACAGCCTGTGTACGCGACCCGTGCACGCGGCCCCGCGTGCGGGCTCCGGCCCCGCGCGGCACGACCCGAACAAACCCCGCGTACTTTTTAAGACTTCACCCGCCGGCCGCCCGATGGCACCAGTTTTCGAGTGAAGAGGCTTGCAACTTGCATGCTCAAAGGCGCGGAAGCTCTCTCGAATCCCTTTGTCCGGCGGCGAACCGAAGTGAAGTTTTCAGAACTGGCGAACACATACGAGCGCGTCGGCGGCGCCTCGGGCGACCCAGCGCGCGTGCGGCTCCTCGCCGAAATGTTCCGCGACGCGGACGCGCGCACGCTCGCGGCGGCGGCGCACTTCACGCTCGGCGAAGTGGTGGACACGCGCCTCTCCGACCGACTCGGCATCGGGCCGGGCACGCTCCGCACGGTGCTCGCGCGGCTCTACAAACTAGACGCGGGCGCGGTGGACGAAGAGGTCAGGCGCACGGGCGACATGAGCGAGGTCGTCGCCGCGCACGTCCGCGGCGCGGACACGCTTGAGGTGGACAAGCTCTGGGCGCGTCTGAACCGCGGCGTCGAGCGCGACGAGGGGCGCGAAAGTCTGGTCGAACACGTCTTCCGCAACACGACGGCGCTCGGCGCGAAGTTCTTCACGCGGATGGTGCTCAACCAGATGCGCATCGGCGCCGGGCTCGGCACCGTCGCGCGCGCACTGGCCTCGGCCTT
>DASWNR010000437.1:0-13426 GCA_036399155.1 Pyrinomonadaceae bacterium
GCCTGCGGGCTCTCGGCGCGGAGCTGCGCCGTCACGCCCGCCTCGTTGACGACCTTGACGAGGAAGCTGCGCCAGCCGGCCTCGACGAGCGTCGCCTCGGCGCGCCCGCGCGACACGCGGACGCGCGACTCGGGGCTTATCTCCACGCGGAGCAGGATGCGGCGGTCGAGCACCGACTGCATGGCCGCGACGCCGCGCGCCGTGTCTTCGTCCTCGGCCGCCCTCTCAATCGCGCGCCGGTCTTCGGGGCTGAAGGGCTCGCCGAGGTACTCCATGGCCTCGACCAGCCGCCGCGCCTGCGCGACGAACGGCTGCGCCTCCACCTCGTCGGACTGCGGCCCGGCGGAGGCGCGCGGCGCGGCGCACAGGAGGCAGAGCCACGACAGCAGCGCCGACATCAGTGCGGGCAGGGCGACCCGGATGGCCGGCTTAACGCTCAAGCAGGCTGACCTCCCTGACGCGCGCGCGGCCGCCGGTCTGCGGCTCGACGAGCAGCGTCTTGACCTCCCACGGCCTGAGCTGCGCGCGGTGGCTCAGACCCAACGCGGCGCTCTCGACGCGCAGCTCGGTGGCGCGTCCTGCGCGCTCCTGCACGCGGAGTACGGTTCCCTCCCCCGCCTCCGCGCGCTTGAGCGACAGCACCTCGACCGTGCCGGGCGAGACGCCGAGGAACGAGCGCTCCCAGGCTTCGGTGCCCTCGTGCGCCGAGTCCAACACGTACTCGGCGGGCGTCTGCAACTCAAGCGCGAGGCGGTCGAGTTCGAGCGCGGCGAGCGGCCCCCGGCCGCGCACGAGCCAGAAACGCCGCTCCTGACGCCCCTGATCCTGCCACGCCCCCGCGTCGTTGTGCGGCACCTGGTGCGGGTCGTGGCGCGCGAACGGGGCCGAGCGGACGAGGACTGTTCGCAGCAGCCCGCCCTTACAGTCGTAAGAGTATGTCGAGTCGTTGACGAGACCGACGGTGTGCGCCTCTCCGCCCGCCCCGCCCTGCACCGCGACCCAGTCCTGGTAAGGCTCTTCCGCGCCGGTCGGCGGACGCTCGGCGACGGCGCCGGGGACTTTGGCGAAGGTGCGCGGCGAGGCGAGCGCCGTCGGCACTTCGAGCTTGAGTATCTGCTCGCGCTCGTGCCAGTCGATGTAGAAGCGCAGCTCGATGGCGTCGAGCGCCTTGTAGTGCGCCACGTCCATGACGATGTCCGAGTTCTGCCAGCGCGCGCGGTGGCGCGTGAGACGCATGACGGGGCCGTCCTCGACGCGCTGCGCGGAGACGAAGCGGGGCCGCCCCGCCTCCTGCCTGTAGCTCACGACGCCGTGCCCCCACGTGTCGCTCGGGTCACTGATAACGACGAGTCCGACGGGCGCGGCCAGCAGCTCACGGCCCTCGGCCGACTTCAGCGAAGAGATGCCGAAGCCCTCCTCGTTCATCGTGAAGAAGTCGTTGTAGGGCGGCGTCTCAGGAGGCGTCGCGGCGTGCGCGACCTCGAAGACCTTGTAGCCGCAGGCGGGCAGGTCTACCCACGCCGAGATGCGCGGGTAGACCTGCGTCATGCTGTCGGAGGGGCGGAACTGTAGGGGCGTCTTCCCACCGTCCTTCGCCTCAAGGTGCGTGATGGGCACGACGCCCGCGGGGGTCGGAATCCAGGGGTTGAGTCTGGGGTTGCGCTCGGTGTGATACTCGACGAGGCACTTGCGCGGCCACGGCAGCGGGTTGAAGGCGAAGACCGCTCCCTCCTTGACCGCGCGCGTGTCCACGCGGCGCGCGAGTGATTCGAGCGCCCCGACCGTGTTCGTGAGCGCCGCGTCCGCCGCCGCCCCCATCTGGTCGCGCGTGTCGCGGTAGGCCGTGGAGAGCGCGGTGCCCGCCATGATGTCGTGGAACTGGTTGAAGAGCACGCGCCCCCACGCGTCCGCGTACTCGCGCGCGGGGTACTCGCGCCCGTGCGCGAGCGAGGCGGCGAGCGAGACCGTCTCGGCGCGCCCGAGCCATCGCTCGGCGCGGCGGTTGAGCTGCTTCACCTCGCCGTGCGCCGAGTAGACGCCGCGCGAGTGGTACTGCAACTCGCCGCGGACGACGGGCAGCGCGGCGAAGGACGGCGACGCCTCGACGGCCGCGAAGAAATCGCGCACGGTGCTGAAGCGAAGCTCCGGCAACGTCTGGTCGGAGCGCATCTCGACGACCTGCCGAATCTGCTCCTTCGTCACGGAGCCGCCGTGGTTGCCGACGCCGAGGAAGAAGGCGGCGTGGTCGAAGCCGGGCTGGAAATTGTTCTCGGCGGCGAGGCGCAGGCGGTGAGCGCCCTCGCTGTAGCCGCGCCGGATCCTCAAGGCCAGAACGCGAGAGCCGTCCGGCCCCTCCCACCAGAAGAGGAGCGGGAGCTTCATCTCGTGCTCCTGCGGGCGCATGAAGACGTAGTAGCGGTAGCCGGCGGCGCGGAGCAGCGTCGGAAGCCCCGCCGGGTGGCCGAAGCTGTCCGGGTTGAAGCCTATCTGAATATCCGTCGCGAGCGCGCGTTGAAAGTAGTTCTTGCCGTAGAGACAGTGGCGGGCGATTGATTCGGTCGAGGGGATGTTGCAGTCGGGCTCGACGGGCCAGCCGCCGACGGGCTCCCAGCGCCCCTCGCGGACGCGCTCTTTAATCTCGGCGAACATACGCGGGTCGGCGCGCTCGGCCCACGAGTAGTGCGCCGAAGACGAGTGCGTGTAGCGGAAGTCGGGCGTCTCCTTCATGCGGTCGAGCGCGCTGCGCATCGTGGTCAGCACGAGGTTCGAGCCGTCGCGCCACGGCCACAGCCACGCCGCGTCGATGTGCGAGTGGCCGATGACGTGCAGCACGCGACGCGACGCGCGCCCCGTCGTCTGACCGAGCGCGGGCAGCCCGGCGCAGGCGGCGCCGCCGAACGCCGCCGCGCCCGCGAGGATGAAACCCCGACGCGAAACTTCTCCCCCCCGACCCGACTCTTTCTCTTCCGCCATTGAGACGCCCCTCCGCGCCGCGCTCAAGACTGAACCTCTCCCAACTCCTCGTCGATGCGTATGCACCAGACGTGCAGAAGCATCAGGTGCACCTCCTGCACGTGCGCCGTCTCGTCGCTCGGGACGGCGAGGACGTGGTCGGCCGTCCCGCCGACGAGCCCCGCGCCCCCGACCACCGCCACCGTGACCGCGCCCCGCGAGCGCGCCGCGTCGAGTCCGCGACGGACGTTTTCAGAGCGGCCGCTCGTCGTAAAGCCGATGGCCACGTCGCCGGGTTGCGCGAGCGCCTGCGCCTGCCGCTCGAAGAGCGCGTCGTAGCCGAAGTCGTTGGCGATGCAGGTGACGGTGCCGGGGTCGCTCGACAGGGCGACGGCCGGGAAGGGCTGGCGCGTGACCTTAAAGCGGCCGAGGAGTTCGCCGACGAGGTGGCTCGCCTGCGTGGCGCTCCCGCCGTTGCCGAAGGCGATGACCTTGCGGCCGCCGCGCAGGGCGCTCGTCAGGACGCCGCCGACCTCCTCGGCCTCGCCGAGCAGGCGCTCGAAGCATTTTTCGATTACGCGCTGGTGCGAAGCGAAGTGCTCCGCGATGTATGAGCCTGTCATCTCGGGCTGAAGACCTCGTCGCCGGCCCCCACGGACGGGGCGCTCCTGATTGTTTAATTTGAACGGGCGCGAAGCCCGGCGGGATGTTTTCTGTAAACGCGAGTCACTATACAAGCGCGCGGCCGATTATCAAACCGCGCCCGCCCGCCCGTTCCGCGGCGCCCCTTCAGCGCGCGGCGCGTGCGCTCCACTTCCGCCACAGCGCCGCGTCCGCGAGCATCTTGACGTAGACGCCGCCGACGACCGAGCGCGCGCGGAAGCCGCGCTGCTTGCCGTCGAGCGTGCCGTACCAGTCGGCGAGCGGCACGCGGTCGGGCGTCTCGTGCGCGAAGCGGTAGGCGGGGGAGACGAGCGTTCGGAAGTCGCCTTCGGACTCGGCGAGCGTCGCCGTCCACACGATCCAGTCGAGCTTCGTGTAGGTCTCGCGGCTGTCGAGCGGCAGCCCGTAGCGGTTCTGCTTCCGCTTGTAGAAGGCCAGCTCGCGCCGCGCCACTTCCGGAGGGAAGAGGTCGAGCCCGAGCAGTTTGTCCCAGACGAGGTTATATTTCTGACTCCACGTGCCCGGCTTGTCGAAGGCCAGGCGGTAGTGGTCGCCGTCGTCGGCCATCCGCACCCACTTCGCGGCCATCGACTTCGCCTCGCGCCGGTACCTTTCGGCCTCGGCCTTCCTGCCCGTCATGTCGCACAGCGCGGCGTAGGAGCCGAGGGCCAGGATGGCCTTGAGCGAGAGGTTGGTGTTGCGCGCGAGGTGGCCGGCGAAGTCGTCCGTGCTCAGTTGGTGCTCCGGGTCCATCCCCTTCGACAGAAGGTACTCGGCCCACTTCGACAGGAGCGGCCAGTACTTTTCGGCGAACCGCGCGTCGCCGTCCGCGCGCGCCAGCGCCGCCATCATGATGAGCATGTTGCCGCTCTCCTCGACCGGCATCTGGTTCTCTTCGGAGGTCTCGCGGCCGCCGTAGGTCTGGCCGTTGGCGAGCGGGTAGATGCCGAGGTCGTGCGGCGCGAAGGGGAAGCGCCAGCGCGGCGAGGCGGCGTAGTCCAGTACGGGGCGGAGCTGCGCCTCAAGCAGACGCGGGTTGAAGAGCAGGAAGAAGGGTGCCGACGGGTAGGTCACGTCCACGGTCGCGATCGAGCCGTTGCTCAAATTCTCCTTCGAGAAGAAGAGCGGGGTGCCGTCCCAGTCGGCCGTCAGCTTGTGCGCCGCGACGGTCTGCCGGAAGGAGAGCGCGGCGAGGCGCGCGTACTCCTCGCCGCCGGCCCGACGCAGGTCTGCCATCAGCTCCGCGTCGAACCGTTCGGCCCGCTCGCGCAACGCGGCGTAGTCGCGCGCGGCCGCGCGCAGCATCGCGTCCGCCTCCGCGCCCCCGCGCCGCCAGTAGGGGCGCAGGCGCCGCCCGAAGTACTCGACCGAGTAGCGGTCGTCGTAGGCGAGCATCAGGTGGCGCGAGACGGCGGCCGGCCCGACCGCGCCGAGGTCGGTGGCGGCGGCGAGCACCGGCGTCTCCTCCCTCGCCATGCGCGGCATGCGCGAGTCGTCCGAGTCGGGCAGCGTCCCCGTCCCTGCGAACTCGCGCCGCGCAGCCTGATTCCAGACGATGGCGTCCGTCCCGCCCCACGAAGGCGGGACGGTCAGGTGAAGATATCCCCAGTCGATGCGCAGGTCGTCGCCCGAACGTTCGAGCACGGGCTGGAGCTGCGACCCGAACGTCAACACGCGCTGGTCGCCGGCCTTGAGCCGCGACCAGAAGACCTTCTCGTACGTCGTGTTGACGACGAACTCGGCCGTGCAGTCGAAGTAGAGCGAGACCTGATGCTCGCGCCCGTCCGTGGCCGTCACGTCCCAAGTCAGGTACGTGACGGGGCGCGACATGACCTCCATGTCGTGCGGCAGCAGCGGGCTCAGAAAGGTGAGCGAGACGCGCACGCCGCCGCCCTCGAACTCGTAGACGGTTCTCGTCGGCAGCACCTCAAGTCGCGTCTGCCGCATCGGGTCGGGCAGAGGGCCGTAGGACTGCCCCATCAGCAGGTGGGGCTTGCCGTCGACGCGCACCATCGAGACCATCCCGTGGAACGCGCCCGTCCAGTGGCGCGTCCGGTCGCCGGCCAGCGAGTCGGAGAACGACCACACGCTGAAGTACGGGTCGTGCGTGACGAGCGGGGCGGCCGGCGGGCGCAGGGGCGCGGGCTGCTGCCGCGCGGCGGCGCGCGGGGCGGCGGCCAGAATCAGGCAGAGGGCGACGGCGACCTTCGCGACCCTCGAGCGCTTCATCAGAGACATACTCGGAGTTTCTCGGAAAGCACGGAGTTTCCAGGAAAGATTGTCGGGGCGTGTTCAAGAGCACGGCGGGCGCCGGCCGGCCTTCAGACCTCGTCGGCCCCGCGCGTCTTGCCGGCCTGGTCGGCGAAGACGGCCAGCAGCAGCACGACGCCGAGCGCTATCTTCTGCATGTATGGGTCTACGCCGAACAGGTTCAGGCCGTTGTTCAGGACGCCGATGAAGACGGCCCCCCAGAAGGTGCCGACGACGCTCCCCTGCCCACCCGTCAGCGAGGTGCCGCCCACGACGACGGCCGCTATCACGTCCAGCTCGTACTGTATCCCAGAGTTGGGGATGCCGGCGCCAAGCCGCGAGGCGAGGACGAAGCCCGCCAGCCCCACGAGCAGGCCGTTGAGCACGTAGGTGAGGACGATGACCCGCTTCGTGTTGACGCCGGCGAAGAAGGTCGCACGGCGGTTGCCGCCGACCGCGTAGATGTAGCGCCCGATGACCGTGCGCCGCAGCAGGAACCACCCGCCGACGAAGACGAGCGCCATCAGGATGACTGGGAGCGGGAGGCCGAGCACGCGCTCGCGCCCGACGTAGTTGAAGCTCTCGGGCAGGTTCCCGATGGAGCGCCCGCCGGAGAGGACGAAGGCGAGGCCGCGGCAGATGGTCAGCATGGCGAGCGTCGCCACGAAGGGCGGGACGCGGAAGTGCGCGACGACGACGCCGTTGAAAATTCCGACGCCCAGCCCGATGGCCAGCGCGGCGGCGACGCCGACCGCGACGCCGGACGAGCCGCCCGCCGCGGCCAGCATGGCGGCGACAACCCCCGCGAGCGCCACGACCGAGCCGACCGAGAGGTCGATGCCGCCCGTGAGGATCACCATCGTCATCCCGACCGCGAGGATGCCTGTGATGGCGATGCTCAGCGCCACGTTGACCAGGTTAGGGACGGAGAGGAACTGCGGGGCGATGGAGGCGAAGACCACGGCCTCGACTACTATCGCGGCCACGATGACGTACTCCGCGAGCCGCTGGCGGCTGAAGTAGCGCCCGCCGACCCCGGCCGCGCGGTCTCTGACAACCTCGCTCATTCTTGTCTCCGGTATTTACTTCAGCGACTCGGCATCCACGACCTTGATGGGGACGGCGATGTTCGTCTGAACCTGCCCGCCGCCGAAGTGCGTGACGACGGCCTCGATGGTCTTGGCGCCGATGTCGCGCGGCTGCTGCGCCACGTCCGCCTTGAGCTGGCTTCCGCGCCTGATGGCGCTGACGGCCTCGGGCGTGGCGTCGTAACCGACGATGACGAGGTCTTTGCGCCCGCGCGCCTCCGCGGCCGAGAGTGCGCCGAGCGCGCTGTCGTCGTTGATGCCGAAGATGGCCTTTAGCTCGGGGTGCCCCTGGAGCATGTCCTCGGCCGCCTTGAGCGCGCGGTCGCGGACGCCGCCGCCGTTCAGGACGGCGACGACCTTGATGCCGGGGTGCTTACCGATCTCCTCCTTGAAGCCGTTCTCGCGGTCGAGCCCCGACTGCACCTCCTGCTGGCCGATGATGCCGACGCTGCCCTGCCCGCCGAGCGCCCTGGCGATGTACTCGCCCGCCAGACGGCCGCCGGCGAGGCTGTCGGAGGCGATGTGCGAGACGACCTTCCCGCCCTGCGCCTTGATGTCGGCCGTGAAAACGGGGATGCCGGCCTGGTTCGCGTGGTCGATGGCCGGGCCGATGCCCTTCGAGTCGGCGGGGCAGACGACGATGGCGTCCACGCGCTGGACGACGAAGTTCTCTATCTGCGACTGCTGCTTGGCGAGGTCGAAGTCGCCCGAGGTGACGATGACCTCGTAGCCGGCCTTCGCCGCCGCCTCGCGCAAGCCCGCCTCCAGCTCGCGGTAGAACTCGTGCTCGCGCGTGAGCAGCGTGACGCCGACGCGCTTGGCCGCGCCGCCCTTCTGCGCGCCGCCCTGCCCGCCCGTCTGACAGCCCGAGGCGGCGAAGAGGGCGCAGAGAGCCCCCAAGAACAACGTTTGGAGAATTCTTTTCATTGGCAGCGAAGTGTCCTTCAAGGTGGTGAAAGCGCGGATAGAAAATCATAAAGTCCGTGAGAAGTCAAAAAGGTCTCCGCCGCGCCCCCGCACTCCGAGGCGGTTACGTATCGACGTGCCCTGCTGTATGATGTCTGCCGCCCGGCGACACCCCTTTAGAATCACGCGCAATCGAACCGCGCCCGCGACCCGGCGGCCTTCGACATGAATAAAAGGAAGATAGCCTTCATACACACCTCGCCGGCCGCCGTCGGCCCGCTGATGCAGTTCTACACCGAGGCCGCGCCCGAGTTGGAGATCACCAACCTGCTCGACGACGGGCTCCTGCGGCTGCTGGCGGCCAAAGATTTTGCGACCGCGCAAGGAAGGCTGACGGAGATGGTCAAGACCGCGGCCGAGACTTACGGCGCGGAGGCGGCCATGATCACCTGCTCCTCGGTGTCGAAAGAGATGGCGGCCGGGATAGCCGAACGCTTCGAGCTGCCGGTGCTGAAGATAGACTACCCGATGGCCCGCAGCGCGGCGCGCGTCGGCGGGCGCGTCGGGGTCGCCGCCACCTTCCCGCCCACGCTCGCCCCGACCCGCAGGCTGCTCACGGAGGCCGCCGCAGAGGCGGGCACCGAAATTGAGATAGTCGAGGAGGTCGCCCCCGAAGCCTACGACGCGCTGCTCTCGGGCGACGCCGAGCGCCACGACCTGCTGCTGCTGGAAGCCGTCTCGCGGCTCGAAGCAAGGGGCGTGTCCGTCGTCGTGCTCGCGCAGGTCTCCATGGCCCGCGTCCTGCCGAAGGTCGCCGGCCGCGTCGGCGTGCCCGTCCTGTCGAGCCTGCACACCAGCCTTGAGGCCATCCGCGAAACGTTCGGCCGAGGCCGCGGCGCCTGAGCCACGCTTCCAGACGGCGCTCCCCGAACCGACATCACGATGGACAGACTTTTGTTCGCAGCCGTGGCGGACGACGACACGGGCGCCAGCGACCTCGCGGGGATGCTGGCCGAGCACGGCGTCCGCACCCTGCTCGTCATTGACCTGCCTTCGGCCGAACAGTTTCTGCGTTGGAGCGAAGGGTATCAGGCGGTCGTCATGGCCGAGGGTACGCGAAACGCCGCCCCCGCGGTCGCCTACGAGCGCACGCGCGCGGCCGTCCGCGCGTTGCGCGCGCGCGAGCCCCGACTCTTCCAGATAAAATATTGCAGCACCTTCGACTCAACACCCGAGGGGAACATCGGCCCGACGATAGACGCGGCGCTCGACGAACTCGGGGAAGAGTTCACCGTCGCCGTCCCGGCCCTGCCCGTCAACGGGCGCACGACTTATCAGGGCTACCACTTCGTACACCGTCGGCTGCTGAGCGACTCGCCCATGCGCCACCACCCGCTCACGCCGATGACCAACCCGAACCTCGTCGAACTCCTGAGCCGACAGACGCGGCGGAGGGTCGGACTGGCCTCATACGCCGAAGTCGAGGCAGGGGCCGAGAGGCTCGGAGAGTGCTTCCGCGAGCTGCGTCGGGAGGGCGTACAGGTCGCGCTCGTAGACTGTCTGAGCGAGCGCCACATGGAAGTGATATGTCGTGCGACCGAGGGGCTGCGGCTGATTACGGGAGGTTCCGGCTTCGGAAGGTGGCTGCCGCAAATCTGGCGAGAGCGCGGGCTGATTGACGGCGCGGGCGCGCCTCGTCCGGCGCCCGCCGAAGGGGCGCACGGCGCGGGGTGTCTCATCGTCGCCGGCAGTTGTTCGGAGGCCACGCGCCGGCAGAACGAATGGCTCTCCCGGCAGGGCGTCTCGGTCAGCCGCGTGCGGCCGGAAGAGATTTTGGGCGGCGGCCTCGACCGCGAGGCGCTCGTCACGCGGCTGCGGGGCGAACTGGCGCGTGGACGGCATTGCCTTCTGACAACCTCGGGCGCGCCGGACGAAGTCCGCGAGGCGCAGGCCTGGGCGACGGGCAGGGGCATGGCAGCACACGAACTCGGCGAAGCCGTCTCCGACGCCTTGGCCCGACTCACACAGGAGACGCTCGAAGGACAGCCGGCGGGCGGCCTCGTCGTCGCGGGCGGCGAGACCTCGGGGGCCTTGTGTCGTCAATTAAAACTCGGCGCGCTGCGGGTTGGGAAGAACATCGAGCCCGGCGTCCCGCTCTGCTTCTCGCTGGGAGAGTTCCGCCTGACCGTAGTTCTTAAATCGGGAAACTTCGGGGGCGAGGATTTCTACGGCAAGGCGCTGGAGGCGATAGCCCGTGCGGGCGAATACGCCGTCTAGGCGTTTACGTTGCGGGAAGTACTTTAAGGCAAGAGGAGGGCGCACGGAGATTCCCTAGACGCGGCGACGCCGAAGCGGCCCTCGACGAACCCCGCACGCCCTCCCGCGTCACTGCCGTCACCGCAAATGTTTGTTGAAGAAGTCGAGGGTGCGCGCCCACGCAAGTTTGGCGGCCGTCTCGTCGTAGCGCGGCGTCGTGTCGTTGTGGAAGCCGTGCTGTTTGCCCTCGTACATGTGCGACGTGTACGTCTTCTTGTTGGCCTTGAGCGCCGCCTCGTAGGCCGCGATGCCTTCGTTGACCCGCTGGTCGTTGCCCGCGTAATTAAACAACAGCGGCGCGGAAATCTTCGGCACGTCGTCCACGCCCGCCTGCCGGCCGTAGAACGCGACCCCGGCGTTCAGGTCTGCGCCCAGCCGCACGGCTAGTTGATTCACCATCCCGCCGCCGAAGCAGAAACCCACCGCTCCGAGCTTGCCCGTGGAGTCTGAACGCGCCTTGAGCCACTTGGCCGCCGCGACGAAATCTTCGGTCATCTTCTTCCCGTCCACCTGCCGGAAGGCGGCGGCGCCCTTCTCGTCGTCGCCCGGGTAGCCGCCGACCGAGGTCAACCCGTCGGGCGCGAAGGCGACGAAGTTGGCGAGCGCGAGGCGGCGCGCGACGTCTTCGATGTAGGGGTTGAGCCCACGGTTCTCGTGAATGACGAGCACGGCGGGAAGCCGTTTCCCTTTCGCCGGGCGCGCCAGATACCCCTTGATCGAGCCGTTCCCGGCGGGGGATTGCACGACCTCGTAGCCCACCTTGATGCGCTTGTCGTCCGGCGGCACCTGCTGCGCCCATGCGTAGTTGGGTCTCAGCCCCTCGAAGATCGCCGCGACGGTCAGGCCGCCGACCGCGAACTTGCCCGCGCGTTCGAGGAAGGTGCGGCGGTCGATGTCGCCGTGCTGGTATTCATGAAACAGGTCTAATAACTCCTGCGGATAATCGGATGCTTCCTTACGTTCCATTCTTTCTCCTCACATGGGACTGAGCATTGTAAGAGTTGACTCGCAGGCCGGTTGCCGCCTGCGTCCGATAAGCCCTGACTTCACTATCACTAAACACAAACGGCTCACCGCGCATTATAGGCAGACTCAAATTTATAGACAAAGCTCCGGCGGAATCGTGGTCGTTATAGGACGCATGTCACGCCCGACCGTTCATCCCGCCTCGGGCTCGCGCGGGTGTCTGAAAAGAAGTACGCCCGGTATCACGGCGGCGCCCCCGCGCCGCTTGAGCCATCCCTCTGCGTCTTGCCGCGTGGAAGACTAATCACATTCAAAAAGGGGGCGGAGCGTTTATGCCCCGCTCCCCTTCTGAATCGAGCGGCCAGAACGCCGCCCGGGCGCGTCTCGCGGCGCACGGACTTACTGTCGCGGCGACACGGTCATGTAGATGGTCGCGCCGCGTCGGTTGACCAGCAGCAGCGACGGGCGCGAGCCCGCGCTTTCGACCGCGGATTTCAGCTCTGCGGCCGAGCTGACGGTTCGCTGGTTGGCCTCGACGATGATGTCGCCGCGTTCGAGGCCGGCGTCCGCCGCCGGGCCCGCATCGTCAACCTGGGTCACGACCAGCCCGCGCGCCCCGGCCGGCCGGCCGTCCCGAACCGCCGCCTGCGGAGTCACCGGCTCGACGCCGAGGCCGAGATTCCCCGTGTCCTGCTTAGTGGGCGCCTGCGCCGAGTCCTCCTCGACTTCCGCCCTCGCCTTCTCGACCTTGAACTCTCCGAGCACGGCGCGCACCTGCGTCTCGCGCCCCCCGCGCACGAGGTCGAGCCGCGTCTCCGTCCCGGGCTGCACGCCAGCGACGCGGTTGCGGAAGCCGTTCGGGTCGTTGACGGCCGCGCCGTTCAGCGCCGTGATGACATCGCCCCGCCTGAGACCGGCGCGCTCGGCCGCGCTGCCCGGCTGCACCTGGCTGACGATGACGCCGCGCGCCTCGCCGAGCCCGAGGCTGTCGGCGATGTCACTCGTCACCTTCTGCACGATGACGCCGAGCTGGCCGCGCCGCACCGCGCCCGTCTTGACCAACTGCTCCATGACGCCGCCCGCCATGTTCGACGGGATGGCGAAGCCGATGCCGATTGAGCCGCCCGAGCGCGACAGGATTTGCGAGTTGATGCCGATAAGCTCGCCGTTCGTGTTGACGAGCGCGCCGCCCGAGTTGCCCTGGTTGATGGGCGCGTCGGTCTGTAGGAAGTCCTCGAAGCTCCCGTCGGCCGAGCCCGTCTGCCGCCCCTTGGCGCTGATGATGCCGGTCGTCACGGTCTGGCCGATGCCGAGCGGGTTGCCGACGGCGAGCACAACGTCGCCGACCTCGACCCTGTCGGAATCGCCAAGGCGGAGCGTGGGCAGGTTGCTTCCGCTGACCTTGAGGACGGCGAGGTCGCTCGGCTCGTCCGAGCCGACGACCTGCGCGTCGAGCGTGCGGCCGTCGTTCAGCTCGACCTTGATCTGCTCGGCGCCCTCTATGACGTGGTGGTTCGTCAGGATGTAACCGTCGGCGCTGACGATCACGCCCGAGCCGAGCGCGGCCGCGCGCCGCTCCCGCTGCGGCTGCTGCCGCCCGCGCCCCTGCCTCCCGAAGAACTCTTCGAGGAGCGGGTTGTCACCGAACGGCGACCCCTGCCGGGCGGACACACGCCTCTGCGCGTTGATGGTCACAACGGCCGGGGCGACGCGCTTCACGACCCCGGCGTAAGAGTTGACGGCCTGCCCCGCTGCGCCCGCCGTCACGTCGGGCGTCGGCCGCGGCTCGGCCGAAGCGAGTGCGCGACGCTGGCCACCCGCGCCGATTGAGAGCGCGAGCGCCGTCACCGCCAGAAAAGTTTTAAACGCGGCCGGACTGAAGAGGCGGCCGGGAGAAACTTTAAAAGAACTCATAAATCCCCCTTGAAACAGAACACCTTCTGATGTCGGCCACTCCGGGACGCGGGAAGACCGCCCCTTTCGCGACCTATGATTGCCTTCTCTTAGATGTCTGAAACGGCCTCAAAGTGGTTTCACGCGCCCTCTTCGCCGCGACAACTGCCGTCTCCGTCCCGAGGCGGAGCGGGCGACCCGGGCGTCTCCTCCTCTCGCCTCCCTGTCCCGCCGTCGCCGGCGGAGAGCAAAAAGTTCGCCCTCTCGCGCACGCGGCACGCGTCCTCCGGCAGCAGGAACCCTCCGGCCTCCGAGCTCATCTCCGAGAGTGTGACTTCGATTGACCGCCCCTGGGTCGCGAGCATCGCCACGCAACCCTGCGCGAGTTCGTC
>DASWNR010000438.1:0-9790 GCA_036399155.1 Pyrinomonadaceae bacterium
AAGACGGGAGGCTTTCAGTCCGTCGTTCAACGTCCCGGAGGCGTTCCCATCCCACACGCCGCGCGTTAGAATGCGGGCGCGGGCCGCCAACCGTAGAGAGGAATCCCAAAATGGAAACAGTCAAGAAGTTCACTTCCGCAGATCTCATGCTGCTGCCGGACGACGACGGCATGCGCTACGAGATCATCGAAGGAGATCTCTACGTGTCCAAGCTGCCGAGCGTCGAGCACCAATTTACCTGCGGCCAGTTGTTTCGTTACCTTCAGGAATGGAATGAGCGGGGCGGAGCAGGCGTGGCCTTCATAGCTCCGGGGTTAGTGTTCTCAGACGACGACGATGTCGCGCCGGACGTGGTGTGGGTCAGTCACGAACGCATGGCGGGCGCGATTGATAAGGCGGGGCACTTTACCAGAGCGCCCGAGCTGGTCGTCGAGGTGCTGTCGCCCGGCAAGAGGAACGAATATCGCGACCGTCAGGCCAAGCTCAAGCTCTACTCGCGGCGCGGGGTCTCGGAGTATTGGATAGTTGACCCGTCGCGCCGTCGCGTCGAGGTCTATTGGCGCGAGGGCGAAGCGTTGCGACTTGAGGCGACACTCTACGCGGACGACCTCCTTGAGTCTCCGACGCTGCCGGGCTTCTCCTGTCGGGTGTCGAAGCTTTTCTTCTCACGCCCCTCTTCGTAAGAAAGCCGTGAGCCGTAAACCGCGAGCCGCGACGAGAGAAATCAGCCTTTCTCTCGTCGCGGCTCGCGGTCTACGGCTCACGGCTTTTAGTTGATCGCCGTCGAGGCTAAATCTCCGGCCGCGACTTCGGCGGGTCGGTCGGGCGCGCAGGCGCCGGCCGGGCGCTGCTTGTGGAAGGACTTGGCGGAGTACATGGCCTCGTCGGCGGCGATGAGGAGCTGGTCGAGCGTCTCGCCGTGGACGCCGTAGGTGGCCGAGCCGACCGAGATGCCGACGCGCGCGTGCTTGTCGCCCCGGACGTGGAGCGAGAACTTCGAGACGGCGCGCTCGATCCTCTCGCGCAGCTCGACGGTCTGCTCGGCCGACAAGTCCTGCACGATGGCGACGAACTCGTCGCCCGCGTAGCGCGCGAGGAAGTCGTACTCGCGGAGCTGCGCCTGAAGTATCCGGCCCACCTCGCGCAGCATCCGGTCGCCGGTCTTGTGGCCGTAGGTGTCGTTGACCTGCTTGAAGTCGTCGAGGTCGAGCATCACGACCTGGAAGGGCTTGCCCGTCCGGCGCGCGCGCGCGGCCTCCTGCTCGTAGCGCACGTACATCGCGCGCGCGTTCGGCAAAAGCGTCAGCGTGTCCGTCAGCGCGTTCGACTCGGCCTGCGCGTGGCTCATCGCGTTCGAGAGCGCGTCCGAGGCGAGCCGCGCCACCGTGTCGAGCAAGCGCAGGTGGTCGTCGGTGTAGCGTCGCGGCTCCGAGGAGTAGACCGCGAGCGCGCCGACCAGCCGCTCGTCCTTCAGAAGCGGCAGCGCGACCATCGAGCGGAAGGCGCAGCCGTCGGGAAGCTCCACGCCCTGGAAGTCGAGCATCGGGTCGAGCAGGTAGGAGGAGCGCCGGTTGGCGAGCACGAAGCCGACGACGCCCTCGCCCGGCGCGACCGCGCGGCCGCGCAGGACTTCGGCGTGGCGTCCCGCGACGTGCGCGGCCGTGGCGTAGCCCTTCTCCTCGTCGAAAAGAAAGACCGCGCACAGGTCGAACGGGACGACGTGGCCGACCTTGTTGACGAGGACGGAGACCGTGTCTTCGATGTCCAGGGACGAGCCGAAGGTGCGCGCGATCTCGTAGAGCGCGTAGACCTCGCGGTGCGCGTTCGTGATCTGGCTCAGGTAGTGCGGCGCGTCCGAGCGGTGGACGGACGAAGGCGCGTGCTGAGACTCGGGCGCGGGCTCCTCGCCCAGGAGGTCGCGGTGCTCCCACTCCTCGTTGGTCAGGCCGCGGTTGTCCAAGCCCTGCGCGGTTATCTCCTCCTCGAAGCGCGGCAGGTGGCGGAGGAAGACCTCGACGACGCGCGGGTCGAAGTGTCCGCCCGCGCCGCGCCTGAGCATCGCGCAAGCCTGCTCGGCGGTCATCCCGCGCCGGTACGGCCGCTCCTCGCGCACAGAGTCGAAGCAGTCGACGACCGAGAGGATGCGCGTCGTCAGGGGTATCTCCTCGCCCTTCAGACCTTCCGGGTAGCCGCGCCCGTCCCACTGCTCGTGGTGGTAGAGCACGATGGGCACGACCGGGTACGGGAAGCCGACGCGTTCGAGTATCTGCGCGCCGACCGTCGTGTGCACCTTCATCCGCTCGAACTCGGCCTCGGTCAGCTTCCCCGGCTTGTTCAGGATGTGGTCCGGGACGGCGAGCTTGCCGATGTCGTGCAAAAGCGCGCCGGCCTTCAGCGCCTTGATCTCGGCGGGTGTGAGCCCCATCAGCTCGCCCATGCGCTCGCAGTAGACCTGCACGCGCCGGACGTGGAAGTGTGTCGTCTGGTCTTTGGCGTCGATGGCGGTGGCGAGCGCCTCGACCGTGGCGAGGTGGAGGCGCGAGACTTCGGCGGCCTCGCGCGTCTTCTCCGCGAAGCGCTCGAAGTAGGCGCGGTAGGTGGCGATGGTGGCGGCGACGACGGGGACGCTCAGGATGACGTAGAGCAGCCCGAACCGCATGATGGCGACGTAGACGATGCCGGCCGCGAACGCGCCCGCGAAGAACGTCCAGGAGCTTTGCAGGTAGTTGTCGCGCCAGCAGCGCCAGACCGGCCGCCTGCTCTTCAGGGCCAGCAGGCACGCGACGAGCGCGCTGTTGACCGTGTACTGGACGAGCGACATCAGGACGAGCGGCAGCACCAGCTCTTCGAGCGAGAGCTGCTGCCCCACGCCCAGGGGCCGGCGCGTGACGCCGGCGTGCGCCGCGAGCGCGAGGTAGAAGGCGTGCCCCGCGACGTAGGCGGTGACGGCCATGCACGCGGGCATCGCTATCCAGCTCGCGGCGCGCTTCGAGCTGCCGAGCGAGCCGGTCAGGAGGTCGAGCGCGCCGAGCACGATGCCGGCCGGCACCCCGAGGAAGATGACGCCGAGGAAGACGAAGCAGTCGCCCGCGGTGACGATGGCCTTCGTGCCGGGGATGCGCGTAGGCAGCATCCCCGAGATGACGACGAGGCTCGCGAGGACGAGCAGTTGCGCCCACTCGACGAAGCTGTACGAGAGGCACGCGTGCGCGCCCCACCCGAGCGCCAGCGCCCCCGCACACACCAGCGCGGCCCAATAGCCCCCGGCCGCGCGGCTGTAGTCAGACATGTCGATGCGAATCACTCGCGCCTCCTCCGGGTGGTAAGGGCTGAGTACTGAGTGAAGACAAGACGCTTCTCATCACTCAGTCCTCAGTCCTCAGTCCTCAGTACTCATTACTCCTTAAAACTGTCCGTCGCCGGGAGCGAGGGCCGGGAGCAAATCGGCACTCGCCTCCGGCGACGGGCTCGGGGGCAAAACGGCGGGTCATACAGTGGCACTGCCCCGCCGGGCTGGGTGAGAAACGTGGGAGGCGTTCGGCTGAGACCTCGACTCTCTACGCCTCCTCTTTCAAAGCGGACACGCCCTCGCGCGCCCGAGAACTGGTGCGGCTCTGCGTCCTCCGTGCGGTGAGTCCGCGGGGAGCGCGTGCAGCGCTCCCATGAGCCGCGCCGACACTATTAACAACCCGCGTGCCGCGAGCCGCACGCGCGTTTTCCGCCGTAAAAGTTCGGGAAGCGCGTCCGGCTCGCGGCTCGCGGCGCGGCGGCGGTCAACGTGACCCGGTCAGCCTGAAGCGCACAGGTCGGAATGAAATTGTTCCGCGTTTGACAAGCCGCGCGGCGCTCGCGCACTCTCGTCGGCAACCTTTAAGGAAAGCGCGGCGGCGGCGGTAAAGTTTTGGGAGAGACGGCGAGCGACGAGAGTGCGCGGGGCGCGGAGCCGACCGAGAAGGCGGGCGGCTACTTCGCGCTGCTGCGCGACAACCGCGACTTCCGGCAGCTCTGGCTCGGGCAGGTCGTCAGCCAGCTCGGCGACTGGTTCGACACCATCGCCCTCTTCGCGCTGGTGCTGCGCCTCACGGGCTCGGGGCGCGCCGTCGGGCTCGTGCTCGTCGCGCGCTTTTTGCCGAGCGTCTTCTTAGGGCCGCTCTCGGGTGTCCTCGCCGACCGCTTCGACCGACGCCACATCATGATCGCGAGTGACGTGGCGCGCGCGCTCGTCGTCCTCGGCTTCCTCTTCATACGCAGCCCCGAGCAAATCTGGCTCGTCTACGTGCTGACCGTCCTCCAGCTCGGCTTCTCGGCCTTCTTCGAGCCGGCGCGCTCGGCCGCGCTCCCCTCGATCGTCGCGCCGCGCGACCTCGTCGCGGCCAACGCCATCTCCTCTGTCACGTGGTCGGCGATGCTCACGCTCGGCGCGGCCGTCGGCGGCCCCGTCACCGACTGGTTCGGCACCGACGTGGCCTTCGTCATCGACTCGCTCACCTACCTGCTGTCGGCCGTGCTCGTCTGGCGCGTGCGGCTGCCGCGACGCGAGCCGCGCCCGAAGACGAAACTCACGCTGGCGAAGGCGCTCGGCGTCACGGACACGCTCGAAGGCTTGCGCTACGTGCGGAGCCGCCCGCGTGTGATGGCGCTGCTTTTGGTTAAGAGCGCCTGGGGTCTGGGCGGCGGGATTCTCACCCTGCTCCCGGTCTTCGGCGAGAAAATCTTCCGGCTCTCTCTGGGCGGCGCCGTGGGCGGGGCGGCGCTCGGGATGAGCGTGCTCTACGCGGCGCGCGGCGTGGGGACGGCCATCGGGCCGGTCGTGATGCGGCGCTTCTACGGCGAGACGCGCGAGCAGATGCAGCGCACCATCGGCGTCTCGTTCGTCGTCGCGGGCGCCTTCTACGTTCTGTTCGGCCTCGCGGAGAACTTCCCGCTCGCGCTCCTCTGGCTCGCGGTCGCGCACATGGGCGGCAGCGTCCTCTGGGTCTTCTCGACCGTGCTGCTGCAATCGACCGTCGAGGACGAGTTCCGCGGCCGCGTCTTCGCCGCCGAGCTGATGCTGATGACGCTCGCCATGGCCGGCTCGAACTACGCCACCGGCGAGGCGCTCGACCGCTTCCAAATCTCCCCCCGCGCCGTCACCGTCGCCATCGGCATCTTCTTCGCCCTCCCCGGCCTGCTCTGGCTCCTCACGCGCCGCTTCTGGGACAGAGCCCCCGCCGCGCGGTAGGCTCCGCACGGAGCGGGGCGCGCCGCCCCTTTCGCCGACCGGGCGCCTTACTTTTAACCTGCGTCCTTTTCCTTTATCATCCACCACAAAGTTCACCGAGCGAGTATCCGCGCAGGCTTTTCGGCCGACGCCCTTAACGACAGAGGAACGGAGAGTTTCAGAAGAGATGAGAGTGAGGAGCATTGTCCTTTGCGCCGCCGCGCTGTTCGCCTTCACGTTCGCGCCGCACGCCGGCGCGCGGGCGCAGTCGCAGCCGAAAGACCGTCTGACGGTCGACCTGTTTCTGGAGTGGGAGATGGTCGCCGCGCCGAAGGTCTCGCCGGACGGAAAGCAGATCGTCTACACGCGGCGCTGGGCCGACAAGGTCAACGACAGGTACGAGGACGAGGTCTGGATCATGGACTTCGACGGCGGGCGCAACCGCTTCCTCGTCAAAGGCTCGCAGGCCGCATGGTCGCCCGACTCGGGGCGCATCGCATACGTCGCGCAGGGGCAGCCCGCCGGCGCGCAGGTCTTCGTCCGCTGGATAGACGCGCCGGGCGAGACGCAGCTCACGCGGCTTGAGCGCGCGCCCTCTAACCTCGCGTGGTCGCCCGACGGGCGTCACCTCGCCTTCAACATGCTCGTCCCCGGGAGCCCCGGCCTCTCCGTACGGATGCCCGCGCGCCCGGCCGGCGCGAAGTGGGTTGACGCGCCGCGGGTCGTAGACCGGCTCAACTACCGCAGCGACGGCTCGGGCTGGCGGCCCGAGGGCTTCGCGCACGTCTTCGTCATCTCGGACGAGGGCGGCGCGGCGCGACAGCTCACCGACGGCGACTACCAGCACGGCGCGCCCGAGTGGGCGGCCGACTCGCGCTCGATTCTCTTCAGCGCCGTGCGCAAGTCCGACGCCGAGTACCTGCGCGGCGATTCGGAGATTTACGCCGTGGCCCTCGGCGGCGGCGCGATACGGCAGTTGACAGACCGCAAGGGGCCGGACAACAACCCGCGCGTCTCGCGCGACGGCAGGCTCATCGCCTACACGGGCTCCGACCAGACCGACAACACCTACAGCGTCTCGCGCCTCTACGTGATGAACGCGGACGGGACTAACCGCCGCCCGCTCACCGCGACCTTCGACCGCTCGCCGTCGAACGTCTTATGGGCCGAGGACAGCGGCGGGCTCTACTTCACCGCGGAAGACCGCGGCTCGCAGAACCTCTGGTTCGTCCCCGTGGCGGGCGGCACGCCCCGGCAAATCACAAACGAGCGGCAGATTCTTAACATCACTTCCGTCGCTTACACCCCCCGCAGCGGCGGCGTCGCGCTGGTCGGCACGCGCTCCACCTCACACAGCCCGGCGGACGTGTACGGCGTGGGCTTAATCCGCGACAAGAATATCGGCGGCTACCGCGTCAACGCCGCGGGCGGGGGGCAGTTGACCCGCGTCAACCGCGACCTGCTCGAAGGCCGTAAGCTCGGCGAGGTGGAGGAGATTTGGTACGACTCGGTGGGGATGGGGGGCGACCGGGTCTGCACGGCCGCCGACGCCTCGCCCGCCGAGCCGAAGCCGACGGACTGCTCGAAGACGCGCGTGCAGGGGTGGATAGTGAAGCCGCCCGACTTCGACCCGTCGAAGAAGTACCCGCTGCTGCTCTACATCCACGGCGGCCCGCACTCGATGTACAACGTCGGCTTCAACTTCGAGTTCCAGAACCACGCGGCCGAAGGCTACGTCGTGCTCTACACCAACCCGCGCGGCTCGACCGGCTACGGGCAGGCTTTCGGCAACGCCATCAACAACGCCTACCCGGGGCAGGACTACGACGACCTGATGCGCGGCGTGGACGAGGTCATCAGGCGCGGCTACGTGGACGAGCGCAACCTCTTCGTGACGGGCGGCTCGGGCGGGGGCGTGCTGACGACGTGGATAGTCGGCCACACGGACCGCTTCGCGGCGGCCGTCGCGATGAAGCCCGTGGTCAACTGGTACTCGTTCGTCGGCACGACCGACGGCGCGGACTGGTACTACAATTTCAAGCGGCTCCCTTGGGAGGACGCGGAGGAGCACATCCGCCGCTCGCCCATCACCTACGTCGGCAACGTGAAGACGCCGACGATGATCCTCACCGGCGACCTCGACCTGCGCACGCCGCTTGAGCAGACCGAGCAGTACTACCGCGCGCTCAAGATGCGAAAGGTGCCGACCGCCATGGTGCGCCTCGCCGACGAGTACCACGGCTTCAACAATGAATTCTCCCTGCGCCACCCCTCCAACCGCGTCGCGCAAATCCTCTTCCTCCGCGCCTGGTTCGACAAGTACCGGAGGAAGTAGACAGTAGACAGTAGATAATAAACGGGCGGCGCGTCTTCGGTCATCAACCGAGACGCGCCGCCTTTGGTCTCCTACTGTCTGCTGTCTACCGTCTACATCTCTTCACTGCGTCGCGAGCTTCTGCCAACTGTAGGCGTACTCGTCGGCGGCGCGCGTCTTGGTGTAGTTGGCGGCGGAGCGGCGGCCCGAGCCGTCTGAGTTGACGACGAAGATGTCCACCCAGCCGCCGGCGCCGGCGCTGTGGAAGCCGACCTTCGTGCCGTCGGGCGACCAGAAGATGTTCCCGTTGTTGCTCTGCGTATCACTCAGCGGCTTGAGCCCCGAGCCGTCCGCGTTGACGACGTGGATGCTGTTGCCCTCCATCGCGCGGAACGCGAGGCGCGTGCCGTCGAAAGACCACTCCGCCGGGCCGAACGAGCCGACCGCGCCCGAGACAAGCGTCTCGGCGCCCGTCCCGTCGGCGGCCGTCACGTAGAGGCCGCGCGCGCCGCGGTCGCCCTCGTAGGCGATGAGGTCGCCGGCCGGCGACCAGCGCGGCGCATCGTCGAAGCCGGGGCCGGTGCTGAGCGCGACGCGGCCGCCGTCCGACGCGTTGACGACGTGGAGGTCGGAGCAGCCGAAGCAGGGCGTGACGCTGCGGACGACGAGACGGCTCCCGTCGGGCGACCAGCTCGGCTCCTTGTCCGTCGAGTCGAAGGGCTTGTTGACCGAGACGTTCAGCGTCACCTGCGTGCCGTCGACCTCTGCGACGTACACGTCCGCGCCGTCCGAGTACGCCAGCCGCGTCCCGTCGGGCGACCAGACGAAGCTGAAGGGGCAGACGGGCGTCTCTTCGCGGAGCGGGCGCTGGTTGCCGCCGTCGGCGTTCATCAGGTAAATCTCGTAGCCGGAGCCGCGGCGATCCGAGAGGAAGGCGATGCGGTCGCCCTGCGGCGACCAGACGGCTAACACGTCGTCGCCGGGGTCGTCGGTCAGACGCATCTGCCGCTTGCCGTCGGCGTCCATGACGTAGATGTCGTTGGTGAAGCCGTCGCCGCCCTGCGTGCTCTGGAAGACAATCTTGCCGTTGGGCGACTTGGGCTTCGCGGGCGCGCTCTCTGCCGTCTGCCCGGGGGCGAGCGCGGCGGCGAGGCAGGTGAACGTCAGAAGGGCGGAGAGTCTCAGACTCGCCCGGCGGGGGTATTTCATCATCTTTCTCCTCAAATCAATTTCAAGGTGTAGCAGCACCGGGCTCATCTCCGCGTGAGTTAAAACGCGCGCACGCGTGGGGCGAAGTCCGCCCCCCCCGGGCGCGTCTCTTGAATGAGGACGACGCTGTCTGGCGGGACGGCGAAGTTGTCCGGTGCTATGAGTCGGGGTGCGTTACGGGTGCCCAGGCTTAAGGCGCTGGGGCGGTCGGGCGCGGCCGGGGCGGGTCGAGCCCGCGGCCTCCCTTCGGTCTGTTAAACGCGGCACAGATTATTTCTTATTGGTGCCAGTGTCAAGTTCGCCGGAGCCTTACAGGTAAACGGGAAATGCGGGCTCGTTTCCGAAATCCCGACGCCCCGGCGGGCGGGGTTTTGCTTCGACGGCCGGAAAGTGTTATTGCTTCCGCTCGATGAAGACCAAGGTCGGCGTGATGGGTTCGGCGGGCGGCGAGTCGGGCGTCGAGGGCGAGGGCTTGCGGGCGTCGGCCGAAGCGTTGGGGCGGGCGGTCGCGGCGCGCGGCTGCGTGCTGCTGACCGGCGCGACGACGGGGCTGCCTCACGCGGCCGGCGCGGCGGCGCACGCCTCGGGCGGGCTGCACGTCGGCGTCTCGCCCGCCTCGGACGCGCGCGAGCACGCGGGGCGCTACGGCCTCCCGCTCGAAGCGACGGACGTGCTCGTCTACACGGGCTTCGGGCTCAAGGGGCGCAACGTCGTGCTCGTCCGCTCGTGCGACGTGGTGCTCGTCCTTCGCGGCGGCATGGGGACGCTCAACGAGCTGACCATCGCCGTGGACGAGGGGCGCGTCGTCGGGTGCCTGACGGGGACGGGCGGCGTCGCCGACGAGGCCGTGCGGCTCGTCGGGATGCTGCCGAAGAAGAACGCGCGCGCCGTCGTCCTCTTCGACGAAGACCCGGGGCGGCTGCTCGAACGCTGTCTCGGGGCGCTGAAAGATTCACGCGGCGAGGGGGGCTGAAATGGTGTCGAGAGGCTACGAGCCGGCCAACGTCGTCGAGGCGCTGCGCACGCGCGACGGGGTGGCGGCGGCCGACTTCGAGAACGCGGCGTGG
>DASWNR010000439.1:0-5218 GCA_036399155.1 Pyrinomonadaceae bacterium
CCACGCGGAGAGACGGGGACGCGGCTTTAAGACTTAAAGCCGCGTCCCCGTCTCTCCGCGTGGCTAAAGCTCCGGTCAGTCGTTGCCGGGCGAGCCGGCGCGGCCGCGTTCCTTGAGACCCCGGCTGTGTTCGAGAGCGCGCGAGACGCTCTGCTCGACGGATTCGAGGCGGAAGGGCTTGAGGATGAAGTCGAACGCGCCGAGCCGCGTCAGTCCCTCCGCGTGCGTGCGGTCGCCGATGCCCGAGACGACGATGACGGGCGTGTCGGGCTGCTCGCGCCGCAGGATGCTCAGCAGCTCGACGCCGCTCAGTCCCGGCATCGAGATGTCAGTCAGGACGGTGTCGTAGGTCTGGTCGCGCAGGAAGCCGAGCGCCTGCTCGGCCGTCGCGGCGGCGTGGCACAAATGCTGCTCCGAGAAGAGGTCGTAGAGCACGTCGCGCACCGCGTCGTCGTCGTCAACAATGAGTATCGCCGCCATCGTTCCGAAGCCCCCGGGGAGAGTTTTCGCGCGAGCGCGCGGGCACGCCCGAGCCGGGTCGGGTGCCTCACTCAGATCAACCAACTGTTCAAGTCCGAGAGGGTAACGGGCTGCCAGATACTAACATAAGCCCAAACGACACGGCGAGCGCCAAGAGGTCGGGCGCGTGTTACGAAGGGAGTTCTTCCCTTCGTGACACGCGCCCGACCTCTTTCGCCTGCGCTGCCGCGCGCCGAGAGCGGCTTACCTGTTCGGCGCGCTCGCGCGGATGGTCAGCTCGCTGCCGCTCAGCAGCTCAAGGTCTTCGCGGCCCTGTACGTAGATCGAGCCGGCCCCGGCGCCCGCGCCGATGACCGCGCCGATGGCCGCGCCCTTGCCGCCGCCAGCGATGGCGCCGATGATGGCGCCGACGGCCGTGCCGATGGCCGCGCGCTGCGCGGTCTGCGTGCCGCGGCTGTCGTTGTCGCGCACCGAGCCCTCGTTATCCACCTGCACCGTCTCGCCGTTCATCCCGCGGACGCTCTCGATGAAGCCCGCGAACTGGTACGTGCGATTGTTGTAGCGGATCGAGTCGAAGTTGAGCGACATGTCCGAGCGGCCCGTGACGCGGCCGCTGCGGCTCGAACTCGCCACGTGACCCTCGATGACCGCGCCCTGGTACTGCGCGGGCGAGGTGACGGTCATCGTGAAGCGCTGGCCCGTCTGCGCCGTCCTCGTCGAGAGGTCGGTCTCAAGGCGCGCGGTCAGCACCTGTCCGTCGGACACGACGAAGTCGCCGCCGGTCGGGCCGCTCTGGCTGTAGCCGGCCGTCGAGCCGTTGTAGACGTTCCACTCGGCCACGTCCGACGTGCGCTCGTAGACGTTCTGGACGACGAGCGGGTTCGCGCCCAAACGCTCGTTCCAGATTTCGCGCGTCACGCGCAGGCGGCGGCCGCCCTCAATCGGGTCGAAGGTGACGGTGAAGTCGGTCTCGCGGTTGCCGGCCGAGCGGACGACGAGGCGGTCGCCCACGATCGTCGAGGAGACGCGCGAGTAGCTTCCGCCGGGGAGCTGCTCGCGGGTCTCGGCCGCGTTGGCGACGAAGGTCGTCTGCGGCGCGCGCGAGCTGGCGATGGTCACGTTGTTGCCGTTGCGGTCGATGGCGAGCATCTCGGGCGATTCGAGCCGGCGCATGAGCTGCTCGCGGACGCGGGCGCGCTCACCCATGGGCAGGTTGCGCACCGCGTTCTCCGCGACCGTCGAGCCGTTGTCGCTCTGCGACGCGTCGAGGCGGAAGGTGCCGCTGAGGCGGTTCGACTGACGCACCTCGCGGCGGTCGTTGTTCATGACGCCCGTGCCGGCCGTCGTGTTGTTGCCGTAGCCCGGCATCGAGCGCACGTCCCAGTTCCACGCCACGCTGTAGGCGGAGGCGAGCTGGTTCAGGTCGCCCTTGAGCGTCGTCCAACTGTTCTCGGCCCTCACCGGGAGCGTCTGGCGCGTCATGAAGTCGTCGATGTAGGTCGCCTGACGCAGCACGTTCTCAACGTCGGCGGAGACCGAAGTCCGACCGTCGAAGCGCGAGCGGAGCTGGTCGGTCGCCGTCTCGAAGTCGCGTACGAACTGGTTGATGTTGTCCTCGGCGCGCGTGCCGTTGTAGGTGCTGCGGTTGAGCGCGTTGCCGAGGTCGGTGCGGAAGCGGTCGGCGCCGGTCTCGATGCGGCGGATGATCGCGTCGAGCTGGCGGTCGCTCATGCGGTAGGCGACGCCCGTCTGCGGCCGCCCGTAGCCGGTGCCGACGCCGGTGTTGCCGGTGGTCGTGTTCGACTGCTGCGTCCAATCCCACGTCACGTTGTAGGCGCGCGCCAGGGCGTCGAGGTCGGCGCGCAACGTCGTCCAGTCGTTCGACGCGCCCGCGTCGAGCCGGTTGCTCATCATGAAGTCGTTCAGGAAAGCGGCCTGCCGCAGCACGTTCTCAACGTCGGCGGCCACGGACGAGCGCGAGTTGAAGCGCGAGCGGAGCTGGTCGGTCGCCGTCTCGAAGCCCTGCACGTAGCCGTTGAGCTGGTCTTCGGTGCTGGTGCCGTTCCAGCGGCTGCTATCCATCGCGGTCGAGAAGCTCGCGCGGAAGCGGTCGGCCGAAGCCTCGACGCGGCGGAGCGTGTTGTCGACCTGCCGGTCGTTGATGCGGTTGGGGCGCTGCGTCTGCGCCTGCGCCGAAGCCAGCCCGAGGCTGAGCATGGCGAGGACGAGCGCCACCGAGATTGTCTGTCTGATACTGTTCATCGCACTTCCCTCCAAATGTGTCTTCACAATTTCTTATTTCGGAATGTCCGGCCGGGCGGCCCGTCGTTTGAGACAGACACGCCCCTGCTCCTCAAGTTGTATGGGGAGAAGCGTTGGAACCCGGAGAGACATAAGCTTCGAGCAAGGTTTCACCTGCCTTTGTTTAGGCAAGCACCGTGCCCGTAGGCGCGGGTCGGGTCAATGTGAACGGAGGGCGACGGCCGCCGCCCTCGGGCGTCCAAACTTGCCGCCGGGATTCGCTTTAACGTCAAAGGGTTGCCGTCGAATTTCCGCCTCCGCGACGCGAAAATCAGCCCCGCGCGACCGCCTTTCTGTACTGAACCCGTCGCCGATGTTCGGGTAGCATACAAACGCGCCCGTCCCCTCATCGCCCGTTTTTCGCGCGTGTTTAAGCGCCTCGCGCGTCGTGTTATCCTTGGCAGCGAAGGGGAGGTGAAAGCTCAATGGACAACGGCGGGGCGAAGGCCGTCATCAACTCCGCGGGCGACGGCCTGTTCATCGGCACCACGCCGAGCGGGCACGCGCAGGTGTTGGAGACCGACCACGTGCGCGCGAGCGCGGCGACGCCGATGGAGCTGCTGCTCGTCGCGCTCGGCGGCTGCACGGCCGTGGACGTGGAATCGATTTTGAAGAAGAAGCGGCAGCGGGTGACGGACTATCGCGTCGAGGTGCTGGGCACGCGGCGCGAGGAGCACCCGCGCGCGTACACGCGCATCGAGATGCGGCACGTCGTGCGCGGCCGCGGCGTGTCGGAGGCGGCCGTCGCCGCGGCCGTCGAGCTGTCCGAGACGAAGTATTGCAGCGTCGCCGCCACGCTCAGGCCGGGCGTCGAGATCGTGACGACTTATGAGGTCATCGAAGACTCGGAGTGAGAGGGCGGCCACCCGTAAAGGGGTAAGAATGGCGATCATCATCCAACAGGCTCTCGTCTGCGCCGCCTCGCTTCTGCTCGCACTCTCGTGCGCGCGCGTCGAGCCGGCCGCAAGCGACAACGCCAACGGCACGCCCTTAGCTGCGCCGCCCGACGCGCCGCTGCTCTCTGCGGCCGAGCCCATCGTGCTCGCGCCCGAAGACCAGACCGAGGACGCGCTCAACACCATCCGCCGCGCGGACGCGTCGGCGCGCGCGGGGGCCCCCGGCGTCCCGCAGCTCACGCCCGCCGAGCACATGCGGCGCGCGGCCGTCTACCACGTCAACCGCGCCTTCGAGGAGGCTCGCTCGCACTGGCGCGCGCTCATCGGGCGTTACCCGTCGGACGGCAACGTCCCGGCCGCGCACTTCGGCATCGGCCGCACGCTCTTTCAGGAGCGGCGCTACGAAGAGGCGCTCCAGGTCTTTCAAAAGCTCGGCGACACGTACCAGACCACGCCCGCCGGGCGCGACGGCTACTACTACGTCGCCGCGACGCTTCTGCGCCTGAACCGGCAGGGGGAGGCGGCCGCGCGCTACGCCGACTACGTCGCGCGCTTCCCCAACGGCGAGCGCGCCGAGAACGCGCACCTCAACATCATCGACTCGCTGCGCGAGGCGGGGCGGTTCGACGAGGCGCTGCCGTGGATAGAGCGCACGCGCACGCGCTTCCGCGGGACTGCCTCGGACGTGGCGGCACTCTTCGCGCGTCTGCGGCTCGACGTGGCCCGGCGGGACTGGGCTTCGGCGCTCCGCACGAGCGACGAGCTGGGGCGCATGCAGCTACCGCGCGCGTCGAACACCACGGCCTCGGAGGTCGCGTACCTGCGCGCCTTCAGCCTTGAGATGTCGGGCGAGAAGGAGCAGGCGGCGCGGGCTTATCAGGGCATCGCCGACGGCGCGGGCTCCTACTACGGCTGGATGGCCAACGCGCGCTTGCAGAAGCTCGGCGGCGACGCGAAGCGTGCGGCCGAGGCGCGCGAGGCGCGCGTGGCGGCGGAGGTCAGGCGCTCGGCCGGCGACTTCCCCGCCCCGTACCGCGAGTCTCTGGTGCGCGCGTCGAAGCAGCAGAACATCGACCCGCGCTTCGTGCTCTCGATCATGAAGCAGGAGAGCAGCTTCAAACCGGCGGCCAAGTCGCCGGCCGGCGCGCGCGGGCTCTTGCAGATGACGCCCGACCAGGCCGCGAAGTACGCGCCCGGCGTCAAGCTTCAGAACGTGAGCGAGCAAGACCTCTTCCGCCCGGAGGTAAACATCCTCCTCGGGACGGCGTACCTCGGCGAACTCCAGAGGATGTTCCCCGAGCTGCCCGAGGCCGTCGCGGCTTCTTACAACGGCGGCGAGGACAACGTCGCGCGTTGGGTCGTGCGCGCCGTCCACAAAGACCCGGGCATCTTCACGTCCGAGGTCGGCTTCAACGAGTCGAAGGACTACGTCAACCGCGTCATGGCGAACTACCGCGCCTACAAGATTCTCTACACCGACGACCTCAAGCCCCGCCGCTGAGGCGCGACAGGCGAAGGCGCGAACGGAGAAGGGCGGCGGC
>DASWNR010000440.1:0-5375 GCA_036399155.1 Pyrinomonadaceae bacterium
ACAGCGTGACTCCCGTCCCACGGCCTTTTTCGTCGGGCCGGCGCCCGTCACACGCGCCCGCGCTTCCGGCCCCGGGTTATTTTATCTCGACCCCGCACGAGCGGCAGTGCGCGCGCCGCTTCGCGTTGAGCGTGCCGCAGGCGGCGCAGCGGTTGTACATCGTGCGCGCGAACCAGTTGGTGATGACGGCGCTCACGAAGAGGATGCCGACGAGGACGAGGACGCTGACGAACGCGTCTCTCAACCCCGATGCCTCTCAAGCAGCTCGCCCTCGTAGCGTCGGCCGCGCGCGTAGCCGCTGCGGAAGGCCGGCTCGTCACAGTCCGCGCCGAAGCAATCGCGCAGGCGCTCGGCGTCATCCTCGTAGGAGCGCCCGCGCCCCTGCGGGTGGAGCGCGGCCTCGAAGCCGCGGCGGTAGACCGGCTCGTCCGCGCCGAAGTCGCCGCCTTCGACCGAGTACTCGGCCTCCTCCGCGTCGCGCAGGCCGACCCACCAGTTCTCGCGCGCGGCGTCCACGCTCTCGGCCCCGGCCCCCCCGAGCACGCCGCGCGCGGTGTCGCCGTGCGTCTCGTCGTCGGCCACGGCCAGCACGACCGACCGGCCGCGCCGCAAAGCGTCCTCGTAGACGAAAAGCTCGTCGTGCGGCAGCCCCTTCGCCATCGAGTCTTCGAGCGCGCCGCCGGCGAAGGCGCCCGTCGCCGCGCCCCCCGCGCCCAGAAGCGCCGCGCCCACGAGCCCGGCCGCCAGCACGGGGCCGACGCCGGGGATGAGCAGGCTGGCGGCCGCGGCCCCGAGGTGCAGGCCGCCCGCGACGCCCAGCGCCCCGCCGACCGCGCCGCCGATGGCTGGGCCCATGCCCGGCTGTTCGGTCTCGGTCGTCTCAACGTCGTCGAGCTGTTTGTCGGTTGTGCCCGGCGTCAGAAGGCTGACGCGTTCGTCGCCGAAGCCGGCGGCGCGCAGATTCTCGACGGCGCGCTCGGCCTCGGCAGTCGAGTTGAAGATTCCTGCGACAGTGCTCATGGGTCGAGTCGTTCGGGCGCGCGCCACAATCGAGGCGTGCGCCCCGGCCGCCTTCCCCGGCCAGGTGCTCAGAAAACGATTAGCGAACGGGAAACACTGAATTGCGTTTGCCGGATTTTACCACGGAACGCGGCCGCCGGATTTGAAAAACGGGAGTGACGCGCGGGTCGAAGCGTGGGCCGGGCGGCGGCGAATAATTCTTTGAGAGCCCTTTGGGACGTGCTAAAGTGTGCCTGCCTTCCCAGAGATTTCCCTTCGGAGCCGCGAGCATGATCGGAATCGTCGATAAACACTGGCCCATGTCTGAGGGCGACGGCAAGGCGACGCGGAAGAAGAAGCCGCGCATCCTCGCCATCACGACCGACTGCTGCACGGGCTGCGCCGGCTCGCCGGCCTGCATCGAGTACTGCCCCATCGAGGCGTGCATGTTCTGGGTGCCCGACGACGAACACACGCCGTTCGGCCGCATCGAGGTCGACCCGTACCTCTGCATCGGCTGCCAGAAGTGCATCAGCAAGGGGCCGGACGGCGCGTTCCTCGACGGCTGCCCGTGGGACGCCATCGAGATGGTGCCGACCGAGGACTGGGAGGCGATGCACGGCGTCGCGCTCCCCGACGCGCCGCCCCCGCCGCCCTCGTCTTAGGCGGGCGGCCTGAGACTCCACCGAACGGGGGCGCTAAGGATTCGGACCCGAGCGGCGACGGATGGCTTCGGCCGTCCGCGCCGCTTTCGTTTTCAAGCCCTCGGGCATCCCCTCGACCCCGCGCGCGTAACGCTCGACCTCGGGCAGGTCTTCGGCCGTCCCCAAATAGGCGAGTCCGAGCAGCGCGTTCTCGACCTGCTGGGCGTCGGGCGCGATACGGAAAAGCTCCGCGCCGGCGCGCCAACTGTCGCCTTCCTTAACGTAAGCCTTCTCGACCCTGCCCGGCACCGGCGAGCGGAGTTCCTCCACGAGGTTCGGCTCGACGTTGTATTTGACGAGGAGCGAATCGCGCTTGACGGGCGTGCCGTCGGTGAGCGCCGTCTGCGCCGTCCCTTCGGTCCGGGCGCTGACGGTCACGGGGCCCAGCATGGCGCGCAGCTCCGGGCGGCAGCGCGGGTCGCCGAAGCGCACGAGCGCGAGCGCGGCGTTGCGGCGCACGATGGCCTCGGGGTCTTCGACGAGGCGGGCGAGCGCCGCGCGGAACTCGTCCGACCTGTGTTCGAGACCCATCACCCACGCGGCCGTCATCCGCACGTCGGGCGAAGGGTTCGCGGCGAGCGCGACGACCTGCTGGTTCCAGCGCCCGGCGCCCGGCTCCCCCTTCTCGATCTTCTCGGCCACCTGAGACAGCGCGTGCTGCGTGTGGCGCGCGTTGCCCTCGCGCAGGTAGCGCTCGATCTCCGCGTCGCCCAGACCCCTCCCGAACCAGGTCCAGTACCAGGTCAAAAAAGGCACCACCACGAAGAGGACGGCCACGACCGCGAGCGGCCACGGCGTCTTCCTCCGCCCGGCGGGGGCGGAGGACGGGTCAGCCGCGCCGCCGCCCGGGGGCGCGCCGCCGTTCGCTCGCGCGTGTCGGCTCGGGTCGGCCATCGGTTACTGCGGCCGGTAAAGGTGGTAGAGCATGACGTAGACGACGACGCCGGTGACGGAGACGTAGAGCCAGAGCGGGTACGTCCAGCGCGCGATGCGCCGGTGGGGGGCGAAGTCGCCTCTGAGCGCGCGCCGCACGGTGACCAGGACGAGCGGCACGATGGCCGCCGCGAGGATGATGTGCGTGACGAGGATGACGAAGTAGAACGTGCGCGCCGCGCCCTGCCCTTGGAAGCGAACCGAGCCGTGCTGCGCGTGGTAGGTGACGTAGGAGACGAGGAAGAGCGCGGAGACGGCGAGCGCCGAGAGCATCAGCCGGCGGTGCGCGCGGACGTTCCCGCGCCTGATCTGGTAGAAGGCCGCGACGAGCAGCAGGAAGCTCGTCGCGTTCAGCGCTGCGTTCAGGTGCGGCAGGACGGAGTCGTTCATAAACAAAGGGGCGCGCGGCGGCTCACTCGCCGGGCTCCTCCCCCGCCCGCCCGGAACGTAGAGCCCCGCGCCCCGCGTCGGAGAGCGAGTAGAAGTCGTTGCCGCGCTCTTCGAGCAGCCCGCGCTCGGCCAGCCACTCGACGGCGTGGAAGACCCGGAGCCGCGCGTCGGGGTCGTTGCCGCCCGCCTCGAACAGCTCGTGGAGGTCGAGCTCCGACTTGCCCAGCTCGCCGAACATCGCGAGCACGCGCAGCTTCAGCTCATCCGGCTCGGACACTTCTTAGACGAAAGCCTCCGCGATGGCCGCCGTGTTCTCGTAGATTCGGAAGTCCGTCACCTTGCCGCCGGCGAAGGTGAAGACGAGCGCCCACTCGTTGTCGAAGGTCTTGCCCGTGGCCTTCACCTTCCCGCGCTCGCGGCCGAGCGCGACGACGCGGTCGCCCTCCGCGACGAACACGCCGGGCTCGAAGTACTCGAAATCGACGTTGGTGCCGAGCTGGACGAAGAACTCCGTCGCCCCGGCGTGGCCGCGCCTGTCGCCGAAGTAGGAGACGACCTCGGGGCCGGGCGCCTTCCACGTCACGTCCTCGGACAGGTGCGTGAGGACGCCGGGAATGTCGCCGCGCCCGAACGCCTCGAATATCGACTGCACGACTCTCTTGTTCTCTTCTGCGCTCATCCTTCAACCTTCTTCTTGGGGGGGTGCGCCGGCTTCGCCGGGGGCGCCTTCTTCTCGCTCAGCTCCTCGTAGCCGCAGCGCTCGCACTGCCACGCCGGGAAGACCCCGGCCGGGTCGGTCTTGTTCTCGTAGACCGCGCGGTCGGACGGGATGATCTTGCCGCCGCACGCCGGGCACACGCGGCCGCGTATGGTCTGCCGCTCCACGTCAACCGCCGGTACTAATTCGTCTGCCATAAAAGTTTTGAAACGCCCCTAGGGCTCAAGCCCGCGGTCGTCCGTATCGTCGTCCTCGCCGCCCCGCCGCTTCCTGTAGGCGACGGCGAAGATGGTGCAGAAGATCGAGACGGGCGGGATGAGCAGGACGAGGATGGCGAGGTTCATCGTGCGCGCCGTCTTGTCGTCCGCCTGCTGCACCGCCGACCGGCACAGCGGGCACTGCGCCGGCGCCGGCACGGGCGCGGCCGCGAGCGCCCCGAGCACCAGCACGGCGGCCGCCATCACCTGAAACTTTCGCGCCAGCCTCTCCAAAACCCCAAACCTCCCTAATGAGCCGGCGCGGGGGCCGAACCCGTGACCGGCTCGGCCGACGTGCGCGTCGCGCGAATCTCCTTCGTGCGGAAGCTGTCGGGGAAGACGATAAACAGAAGGCAGATGCAGACGACCAGCGTCGGGACGAGCGTCAGCACGAGGCTCATGCGCTCGAAGCGCAGGTGCATGAAGTAGGCGACGATCATCGCCGCCTTGATGAGCGAGAGCCCGATGAGGATTATCAGCATGAGGGTGAGCGGCACGTGTATGTAGGCGAGGAAGACCTCGACGAGCGTCAGCGCGAGCAGCCCCAACAGGACGTTCATGAAGAGTTTCGTCCCGCCCTCGAAGTGTACGTGCTCGCCCGCGCGCGCCGGCGGCACCTCGTCGCCGACGCGGAACGGGTGGATGCCGCGCTCGCGCAGGGTCAGCGCCGGCACGGCGACGAACGTGAGCGCCAGAAGCAGGCAGACGGCCGTGAAGAAGAGGCTGTCGATGGTCAGGAAGTTCCCGGCCGCGGCCGCGTTATTGCCCGCGAAGAACAGGCACGCGGCCGCGAGCAGGACGCAGACGCCGATCATCACGAAGTCGGCCTTGCTCAGCAGGGTTCGGGCGTTTTCGTTCGACATCGCTCGTGGCTCCTCCTCGGCGGCTCGGGCTCAGCCGGTGAAATCGACCGACATCAGGTAGATGAGCGGGAAGACGAACATCCAGACCAGGTCAACGAAGTGCCAGTAGAGCCCGCTTATCTCCACGTCCTCGTGGCGCGTCTTCGTGATGCGCAGCGCGATGAAGCCGAGGTAGAGGATGCCCGTCAGGACGTGGAACATGTGCAGCCCCGTGATGGCGAAGAAGCTCGCGCCGAAGAGCGGCGGCGCCGTGGGCCAGCGCTCGGCCCACTCGCCCGCGAGCCGGAAGGGGCGCAGCCCGTCGTGGATGAGGTGCTCCCACTCGATGAGGTGGAGGACGAGGAAGCAGAGCCCGCCGAACATCGTCGCGATAATCCAGCGCCGCGCCGCCCGCAGGCGGTTGTGCGCCGAGGCCCTGACGGCCATGACCATCGTGAAGCTCGACGCCAGCAGGAAGAGCGTCATCGTCGTCGAGAAGATGATCGAGGGGAAGAAGGGGAACGGCGTGGGC
>DASWNR010000441.1:0-11024 GCA_036399155.1 Pyrinomonadaceae bacterium
CGCGCCCGCGCGGCGCACATCGCGCGCTACTGGTCGGGCGAGGACGCGCCCGCCGGCCGCCGCGCCGAGGCGCGCGTCGTGTGGGACGCGGGCGGCTTCGCCGTGCGCTTCGACTGCCGTCAGGCCGAGCCGCTCGTCGCGTCGGCCGCGCCGAGGCTCGACCGCAAGACGGTGCGGCTCTGGGACAGGGACGTGTGCGAAATCTTCATCACGCCCGAGCAAGGCCCCGTCAGAACTTACTTCGAGTTCGAGGTCGCGCCCACGGGCGAGTGGCTCGACCTCGCGCTGACGGTCACGCCCGAGGGGCGGGACACCGACTGGGACTTCCGCTCGGGGATGACGGCGGCGGCGCGCGTCCGCGAAGACTCGGTCATGACGGCGCTCCGCGTCCCCTGGAAGGCGCTCCCGCGCGCGCCGCGCGCCGGCGAGCGCTGGCGCTGCAACCTCTTCCGCTGCGTCGGCCGCGACCCCGAACGCGGCTACATCGCCTGGCAGCCCACGCACACCCCCGAGCCCGCCTTCCACGTCCCCGAGAAATTCGGCTGGATAGTTTTCAAGTGATGAGGACTGAGGACTGAGGACTGAGTGATGAGAAGAATCTTGTCTTCCACTCAGTCCTCAGTCCTCAGTCCTCAGTCCTCATCACTTATTTAAGCTCTTAAGGTATTCGGTGAGGAGGGCGCGGTCGCCGTCCGCGTTGAAGTGTATGCCGACGAGGAAGGCGGGCTCGCTCCGGCCGTCGGCGCCGCCTTCGAGGCGCTCGTAGCGGACGGCCGTGCCGTAGAGGCGCGCGCTCGCCTCGTGGATTTTGAGCGTGAGCCGGAGCGTGACGCCGTCGCCGACGAGGTAGCGGCCGCCGACGCGTACGGCGGGCAGGACGACGGCCAGTCCGCTCTCGCTCGCGTCGCACGTGTGGCCGGCCACGCCCGGCGGGGCCGAGCCCGTCGCGTTGTCGAGCAGCGAGACGAAGACCGGGAGGCGCACCCTGTGGCGCGGCGCGCGCCGCCGGTTCCCGACCAGCACGCGCAGGCGGCTCGCGATTGTGCGTAGAAGCTCCGACATCGCCCTCCTCACCTGTCGGGCACGACGGCCTCCAACTCCTTCGTCACGCCCGCGCGCAGGCTGACGAGCGGCGCGGCCGCCGCCCGGCGTTTGACCTGCGCCTCGAACCCTTCGCGCAGAAGCTTGTGCGGCAGCGCGACGACGCGGTAGTCGCCCGGCGGGGCCCGCACCGTGCACGCGCCGTCGTCGGCCGTCCAGCATGTGAGGTGCTGCGCGGTGTAGGGCGACCACTCGGAGACGTTCCCCTGCACGAGGACGACTAAGGCGTGGAACGCGGGCTTGCGTTCGCCCGCGCGCACGGTCGTCACGCGCAGCGCCGCGGGCGCGCTCGCGTAGACGACCCGGACGCCCTCGACCGACGCGCCCTCGGCCAGCTCCAGCGGCTCGCGTATCAGGTCTTTGCCGTTCCACGTGACCGATTTGACGTAGAGCCCCGTCTCGGAGTGGTAGACGCCCGGCTGGACGAAGTAGCGGCCGGCGGGCAGCCCCTCTGCGGCGAAGCGGCCTTCGTCCACTTCGGCGTTGCGCGTGTCGGCGAGCGTGGGCGCGCGGGGCGGGCCGTCGGGGACGAGCAGCAGCCCGACGCTCGCGGAATCGACCGCCCCGCCGCCCTCGGTCGTGACGCTGCCCGTGACGCGCGCGCCGTCGCTCACTTCGACCGTGACATCCGACAGGTCGCCCGCGACCTCAACGTCGCGCCGCGCGGGCGCGTAGCCGCGCTTGCGCGGCGGGCGTCGGTACTCGATGCCGTTCGTGTTCCCCGCGGGCGGCTCGCGGTTGTCGGCGGGCACGCCCGTGTTCGTGTCGGCCGTGACGCGGCTCGGCCCGTACTCCTCGGCCGGCTTGACGCTGACGGTGTACGGCCCGTCCGGAATCTCCGCGAACCGCCAGCGCCCCTCCTCGTCGGTCGTCGTGCCGTTGACCGCGGACTCGCCGGGCGTTGTCAGGACGTTCATCTCGGCCTCGCCGACGGGGTCGTCCCTGCGCACGATGATCACGCGCGCGCGCGCGACCGGCCGCCTTTCGCGGCGCGAGAGCACGACGCCCGCGACCGTGCGCGGCTCGCGCTCGGGGATGCGCACGTCAACGTCGGCGCGCTCCTCGCCGGCCGCGACCTTGACGACCGCCGCCCCCTTCACGCTCGCCGAGGCGGGGTGGAAGGTCATCAGAAGCTGCTGCCTCGTCAACGCCTCAAGCATCCCCGAAGTGTCGTCGGGGCGGTAGCTCGACGCGCCGGGGGTGTGGTCGGCCGCCTCGGAGACGCCGACGACGTACTCGCCCGGCGGCAGTCCCGTCAGACGGTAGGCGCCCCGGTCGTCCGTGCGCAGCCCCGACATCGAGACCATGTTGATGCCCGTCAGAAACTTTTGAAGCCGGCCGGACGCGTCGCGCCGCATGATGTTGACGGTGACGTTGACGGCCGGGTCGCCGTCCGAATAGGTGACGCGGCCCGAGAGCGCGGCGCCGCGTCGCGCGCGGACGGTGACGCTCACGTCCTCCTTGCCGTCCACCTCGACCACGTCGAAGAAAGCGCCCCCCTCGCCGAGGTCGGGCATCCCGGGGCCGCCCGAGCGTATCTCGCCGAGACTGACAAAGCCGACCGGCGAGAGGACGCCCGGCACGTCTACGAAGGCGAGGTAGCGGCCCGCGCGCACCTGGGGGATGCGGAACTCGCCGCGCGCGTCGGTGAGCGCGACGTACTCGTTGCGCGAGCCGCCCTCGCCCACGAGCATGACGCGCGCGCGCCGCGCCGGCCTCTCCGTGTCGTCGTAGAGGACGCGGCCGCGCACGGCCGAGACGGCCTCGCGCTCGCCCTCCCGCCCTTCGCGCACGCCCTCCCGAATCTGCGCGGCGCGCGAGCGGGCGGCCGGCCGCGCGCCCCCGGCCTCGGCCGGCGCGAGCAGCGCGCACGCGAGCGCGAAGAGCGCCGCCGCCGGCGGCAGCCATCGTGCGAGCTTGAGTGCGCGGTTCGTCTTCATCCCCTCCCGGCGCGTGCGTCGGCCCGCGCCGCCCGTTTATTTGGACTTGGGAGTCGAGAGCGGCTTGCCTCCCGCGTCCTTCTTCTGGATGCCGTTGCCGTCCATGTAGAACGAGAGGCGGCCCGAGTGGCCGTGGCGCGCGGGCTCGGCGCGCGCGGAGTAGGACTTCCCGTCGGTCGTGACGGTGAAGCGGTAGCCGGTCGTCTCGGTGCCGAGAATGTCCTGCGGGACGTAGCCGGCGCGGACGAGCGTCTGGAGGTCGGCGAAGCGCCCGCCGTTCTGGAGCGAGTAGGCCAGCTCGGCGGCCTGTATCCGCTTGAGCATGTCCTCGGCCTCGGCCTCGTGCGCGGCGATGCGCTGCTCGAAGAGGAACTTCTTGCCCTGCTTCCTGACCTCCGCGGCGCCCTCGCGGTCGCCGACGACCCACGAGCCGCGCTCGCGGATGAGGTTGACGGGGTCGACCTTCAGGTCTTTGCCCTCGCCCGTGCGGACGAAGACCGTCGCCTCCTCGCCGCTCAACTGCTCGCCCGTGATCTCGAAGTCCGGGGGCGCGGCGGCCGCGAGCCGCGCGAAGTCGATCTCGAACTCCTTCAGCTCGTCGGGGCTCAGCGCCTCGACCGCCGGGCGGAGTATGGACATCAGCATGGCGTCGCGGACGCGCGACTCCTTGAGCGCGGTGTAGTAGGCGCGCACGACCTGCGCGGGCGTGGACGGCTGCGCGGCGGCGGCCTGCTGCGGCGCGTTCGGCCTGGCCTGCGTGTTCGACTGCGTGTTCGACTGCGCCGCGGCGCGCGCGGGCGCGGCGGCGAGGAGGCAGAGTGCGAGCGCGTAAGTCTTGAGCTTCGTGCTTCTGTTCATCGCGGGTAAATCTTTCGGCAAGGCGGCTACGGGGAGGGCGGCCGGAAGAGTCCGACTTTTAAAAGTCCGGCGTAAAGGGGAACGGCTGACCGTGGGACGACTCCGGTGCCCACGGCCAGCCATTTTTCCACCCGCGCGCTCGCGCGGTCAAGCAGCCGCCCCGTCTAACGCCCGTCGAGCGGCGGGCGCCGCGCCGCGAGCAGCCACTCGCGCCCCACGGCGTAGAGCACGACGGCGAGGACGAGGAACGGAATCATCGCCCACAGGCTCGCGTAGTCACCCGCGAAGAGCGGGTTGTTCTCGGTCGCCCAAGCCTCCCACCCGCCGAGCCACGTGCGTATGTCCTCCTTCACGTTGAGGAAGGCGTAGATGACGCCCGCTAGCGCCGCGCCCGCGATGTAGCCCGAGGCCAGAAGCACGCCCGAGCTCTTGTCGCCCTCCGCGACGAGCTGCTCCTCGGTGTAGTCGCGCCCCGAGTATTTCCGGCGCGTGTAGCGGTCTACGAGCCAGCGCACCGCGCCGCCGACGAAGATGGGGGCCGAGGCCGAGATGGGCAGGTAGACGCCGACGGCGAAGGCCAGCGAGTTGACGCCCGAGAGTTCGAGCACGACGGCGATGAAGACGCCCAGCAGGACGAGCCCCCACGGCAGCTCGCGGCTGAGGATGCCCTTGATGATGTAGGACATCAGCGTCGCCTTCGGCGCGTTGAACTTGTCGACCGAGGTGCCGTCGGCCGTCTTCCTGTAGACGCCGTTAATGCCGGGGTCGACGAGGTAGACGGGCGCGCCCTGCTCGTCAACCAGATAGCGGCCGGCCGGGCCCTGCGCGGCGTCGGTGTTGTGCCAGACCATGTACTCGCGCTCGTCGCCGGCGAACCGCGCGCGCTCGCGCTTCGGAGCGCCGCCCGACTGCTCCAACGCGGCGGCCGGGGCGCGGAAGCCCTCCGCGAATTTGAAGTCGGCGTGGCCGGCGACCGGCATGTAGACGGTCGAGCCCTGGTTGAGCTGCAAAAGCATCGGCCCGAGCAGCAGGGCCGAGGCGAGCGCGCCGACGAGGATGGCTATCTGCTGCGCCTTCGGGGTCGCGCCGACGAGGAAGCCGGTCTTCAAGTCCTGCGAGGTCGTGCCGCCGTTCGACGAGGCGATGCAGACGATGGCCCCGACCGAGAGCGCGGTGACGAAGTAGGGCGGCGTCGTCCAGCCCAGGATGAGGAAGGCGAGGCACGTCAGGAGCAGCGTCGCCACCGTCATCCCCGAGATGGGGTTCGAGCTTGAGCCGACCTCGCCCGTCAGGCGCGACGAGACGGTGACGAAGAGGAAGCCGAAGGCGACGATGAGCAGCGCGCCGAGCAGGTTCATGTTGAGCGCGCGGAAGAGCATGATGGTCACGACGATGAGGACGATGCCGCCGATGACGAACTTCATCGAGAGGTCGCGGTCGGTGCGCGGGGCGTCGGAGGCGGTGGCGTCGCGCGAGCCGCGCAGGTCGGCCAAGCCCCCCTTGAGCCCGTGCCAGATGATGGGGAGCGAGCGCAGCAGGCTGATGATGCCGCCGGCCGCGACCGCGCCCGCGCCGATGTAGAGCACGTAGTTCTTCTGTATGTCGCCGACGCCCATCGCGCCGATGAGCTTCGTGGTCTCGGGCGCGACCGGCACGGCGAGCCCCGCGCCGAAGAGGTGAATCATCGGAATCAGCACGAGGTAGGAGAGGACGCCGCCGGCGAACATGATGGACGAAATCTTCGGCCCGATGATGTAGCCGACGCCGAGCAGCGCCGGGTTGTTCTCTATCGCGACCGAGGCGCGCTGGAAACTCCCGCCGAACTCGTGGGTCGGCTCCTCGTTCCAGAGCTTGAAGACGCGCTGGAGGCCGTAGTAGAGGAAGCCAACGCCGAAGCCCGCGAAGATGATCTTGCCGCCGGTCGTCGCCTCGTCGGCGACGCGCGCCGAAGCCTCGTCGGTGTGCGCCGCGTCGAGCGACTCGCGCGACGCGCCGGCCTTGAGGACTTCGGCGCACGCCGTCCCCTCCGGGTACTTGAGCAGCCCGTGCTGGTTGACGATGAGGGCGCGGCGGAGCGGAATCATCATCAGGATGCCGAGCAGGCCGCCGAGGACGGCGACGAGCATGACGCGCGTCAGCTCAAGGTCGAAGCCGAGGATCATGATGGCCGGCATCGTCACGCCGAGCCCGAACGCTATCGACTCGCCGGCCGAGCCTGCCGTCTGCACGATGTTGTTCTCTAAGATGGTGGCGTCGCGCAGGCCCAGCTTCGAGAGCAGGCGGAAGAGCGTGATGGAGATGACCGCGACGGGGATGGACGCGCTCACCGTCAGGCCCACCTTGAGCACGAGGTAGAGCGAAGAGGCGCCGAAGATGACGCCGAGCAGCGTCCCGACGATGAGGGGCAGCGGCGTCAGCTCGCGCAGCATCGCGCCCGCCGGGATGAAGGGGCGGAAGACGGCGAGGTACGGGTTCGTCGGCTTGAGGCCGACGCGGTCGGGGTACCCGACGGCCTCGGCTGCTTTGCCGGGGTCCAAGCTATCAGTGGACATCAGAAATGACCTCCGACGGATTCTCGTTCGAGCTACTGAAGGGAAGAGACTTAAAGGAGACTTTGCGGCGCTACTCTACACTCGCGCGCCGAGCGGAGGCAAGCCGGTGGAAAGTGATGAGTGACGGGTGATGAGTGATGAGAAAGAACAAGGCCCGCCTTCTCTTTCTCATCACTCATCACTCATCACTTCCTCAAGGCTTGCAGACGTGACAGGGGCGGAAACGCGCGGCGCTCGCGGAGTCGGGCGTGTCGAAGTCGGCGCGCTGCCGGGGCGTGATTTTGGCGACCCACTCGCAGTCGGGCAGGTGGTAGATGCCGAGCGCGCTGTTGCCGACGACGGGGCGCGCTACCGCGTTCGGCGACGCGGCCGGGGCGTGCGTCCGGGTCGGGGTCGGCCTCTGCGCGGACGCGGGGGTTTGAGTCTGCGCGCGGGTCGGCGTGGGGGTCGGGCCGAAGAGCGAGGCGGGCGCGGGCGCGCCCAGCGGGGTCGCGCCGCCCGGCGTCCCGAAGGCGTGGGGCGCGCCGGCGGACGCCCCCGCGATGGCCGGCGCGCTCGACGCCGACTGCGCCTCCTTGAGCGCGCGCAGGAAGCCGTACAGAAAAAGCACCGAGGCGATGAAGATGAAGGTGAGCAGCATCCCGCCGACGGTGTCGCCCGCGCCGAAGGCTTGCCACACGGGGCGCAGCATGAAGTTGTGCAGCGGTATCCACCAGATGTAGCCGTAAGAGTTGCCGAAGACGCTCTTGGCGTGGTGGAGAGTGTTGCCGGCCACGTCCGACGGGTCGCGCACGATTGGCGCGGGCGCGTTGGGCGCGAGCGCGCCGGCCGCCCCCGTGTTGAAGAGCCCCTGAAAGCCGGCCGCCGCGGGCGTGTTCGGCGTCGCGCGCTGCTGGTGCCTCGTGGCCCAGAGCCTCTCCGGCTCGGTCTGCGGGACGGCGGCGCGCGCCACCTCGCGCGTGCGATTCCGCACCTCGACCTCGGCCGGCGCGGTCATCCACGCCGGCAGCGCGCCCGTCGGGACGGCGACCAGCTCCGTGAGCGGCGGCGTCTCCGAAGGGTGCGCGCGGCAGGCGTCTTTGAGCACGCCCGCGAGACGCGCGTGCTCGCCCCCGAGTGCCTCGATCTTCGGGAAGAGCGCCGAGGCTTCGGGGTCTGCGAAGTCGGCGCGCGTGAAGATGAGGTTCTCGTCGTGGTGCTCGCGCCAGAGTTCGGGGCGCTCGGCCAGCGCGACGAGCGAGAGGTAGACGACGAGCGCGGAGAAGTTGTCCGTGTCGAGCGAGAAGTGCGCGGGGTCGCGCGCGGGGTGCTGGTAGTGCTGGTGGCCGACCTCGCTGGCGCGGAAGCCTTCGAGCGCCGGGACGTACATGCCGTCGAGGTCTACGAGGCGGAGGCGGCCGCCGCGCTCGACGATGATGTTGCCGTGTTGCAAATCGCCGTGCGCTATGCCGGCGGCGCGCAGCGCGGCGACGAGGCTCACCCACTCGTCTGCGAGGTGGAGCAGCGCCTCGCGCCGCCCGACGGCCTCGTCCAGGTACACGTCGAGCGTCGGCCCCTCGACCCACTCCATGACGAGGACGGGGTAGCGGTGGCCGGCGACGAGGACGCCGTCGCGCAGGTACTTGAAGCGCGGGAGCGCCGGGATGTGGTGTTCGCCGAGGTGCGCGTCGAGCGCGCGGTAGCGGTCGCCGCGGTCGCCGAGGAAGCCGCGGAAGCAGCGCACCGCGAGCGCCTCGCCCTCGCGCGCCGGGTTGAGCTTGAAGACGTATGCGAACTGCCCCGAGGTGACGAGCGGCATCCCGAGCCTGTCGACCGCCGGCATCATCAACTTCAGCGAGGGCTCGGCGAAGCAGACGGCCGGGCACTGCACGGCCTCCGCGTAGTGCCGCGCCGTCGGCCAGAAGTTTGTCGTGGGGCCGGGCATAAAGCTCAGGTAGTCAGGCAGTCAGTAGTCAGTAGAAAAACCTTCTTATGGCGGGTCGTTCGGGCATCAGCGTCAACGCATATGAAGCGGAGCCTACTGACTACTGTCTACTGTCTACTGATTAAGATTCTCACCGCCGCAACGTCGTCGTCCCTCATCCTCGTGGCGGCGCGCTCGCGGCGGACGAGCGCGGCGAGCGATTCATTTTCCGACGCGGCGAGCAGAGAATCAAACTCTTCGGCGGCCCCGGGGCGGCGCGAGAGCGCCTCGAAGTACCAGGCGGCGAGCGCGTCGGTGACGAGCAGGAAGGTGTCGCCCGGCTCGCCGCGCCCCTCGGCCTCGACGAGCCGCGCGAGCGCCGAAGCGCGCAGGGACTCGCGCGAAGGGACGAGCGGCGGCGTCGAGCCGAACTCCTCGTGACTCTTGAGCGGCACGGCCGCGATTGTCTCGCCGCCGCGCCGCTGCACGAGGCACGAGTCGCCGAGCGCCAGCGCGCGCCACGCGACGCGCCCCTTCAAGGCTTCGAGCCGCAGGCCGACGAAGGCCGCGAACGAGCCCGCGCGCCGCTTCTCCTCCGCGTACCACGGGAGCGTACGCCCCTCCCAAGAGTCGTGCAGCCACACGGCCTGCTCGCCGAGCCACGCGCCGAACTCCCCGGCCGTCAGCGGCGCGCGCACCGCGCCGACCCACTCGACGGCCAGCCGCTCCGCCCAACGCCGCGCGTCGAACGCCTCGGTCGCCCCGTCGGCCACCGCGAACCGCAGCGCCCCCGCGTCGAACGCCAGAGCGTCCTCACACTCCTCCGCCGTGCTCCCCTCCTTGGGGAGCATGAAGTGCCGTGTCTGAACGCTCCAGCCTTTGGTCATGATGAAAAGCAGTAGACAGCAGTCAGCAGTCAGTAGGCTCCGCCGACGTTGACGCTGAAACTCGCACGATTCATTAACGTCGGTTTTTCTACTGTCTACTGACTACTGCCTACTTCCCTCTCACTCCTCCATCCAGATGTGCGGGGCCATGCCCGTGAGCGACGTGCCGATCTCGTAGAACTGCACGACCGAGGAGGGGTCTGCGTTGAAGACGAAGCCGCGCGAGCCGTCGGACGCCGGGACGCCGAGCTGCTGCGCCGCGTCGAGAAAGTTTTTGGGGAGCGTCGAGGAGATGCGGAAGAGTGAGCGCGCGAAGCCGTCGGGGCACTGAGACTCTTCGGAAGGGTACTCGACCTTACGCGCGCGGCTCGCGGAGACGTGGCAGTTGAAGAGCAGCACGCGGCCGTCGTCGGTGCCGAGCGACATGATGCTCTGCCCCACCTCGCCCGGGTCGCCGTCGCTCGACTCGCCGTCGGTCAGGTGGAGCACCGTCGGCGGGAAGCCGCGCGTGTGCGCCGAGAGCCACCCTTCGAGTATCTCGCGCACGCGCCCGAGCGCGCGGCACATGGGCGTGCCGCCCTCGGCCTGCGGGTGCACCCAGACGGGGAAGCGCACGGGCATCTCGACGAAGCCGCCCGCGCCGTCGGGCACGCGCCGGTAGCCCGACTCGATGCGCGCGGGGTTGTCGGCGACGGCCGAGACCGGCGCCACGCCGAAGCCGGCGAGCGCGCCCCCTAAGCCGACGCCGACCGTGCGGCCGTAGCCGACGACCGCGACGTGGTAGTAGTCGCGCACCTCCTCGGTCTTGGTGCAGCGTATGACGAGGTCGTGCAGCGCGTGGTTGACGGCGCGCGCGACGAAGTCCGCCTTGCGCGAGTGCTGCTCGCCGCCGAACGGGTCGGCCATCGAGCCCGACTGGTCGAGCAGGAAGACGATGAGCGTCGGGTTCGCGCGCGTGATCTGTGCCGTGTATGCCATCGGAGCGGTAATAAGTGAAAAGTGATGGGTGATAAGTGACGTGTGGCAGGAGGTCGCCCGCCTTCACCGTCTCCGCCGCTAGTGCGCGGCCGCCCTCGGCGCGTAGGCGTTCGACGCGAAGCCCTGCCGGTTCTCGTTGAGGATGCCGAGGAAGATGTAGACCGTCAGGACGCTCATCGAGGAGCTGAGCATCCCGCCGACCAGCATCTGGACGAGCGTCGCCACGAGAGAGCCCTCGGGGTCGCCGCTGCCGTAGTGGAAGCTCCAGGTCGTGACGATGTTCAGGGCGATGATGACCACCCACCAGAGGAAGTACGTCAGGAAGAGGAGCCCCTTGTAGCCCTTCGTCAGCTCGACGCTGCGCGTCAGCGACTCGACGACGCCCCGGTTCTCGATGGCGGCGGCGGGCGCGGCGAGCGAGAACGTCAGCACCAGGATGATCCACGGCAGCAGCATCAGCAGAAAGGCGATGAGCGCCACCGGCCCGAGCACGGCGGCCAGCACCCCCAGCACGAGCGCCGGGGCGCAGTAGATGAAGAGGTAGGTGATGAGCGTGACGGCGACAATCTTGGGCAGCTTCTTCAGGCCCCACATCAGGCTCTCGCCCGCGCGCGCCGCGCCCGTCCGCTGTATCTGCACGACGGCGTAGGCGAGCGCCCCCGAGAGCAGCGCGCCGCCCACCATCGTCAGAATCCAGTAGAGCACGGCGCCGCCCAGTCCCGTCGCGACGGCGGCCGCGCCGATGGAGCCGCCGCCGCCGTCCTCGAACCCGCCCGCGGTGACGGCGGCGTGGAGCGAGTACTGT
>DASWNR010000442.1:0-8914 GCA_036399155.1 Pyrinomonadaceae bacterium
CGCGGCCTCCTACGAGGACGCGAGGCTGCTCGTCCGCTTCGACGACATGCACGCCTCCTGCGACGGCGAGGGCGTCAGGCTCACGCGCAAGGAGTTCGGGCTGCTGGCGGCGCTGGCGCGGCGCCCCGGGAGGGTGGCGACTCGCACGCAGCTCCTAGACGAGGTGTGGGGGCAGCAGTACTACGGCGACACGCGCACGCTCGACGTCCACATCCGCCGGCTGCGCTCGAAGCTGGGCGCGTGCGGCGACTCCATCGAGACCGTCGTCGGCGTCGGCTACCGCTTCGTCGGCGCGGCCGCCGGCCGCGAAAAGTAGCACCACTTATGCCCCTGCGCCTGGCACTCGCGCTCGCAACCGTCGCGGCACTGCTGGCCGCGTGGTTCGCGCTCTACAAGACCGACGCCTACGCCGCATGGGTCGCCATAGCGGCCGCCGCCGTCGGCGCCGCCGTCGCGCTGCTGTTCGCCCCGGCGCTCGGCGCTCGCGCGGAGCCGGACGTGTTCCCCGTCGATGATTTTGAAGGCGAGACGGACGCGCACAGGTCGGTCGCGCCCGGCGAGGTGCCGGCGGCCGCCCTGCTCAAGGCGACGATGGAGAGCATGCGCGAGGGCGTCGTCGTCATCGACAGCGGGATGCGCGTCGTCGCGCTCAACAACCCCGCGCGCGCGACCTTCCGCTCGGGCGGCTCGGACGCGCTCAGCCCGCGACGCCTGAGCGACCTGACGCGCAACCCGACGGTCTACTCGGCCTTCGCCGGCGCGGTCGCGCGCGGCGTCCGCGCCGCGGTCAAGGTCGAGACCGACGGCGCCGACGGCCGACGCGTCTACGACCTGCACGTCGCCCCCTTGCGCGAGCGCGAGGCCATCTACGGCAGCGACGTGCGCGGCGCCATCGGCGTCCTCATCGACATCACGCGGCTCGAACGGCTCGAACTCGTCCGGCAGGAGTTCCTCTCGAACGTCAGCCACGAGCTGCGCACGCCGCTGACGGCCGTCATCACCTTCACGGAGACGCTCGAAGACGGCGCGCTCGAAGACGTAGAGACGGCGCGCGGCTTCCTCGCCGTCATACGCCGCAACGCCGAGCGCATGCGCGCCCTCATCGAAGACATCACGGAGCTTTCGTCGATTGAGTCGGGCGGGGCTCGCGTCGAGGCGCGCGAGGTGCGACTCCACCCGGCCGTTCAGGAGACGTTCGCCGCGCTCAATGCTAAGGCCGAAGGCTGCGGCCTCACTCTGGTTAACGGGGTGGCGGAGGAGGCGGTCGTGCGCGCCGACCCGCGCCGGCTCGAACAGATGCTTTTGAATCTGGTGGACAACGCCATCAAGTTCAACCGGCGCGGCGGGGCGGTCACGGTCGCGCACGCCGCCGGGAAGCGCGACCTCGTCGAAGTCTCGGACACGGGCGTCGGCATCCCGCCCGAACACCTCACCCGCATCTTCGAGCGCTTCTACCGCGTCGACCGCGCGCGCTCGCGCGAGATGGGCGGGACGGGGCTCGGGCTCGCCATCGTCAAGCACCTCGCGCGCGCGCACGGCGGCGAAATCCGCGTCCGCTCGACGCCCGGCGAGGGCACGACTTTTACGATAGAGCTTCCGCGCGAGCCGCCCACGGAGAAAGTTAAGCAGTGAAGGTCAAGTCGTGACCTTCTCGGCGGGCGACTCGTAAAGCCTCCGGTGCTCCTCGCGCATCGAGACGTAGGCCGGGTCTGACAGCACCGCGTCGAGCCGCTCCCTGAAGACCTTCGCGCTCTTCAGCTTCTCGGCGTCTTGATCTTTCGGCGCGACGCGCCGGCCGTGCGCGCCGCTCCGCCCACGCATCTCGCGCGCACCGGCCCGACGTACTTCTTCCCCGTGCGGTGGTTGGCGTAGCGCATCGAGCGCGTCCAGCCCATCTGTAGGAACTTGCGCGCCATGTCCATCCCGACGAACTCGCCCGCTTCCCTGTAAGCCTCGTACAGCCCGTAGATTTTCGCCGCCGACTCGCGCGCCACCTCCGGCGTGCGGAAGCGCCAGTGCGGGAGCAGCTCTCCCTTGTACGGCTCTACAAGCAGCACGCCCTGCTCGCCGCGCCCGACCCTGTACAGCTCCGGGTGCTCGCGGAAGTCGTTACGTTTAAAGTCGAGCGCGTAGTCGAACTTCATGCCCCCTCACTTCAACTTCACTTCAAGTCGAGTTTTTCGTTCTCGCCCGTCCGCGCCGGCTCGCCCTTGACGAGCGACGTGACGAGGCCGACGGCGTGCGCGACGAGCGACTGCGAGCCGTCCCAGTATTCCGCGCGCTCGGCCGTCACCTTGAGCAGCGCGATGTCGGGCGTGTCAACGCCTTCGGGGAACCACGCGCGCAGTTGCGGCTTCCAAAGCTCCTCGATCTTCGCGCGGTCGCGCACGACCTCCGCGCGCCCCGAGACCGACGCGTAGAGCTGCGCGTCCACGTCGGCGAAGCTGGCGTTGACCTTCGGCACGCGCCCCACCTCGTCAACCTTGTGCGACGAGCCGTAGGTGAAGAACCACAGGTCGCCGTCGAACTCCACGTCGCGGTTGTTCGACATCGGGCGGCTGTGCATGTCGCCCCCCTCGTCGATTGTCGTCAACATGCAGATGTCCACCGCCTTGACTATCTCGCGCAGTTTCCCGAGCTTCTCGTCCTTCGTCACAGCCTTGCTCATCACCGTTCCCTCCTTGTTTAATTCAGGCGCGCCCACCGCTGCCGACGCCGAGCGCTTCGAGCTTCGTCCAGTGCTCGCCCTCGACCGCGACCTTGAGCCAGTAGCTGTAGCTCTCCGGCTCTTCGCTCAAACCGCGTCGCAGCTCGTTCATGCTCACCCAGCGCCACTCCTCGACCTCCGCGGGGTCGGGCGCGGGCTCGGCGTCGTGCGTCCCGACGAAGACGTGGTCGTACTCGTGCTCGACGAGCGCGCCGTCCAGCTCCGCGCGGTAGACGAACTCGAACGCCTCGCGCAGCTCGCAGTCGAGGCTCATCTCCTCGCGCAGGCGACGCCGCGCGGCCTCGGCCGTCGGCTCGCCCGGGCGCGGGTGGCCGCAGGCCGTGTTCGACCAGAGCCCGCCCGAGTGGTACTTACCGCGCGCGCGCCTTTGCAGGAGCAGACGCCCCGCGCCGTCGAAGATGAAGACCGAGAAGGCCCTGTGGAGCGCGCCCTCCATGTGCGCGCGCAGCTTCCACGCCGCGCCCAGCTCGCGGTCGCGCTCGTCAACCAGAATCACCCTCTCGTCAGTCGGCATCGACGTTTAAGCCCTTCGGCTCCCCCCCGCCCGCACATTGTAGACGACCGGAGCCGTCCCCGCGCCCCGCGAGGCGTCAGAGTCGCCTCCAACCCTTGTTCGCGGTATCACTTTTAACGCGCGCCTCGCCCGGACGCCCCACCGCCTGCCGGAACCAGAGGAGCGTGAAAGCCACGCCGCCGCACAGCAGCAGCGTGGTGAAGACGACGAAAAACACTCCCATCGAAAGCATCCGTTAACCCTCCTTGTTCGGCCACACAGTTTCCGCATTGCCTTGTCGCGTCTGAGCGATTTGAACGATTTAAAGCAATTCGCATTTAAAGTCAAGAAGAAAATATCCCGTGAAATTACTATACGATTTATCCTATTGAACGGATTGGACGATTTTTGTGTTTACATCCGTCCGACTCTTTGCTAGATTACACCGGCGCTTATGAGTGTCTCGGACGGGCGAAAAAATCTGACCAGCCGGCAGGCCGCGCGGCTGCTCGGCGCGAGCGAGGCGTCCGTGAAGCGCTGGGCCGACGGCGGGCTGCTGCCGTCCATGCGGACTGTCGGCGGGCACAGGCGCTTCCGCCCGGAGGACGTGGCCGCCTTCCGGCGCGGACGCGGGGAACGCGGGACCGTGCGCGTTTTGAGTAGAGGCGAAACGCCCGGCACGGCCGACGGGGGGGAGGCGGAGCCGGACGGCGTCGCCCCCGACGAAGACTTGTCACGTTTGATGTTTGAGACGCTCCTCGCGGGCCACGTGGAGTCGGCGTCCAGGACGCTCGTCGGGCTCCGACGCCGCGGTCACTCGGTGGCGCGCATCGCGGACGCGGTGCTCTGCCCGGCGCTGCGCAGGGTCGGCGACCTCTGGCACGCGGGCGAGCTTTCAATCGCGGAGGAGCACCTGGCGACGCGAACCGCGCTCACGGCCGTACAGACTTTAAGAGACGCCCTGAGCTTGAACGTGGGCGAACGCCCGGCCATCTGCTGCGCCGTCGAGGACGACTTTCACGAGCTGCCCGTACACCTCGCGGCGCTGACCCTTGAGGGGCTCGGGTGGGGCGTCGTCAACCTCGGCACGAGCACGCCCTTCTACGCGCTCGCCGAGGCGGTCGAACGCTTCGCCCCGCGCCTCGTCTGCGTCGCCTCGACGGTCTTCAACCACCCCGACCGCGCGGCACGTGAGTACGGGGAGTTCAAGAGTGCGGCCGGCCGCGCGGGCGCGTCGGTGGTGCTGGGCGGGGCGGGGTTTGGCGTCGGGGGGGCGCGGCACAGGTTCCCGGCCGACCTCCACGCCGCCACGTTTTCACAACTGGAGGAGCACGCCGCGCGCCTCTGAACGGACACACAGGGAGGGATTTAAAGATGTCGGAACAACTGGCGAGAAAGTTTATCGAAGCGCTCGGGCGCCTTGAGGCGGAGCGCGACGTGGAGTCCATCACCGCGCTCTTCGCCGAAGAGTGCGAGGTCGGCAACGTCACCTCGCCCGAGAAGTTTCACGGGCGCGAGGCCGCGCGCGAGTTCTGGGGCTCGAAGTACCGCGACACATTCGGCGAGGTGGAGTCTACCTTCAGGAACGTCTTCGCCACCGAAGACCGCGCGACGCTCGAATGGAGAACCGTGGGGACGGCGGCCGACGGCTCGCCCGTCGAGTACGACGGCGTGAGCATCCTCGAAATCGAAGGCGGGCAGATCACACGCTTCCGCGCATACTTCGACGCGGGCGGACTCGGCCGCCAGATTCTCCACAGGTCGCACGCAGGGGACTGAGGGGGCACGCGCGTGGAACGGAGCTTCAACGTCTTAACGTTCGGTTCGCACGCCGGTGTGGCTCGCGCCGACGCCGGCGGGGTCGCGTGGGACGCCGCCGTGTGGCGCGCGCGCGAGCGTGTCGCGCGGGAGCGCGCCCTGCGCGAGCGGGAGGAGCGCGGGGCGTGGCGCGTGCTCGTGCGCGAGTCTCGCGCGGTGATGCGCTCTTTCACGACCAGCTTCTTCGTCGTCAGCCGCTTCCTGCCGCGCGAAAAGCGCGACGAGGTCGAGACGGTCTACGCCGCCGTGCGCTACCCGGACGAGGTCGTCGACACCTTCCGGCTCGACGACGACTCGAAGCGGCGGCTGCTGGAAGAGTGGGGCGACGCGTACGAGACGGCGCTCTCCTCAAGGTCCGTGCGGGACTCGCTCGAACTCGGCGTCCCCGCGCACCTCGCGGGCTTCGCGCGCGTCGTGCGCGAGCGCGCCATCCCGCACGAGCACTACCGCGCCTTCCTCGGCGCGATGCGCCAGGACATCGCCCCGCGCCCGTTCCAGACGCTCGACGACCTTATACAGACGTACGTCTACGGCAGCGCCGTCGTCGTCGGCTACTTCCTCGCGCACGTCTACGGCGCGCGCGACGCGGCGAGCTTCGGCCGCGCGCTCTCGGCCGCGCGAGACCTCGGCGTCGCGCTCCAACTGACCAACTTCCTGCGCGACGTGGCCGAAGACTTTTTGCGGGGTCGCGTTTATCTACCCGAAGACTCTCTGCGCGCCGAGGGCATCCGTGTGCTCGACGCGCGAGACCCGCGCCAGTTTGAGCCGCTGGCGCGGGTGCGGCGACGGCTGGCGGCCGTCGCCGCAAACTATTACGAACGGGCGAGCGCCGACCTCGACGCCTTCTCGCCCGACTGCCGGCCGGCTGTTCGCGCCTGCATAGAGGTCTACGGCCGCCTGAACGAGCGCGTCGCGCTGGGCGCCGAAAGCCTCTCGCGGCGCGAGAGCGTGCCGCTCCGCGAGAAGTTCGAGGCGCTCCCCGTCAGCAAATACTGGCGCATCCCCCTGGCTTACCTGACGAGATGAGTGTAGGCGCTGACAGAAACGTCTTGATAGTCGGCGGCGGCCTCGGGGGCTTGAGCGCCGCGATACACCTGCGCCTCGCGGGCTTTCGCGTGACGCTGCTCGAAGCCTGCGAGCGCGTGGGCGGCCGCGCCAACGTCATCGAGCACGAGGGCTTTCGCTTCGACACCGGCCCGTCGCTGCTCAACTACCCCTGGGTCTTCGAGCAGATGTTCGAGGCGGCCGGGCGGCGCTTTCAAGATTACGTGCGGCTGCTCCCCGTCGACCCTTCCATCACGTTCCGCTGGGCCGGCGACCAGCACTTCACGCTCTCGTCCGACGTGCGAAAGTTCCTCGCCGAGTGCGAGCGGCTTGAGCCGGGCTGTTCGCCCTCGGTCTTCGACTTCCTGCGCGACGCGGGCTCGAAGTTCGGCGTCGCCTTCGACAAGCTCGTCAGCCGCAACGTTGACAACCCCGCCCGCTGGCTCGCCGCGCTCACACCCGCGGAGCTTGCGGGGACGGGACTCTGGCGCTCGCTCGACGGCGAGTTGGGCCGCCACTTCAAGAGCCGTCTGGTGCGCGAGGCGCTCGGCTCATACGCGATGTACCTCGGCGGCTCGCCCTACGAGCTGCCCGGCATGTTCACAATCCTGCCCTACGGCGAGCTGGCCTACGGACTCTGGCTCCCCGAGGGCGGGGTCTACGCTCTGGTCGAGGGCGTCGAAAAACTCGCGCGCGAGCTGGGCGTCGAAGTGCGCACGCGTGCGCGCGTGAGGCGCATCGTCTGCCGCGCCGGCCGCGTCCGCGCCGTCGAGATGGAAGGCGGCGAGCGCGTCGAGGCGACGACCGTCGTCTCCAACGTGGACGTGCCGACGACCGACACGGAGCTTGTCGAGAGCGAGCACGGCTTCGCCGACCGCTCGCACGCGCGCGCCGCGCGGACGCGCATGACGCCCGGCGTCGTCACCTTCTACTGGGGCGTGCGCGGCGGGGTCGAGGGTCTGGGGCACCACACAATCTTTTTGCCCGAAGACGCGCGCCGGGCCTTCGACCAACTGTTCAAGCGCGGGCGCGTACCCGCCGATCTTCCCTTCTACGTGAGCGTGCCTTCGGCGACCGACCCCGGGCTCGCGCCCGAAGGCTGCGCGGCCGTCTTCGTGCTCGCGCCGACGCCCACGCTCAGCCAGATGCCGGGCGCGGACTGGGGCGAGGAGACGCGGAAGATAAAGCAGAGCGTGACCGACAGGCTCGCGCGCCACGGCGTGCGGATCGACCCCGAAAGCGTCGTCTTCGAGGAGGTCTACACGCCGCGCGACTGGCGTCGTCGTTTCGGGCTCTACGACGGCTCGGCGTTCGGCGCGGCGCACACGCTCGGGCAGGTCGGGCCGTTCCGCCGCCGGAATTTCTCCAAAGAGTTCGAGGGGCTTTACTACGTCGGCGCGAGCACGACGCCGGGGACGGGCATGCCGATGGTCGTGCTCTCGGGGCGGCTCGTCGCGGAGAGGATTACGGGACGTGTTCGTTGAGCGACAGGGGTGGGGCGACGAAGTCTTTCTCGCGCTGCACGGGTGGGGCGGCGACCGCCGCGCGTTCGCGCCGCTCGCGAGCTTAGTCCCCGCGCACGCGAGTCTCTACACGGCAGACCTCCCGGGGTGCGGCCGCTCGGCGGCGCCGCGCGCGTGGTCGGTCGAAACGGTGGTCGAAGAGGTCGTCGGCCTCGCGCGTTACGTCGCGCCGGGGCGCGTGAATCTGGTTGGGAGCTGCGGCGGCGCGGTCTTCGCGCTGCTGGCGGCGAAGGAGCTTGGGCGCGAATGCGTGCGCGTGACGATGATAGACCCGTTCGCGTACCTGCCGCGCTACTTCCGCCTGTTCCTCGTGGGCGAGTTCGGGCGGCGCGCGTACGAAGCGACCTTCGCGTCGCCCCTCGGGCGCTGGCTGACCAACCAGGCGCTCGGCTCGGGGCGCGAGGGCGCGGGCGATTTGACGGCGACGTTCGCCGAGGCCGACCACGAGGTCGCGCGCCGCTACCTCGCGCTCTTCGACGAGATAGGCGGCGTCGAAATCTTTCGCGGCGTCGAGACGCCGGTCGAGATCGCCTATGGCGAGAAGACGTTCGGCGCGGTCAGGCGTTCGCTCGCGCTCTGGCGCGAGGTTCTGCCGCACGCGCTCGTGCGCGAGCTGAAGGGCGCGGGGCACCTTCCGCTTGAGGAGGCGACCGGCGAAGTCGCCGAAGTCATCTTCGGCACGGCGGCGGCCTCCGCGTCCGCGCTCGCCGCCGGCGGGGGAAAGTGAGTGAACGTTTGAGCGAACAACTGACAAGCTTCATCGCGTCGAGGCGCGGGCCCGTCGAAGAGGCGCTGCGGCGTCGGCTCCCGCTCAGTTCTCTGCCGCACGCCGTGCGGCTTAACGAGGCGCTCGTCTACGCCGTCTTCCCCGGCGGCAAACGCTTCCGCCCCGCGCTCGCGCTGCTCGCCTCCGAGCTGGCCGGCGCTTCGCGCGAGCGCGCGTTGGCGGCGGCGTGCGCGGTCGAGTTTCTGCACAGCAGCTCTCTCGTCCTCGACGATTTGCCCTCGATGGACGACGCCGAGCTGCGACGCAAGCGGCCCGCGCTCCACGTCGTCTACGGCGAGGGCGTCGCGCTGCTCGCCTCGGTCGCGCTGCTCAACCAGTCTTACGCGCTGCTGGCCGAGGCCGCGCGCGGGACGGACGCCTGCGGCACTCTCGTCCGCGAGGCCGCGCTCGCCATCGGCGCGGACGGGATGGTCGGCGGGCAGGCCGTAGACCTGCTGACGCGCGCGGGCGAGGCGGACGCCGACGCGCTCTTCTGCCGCGAGCTGAAGACGGTCGCGCTGATGCGCCTGATGATGACGGCC
>DASWNR010000443.1:0-8718 GCA_036399155.1 Pyrinomonadaceae bacterium
CGCTCCGGCCTGACCACGCGGTGGTGTTGTGTGAAGCCGCGCCGCCCGGCGAGGTTAGGCGGCGCGGCGTGCGCGGCGTTAGGCGTTGGCGGGCGGGGCCGGCGGCGGGTCGCTGTTGGCCAGCGGTTCGCCGTCGTCGGCCCGGTCGCCCTTTTTCCTGCGTTTGGAGCCGGGCGCGGCTTCGAGGTGGTAGGCGCTCTCCCATTCGGCGAGGACGGAGGGGGTGTCGCGGTACTGGTTGCGGAAGACGACGTTGAGACGTTCGAGCGCTTCGTTCAGCCCCCGCAGGTTCTCTTCCGCGGACGCGTTGGCGTTGACGCGCCCCCCGATTCCTTCGTTCTGTAGCGAGATGTAAGTCTCCAGCGAGTCGGCCTTCGACCTGAGGTCGGCGATGAAGGTCGCCGGCAGGGCGTACTCGACGAAGAGCCCCACGAACGGCGCGCCCCTGTCGGCGAAGGAGCGGGCCGTGGCGATGAGCGTCCGGTCTGTGTGGTCTGTGCGCGGGAGGAGGAACATGCCTTTGATGTCCGCGTGGTCGAGGGCGATGGCGTCGGCCGTCCCGGCGACGGCCTCGACCAGCACGCGCAGAGCCTCGCGCGCGCTCTGGCGGCCGGCCGAGCCCTGCTGGCGCTTGCCCGTGCTGTTCGCCCTCTCAACGTCGAGGGCGGACAGGCTGGCGAGCCGTTCTTTAACGGCTGCCGCCTGCGCCGCGCCCTTACTGTTGGCGGGGAAATCCTCCGCGTGCGTGTCCGCAAACTTGTCGCAGCGCTGACCGCGCTCGTAATACCTTCGCAGTTTGGCGTTCATGTTGTCACTCCTTGGGGTGAAGAGAAAGAGTCGTTGTGAAGGAAGGGCATTGGCGGAGTCGCCTTCCAGTGAGCCGAAGGGCGCGAGATTCCCGCTTGAGGGCGCGAATTATATATCCGCGCGTCACGCGCAACAATAAATTTTCCCGGCGTGGGGTCGGACGGATTCAATGTGCGAGCGGCGGCGCCGAATGTGGCACGGGGCGGGGTGACACGGCGTCGGACGAAGTCGAAATCACGCCGGCAGATCTATATACGGCGCCGGCCGTACTAAAAATGGCGTCGGACACACCGAATATGGCACCGGGGTAACTTAAAACGGCTTCGGCGCGCTGGATATGGCGGCGGCGCGACGTAAAATGGTAGCGGCGGGAGTTGAACCGGCGACGGCGCGGCTCACATGCACGCCGTCGCCGTTGATGCGGCGTCGGCGTGCCTGAACCCGGCGTGCGTGCGGCTCACTTTCCGAATAAACGACGTGCCCGGGTTGCGAAGATGGCTAATTTTGAACAGTTGCACGAGTGGGACCTGACGCCGCGCGAGGCGGTGGAGTTGCAGAAGCGGCTGCGCGAGCGCGTGCGCATCACGCCGCTCGGGAAGAAGGTCGAGACGGTGGCGGGCGCGGACATCAGCTTCAACAAGTTCGACCCGACCATCTACACGGGCATCGTCGTCCTGCGCCTGCCGACGCTCGAAGTCGTGGAGGAGGTCGGCTTGGTGAGCGAGACGAAGTTCCCTTACGTGCCGGGGCTGCTGTCGTTCCGCGAGTCGCCTTCGGTTTTGGAGGCGTGGGCGAAGTTGAAGACCGAGCCGGACGCGGTGATGTTCGACGGGCAGGGGCTCGCGCACCCGCGAAGGGTCGGCATCGCCTGTCACGTCGGGCTCATCATCAAGCGCCCGACGCTCGGCTGCGCGAAGTCCGTGCTCGTGGGGAAGTACGAGGAGCCGGGCGAGGAGCGCGGCGCGTGGTCGCCGATGCTCGACAAGGGCGAGACAATCGGCGCGGCCGTGCGGACGAAGACGCGCGTGCAGCCCATCTACGTCTCGCCCGGCCACCTGATAGATTTGGAGGGGGCGATTGACCTGACGCTCGCTTGCGACGGCGGCTACCGACAGCCCGAGCCCACGCGCCGCGCGCACCTGCTCGTCAACGCCCTCCGCCGCGGCGAGCGCCCGCCGACCTCCGACGAGCCCGCGAAGAAGCCGGACGACGCCGAAGGGCAGGGGAGCCTCTTCTAACGAGAGACGTCTCGTTCCGCCTCGCCGCTCGACTTCGCCGCTTCGGGCAAGCGCGGCGTCTCCCCGCCTGCCGCCTGAGCATCACCGAGCCTCCGGGCCACGTCAACCAGCAGCGCCGACAGCTTCGCGTCGAGCAACACCCGCAGAGCCTTGTTGACTGATTCGGAGTCGGGGAACGCCTGCGCCACGTCGGGCTCCAGAAGCACCAGGTTGGTGCCCGCCTTGTAACTCTCCGCGTACTTGCCCCTGACCCTGTTCTTTAATGTGGAGAGGTCGTATTCCGGTCGGAGTTCGTCCTCTGTCTCGTCAACGTGTTCCTTCTTCATGGCCGCTTCTCTCCTGGCGTGTCATTTCACGCGCGCTGATGATTCGGATGCGGTCGCCGCGGTCTGTGTGGGCACCCGCGCCGCGGCCTGCCCGTCACCGGATGTCTTTAGCGGGCGGGCGCGCGTTTGAATTCGAGTTCTTTGAAGTCGAAGTCGGGGTTGGGCACGTCGATCTTCATCTCGGAGACTTTGGCCTGCGGGTCGAATTGGAAGGTGACCCAGCCGCGCGGGTATGGGTAGACGACCGAGTCGCGCCACTTGATGCGGAAGGTGTCGAAGTGCCAGTGTTCGAGGTCGCCGACGTAGGCCGGCGAAGGGAGCAGCCGCACGACGAGCCGGCCGTCCTCCTCCATCACCCTCGCGTCGCCGTACATCTGTCCGCCGTAGGTGCCGGCGTAAGCCGAGAGCGGGAGCGAAGGCTTTGTGCCCGGCACGCGCGCGTCTTCGAGCTTCTTCGCCTCGGCCTCTTCGCGCTCGCGCGCGGCGGCGGCGCGCGCCGCGTAGTCGGCGCTCCAGTCGCGCGCCGGCGCGCCCGTGAACACGTCGAAGACCTTGTACCAGAGGAAGGCTTGCAGAGGCGTCTCGCTGTTGGTGAGGACGACGACGCCGAGGTTCTCTTCGGGCAGCAGCGCGACGCGCGAGGTCATGCCGTCGAGTCCGCCGCTGTGCGTGACGACCTTGCGCCCGCGGTAGTCGCTCAAGGCCCAGCCGAGGCCGTAGAGGTTGAAGTGCACCGTCGGGTTGAAACGCTCGGCGGTCTCGCCGACGCCGGAGACGACCGTGTGCGGCGTCCACATCTCGCGCGAGGCGGCGGCCGAGAAGATCCGCTTGCCCCCGTAGGCGCCGCGCCCGAGTTGCAGACGCACCCACTCGGCCATCTCCGCGGCCGTCGAGTTGATGACGGCCGCCCCGCCCGCCGCGTCCACGTTCGAGTACTTGACGACGCGGACGCGACCCCCGACCTCGTTGTGCGGCGTCGCCACGTTCCGCGCGGCCGTCAACTGCCCGAAGGTCGTGTTCGAGCGCGTCATGCCGAGCGGCGCGAAGAACTTCTCGCGGACGTAGTCGTCCCAGCTCTTGCCCGTCACGGCCGGCACGATCTCGCCGGCGGCGAGGAACATGATGTTCTGGTAGCCGTAGCGGCCCCGGAAGCCGTGGACGGGTTTGAGGAAGCGGACGCGCCTGATGATCTCCTCGCGCGGGTAGGTCGTCTCGTACCAGAGCAGGTCGCCGCCGAATGTGGCGAGCCCGCTGCGGTGGCTGAGCAGGTCGCGCACGGTCATCTCGCGCGTGACGTAGGGGTCGTGGAGCTGGAAGTAGGGCAGGTGCTTCGTGACCGGGTCGTCCCACCTGAGCTTGCCCTCGTCCACGAGCGTCGCGAGCGCGGCCGAGGTGAAAGCCTTCGTGTTCGACGCGACGGCGAAGAGCGTGTCCCTGTCCACAGGCTCCGCCTTCCCCAGCTCGCGTACGCCGTAGCCTTTGACGAAAACGACCCTGTCGTCTTTGACGATTGCCACGGAGAAGCCGGGCACCTTCCAGTCGCGGCCGGCCTTCTCCGCGTAGGCGTCTATCTCTTTGAGCCGTTCTTCGAGCGTCTGCGCGAAGAGCGCGGGCTGGAAGACGAGGAGCGCGAGCAGGAGCAGTGCTGTGGTGCGGGTTCTTTGACGCATCTGTTGTGTGTGACCTCGGCCGGCGGAAAATTTTTAAACGGGAGTCGCTTGCGCGTGGGCGGCGACGTGCGGGACAAATCTGTACGAAGGCCGGGGCGGCTGTCAAACGGCCGCGCGGCAACGCATCAGTCTACTGCCCGGACCCGCGTGTCAGCGTCGCGAGGATGCTGTCGCCGTGGTCGCCGACGCGCAGGAAGTATTCGCGCCCGCGCAGGGTCAGGCGGAGGGTGTCCCAGTTCGTCAGTGTGTGGACGAACGCCGGCTTGGAGACGTTGGAATAATCTTCGACCACGACGCACGGCGGCTCGACGGCCAGCTCAACCGCGAACTTCGCGGCGTCGTCGGTCGCGCCTCTGAAGTACCTGAGCGAGACCGCGCCGAGGTCCTGACCCGCGTCGGTGAGCCTGATGAGGAGCGGGAGCCCCGTGGGCGGAGCACCCGCGGCGAGCCTGTACTCGTCGATGCCGACGACGGGCGCGCCGGTGCCGTTCAACTCGATTGTAGACTCGTGTGGGTGGAAGACGCTGACGAGCTTCAGACATTCGCCGTAGGTCGCGTCGCGCCGGGGCGGGGAGGCGGGCTCGCGCGTGTAGTACACGTAAGCGGCGGCGAGCGACGCCGCGACGACTAAGGCGAGTGCCGCCCGGCCGAGCCGAGTGCCGGAGAGGCGTCGGAAGGCGGCGACGGAACCGTCGGCGAAGGCGACGGGCGTCCGCCGCGCCGCGCGCCCGCGGATGACCTCGGTCAGACGCCGCACGTCGTAGTCCCAACGCGTGTCGCTCAGCTCGACGGCCTGGCGGGCGGACAGCCGCCGCAGCTCCTCGGGCAGCTCGTCCGGCTCGGGCATCCGCGCGCCGCCGAGCAGGACGGGTATCACGGGGGCGGGTCGCGCGAGAGCGGCCGCTATCTCGCGGCGGACGAAGTCTTCCGGGTCTCGCAGCTCGCCGATGACGCCGAGCCAGCCGGGGCTGATGAGCGGGAGGAACGCGTCGCAGGTCTCGACGGCCTCGCGGATGCTTTCGGGGAAGTCGTCGCCGGGCTTGATGTCGTCCACGTCCCTGAAGACCGCGCCCTCGCCGAAGGCTTCCATGAGCTGTTCTTTGAGCAGGCGCGCCGAGCCGTAGTCGAAGCGGCGGCGGTAGCTGATGAAGATTTTCAGCCGGCGGCCGAATAGCTCGGTCAGGAAGTTTCCGCGGCTGACATTCATCGGTGCAGCCATCGTGTCCGAAGCGTCTGAGGGTCGGGACTTGTGCGAGTGCGGGTGCCATCGTCTACGAAGGCGGGCGGGGCTGTCAACGTCGAGGGCGGAGGCGGAAAGGGAAAGGCGGCGCGCTCTGTTGACGAGCGCGCCGCCTTTTGAGTCTCCCGCGTGGGGCGAGGAGTCTACTTGTCAGACGTGACCTGGAACTTGGCCGCCGGCGAGAGTGACTGGCCGGAGACCTTGTCGCGGACGCGGACGGTGACCTCGTACTCGCCGGGGACGAGGTTGGCGGTCGGCAGGAGCCGCGCGAGCGTCAGGCGCTGGCCGGCGTCCGAGTTGCCGCGCCAGTCCTCCGCCTGCTTGAAGACTTCCTTGCCGTCCTTCGTCAGAACGTACTCCACGTCTATGGCGGGCCTGAGCGTCGTCTGATCGACGCCGGCGTTGTAGACCTGCATGTAGATTCCCACGTCCTGCCCGCGCTTGTAGGAGCCCGCGACGTTCGGGATGACCTTGAAGGGGCCTATCGAGAACATGCCGGGCAACTGGTCGTTGAGCGCCTGGAGCTTGACCGCGAGCACGAGCGTCGAGGTGCCGAGCTTCTCGGCCGCGAACTTGGGCACCTCGAAGCCGACGGCCCTGACCGTCGTCGCGCCCGAGTTGATGTCGCGGATGAGCAGGTCGACCTTGTAGTTGCCGGGCGAGAGCGGGAGCACGCGCTGGTAGGCCGACTTGCGATCCTTGGCCGTCGAGAGCTCGTCCACGGTGGCGGTCGTCACCACGGGGTCCTCGAAGCTCGTGATGCGGCGGCCCGAGAGGTTCGTCACGCGGCCGTAGATGTTGAGCTTGGCGGTCTGCACGCCGCCCACGTCCTTGAAGGTCAGGTCGTTGTTGTCGGTCTGGATGGTGATGGCCGTCATCACGCGCTCGTCCGAGGCGCGGTAGAAATCGACCTTGGTCGAAACGTCGAGCGCGGAGGTGTCCTCGGCGCCGGTCGAGGCCGTGGCGAGCAGGCTCTTCTCCAGCACGTCGTTGACCTGGGGCGGCTTCTGCAAGTCCGTGTAGAGGATGAGGCGCGAGAACGGGCTGTCCTGTTCGCGCCCGCCGGGGCCCGAGTAGCCGAAGGCGCTGCGGTTGCTGACGCGGTCGGCCTTGCTCGCCAGCCCCAACTGCTCCATCAGCGTCAGACCGGCGCCGGGGATGTTCAGCATCGCGTCCTTCTCGTCGGGCGAGCGTGCGATGCGGTACTCGCCGGTGCCGGTCGGGTCGACGAACTCGATCTCGATGCCCGAGCCGACGCCGGGCAGGTGGCGGTAGAACCAGACCTCGAACGGGTAGGTGGTGGTGTTGCCGCCGCCCTCGTAGGAGGGGCGCTGGTAGCTGCCGCCGGTCGGGTGCGTCTCCTTCTCGTGCGGCGGGCCGTACATGATGTAGATGCGGCCGCGGTCGCTCTTCCAGCCGGGGATGCCCGAGGCGAAGTGCTGGTTGGCGTAGGCGACGCGCTCGTAGTGCTCTTCGAGGTACTCGTTAAGCTCGGTGTCCGGGTCCGGGTCGCGTCGGCGCCAGAAGGCTTCGATGAACTGCTCGCGCTCCTCGTCGGTGGCGAGCTTCTTCCACGCCTTCCTCTCCTCGTCGGTGATGAGGTAGGTGACGTCCTCGTCGATCCACTTCTTGAACATGTTCGAGCGCTCTTTCTTGACGTTGCGCTCGCGCTCGGGCACGTCCGCCTGGTCGCCCTTCTTCTTCTGCGCCATGACGGCGGCGGGCGAGGCGGAGACGAGGAGGCCGAGACTCAGGGCCAGGGAACGCGTCCACTGCTGACGGGCCATCGCTTTACTACTCCTGTTCGGTCGGAAAGAATTCAGTTGGGACAAAATATGTTTTCGGGTGTGGCGGTCGCGAAAACGGCGACGCCGGGAAACCGCCGGGGCTCGTCCCCTACGGAGGCTTAAACCCAGTCATCGCCGCAACTTTCGGTCGGATTTTAGGGCCTTCGCGGAGACACAGTCAAGATGCGCCGGGAGGGCGTCCCGGTTGCCTGTCGGACGCCTTTAAAGTCCCCCGAAGCGGCCCCTCCGGCGCACCTTTCAAGACATGATTACCGCGACGCGGGCTGAGGATACGGCCCCGCGAGGTTAGTCCGAAATTTAGTCCGCGGGTTAGTCCCCGGGGCCCGAACGCCGGGGCTTTTTGATGATGCTCCTGAGGCGCTTCTGCGGGGGCTTTCGCTTCGCGGCGAGCTGCTTGTGGCGTGTGTTGAGGATGGAGCCGAGCGTCTGGTGCGTGAGCCCGAGGAGGCGCGCCGCCGCGGAGACGCTGCCGCCCGCCTCCTCCAGAGCGCGCTCTATGAGGTTGGCCTCGAACTCGTGGACGGCGCCGGGGAACGTGAAGTTCTTGTCGCCGAACTGGACGGTCGTCAGCCTGCGTATCACGACGCGCGCGCACGCCCGGAGGCGCGCGATGTCCTCCGCGTCCTGCGTCTCTTTGAGGAGGCGGTCGGCGCGCACGTAAGCCTCGTAGACCTCCGAAGGGCGCAGACGCCACGTCGCCCCGTGCTCCTCGATGAGCGCGAGCACGGCCTGCCCGGCGCTCGCCAGAGCCCCGACGCCCTCGGCCAACTCCGCCGCGCGCCGCAGCACGCCGATGGAGCTGTCATACACCCACAGACGCGCCCACACGACGCCCTGCACGGTCAACGCCTCCGCCAGCAGAGCCGCCTCGTCGCCCTGCTCCAAAGTCCTCACCGCCCCTGCCAAAACCCTCTCCGCGTCCCTGTACCGCTGCTCCGCCACCAACACCCGCGCCCGCGTCTCGTCCACCTGCGCCAGACTCCCCGCGTCCCTCAACCGCGTGAAAATCGTCTGCGCCCTGTCCAAGTGCTCGTGCGCGTCTCCGTAACGCCCCAGCTTATAGAGCAGGAACGCCAAATTGTTCTCGATTCGGCCGACATACCTCTCATGCCGCGCCTGTTCGTAATGGTAGATAGCCTCTGTGTACTCGATGATTGCGTGGTCGAAATATTCGGTGCTTCCCGCGACTGAGCCGAGATTCCGCAAAACCAAGGCTAAGTGGTTATGAAAGCTGCCGCGCAGAGCGTGACTCACCCTCTCATCAAAGAGGTGAGAGTGTTCTTTCAAAAGAGCTAGGGCGTCATGATACCTTTTAGCAGAGTATTCAACGGTCAGACGTCGCAGTAAGACCTTAGCTTGTTGCTCTGTGTCGGAAAGCTCATCGAGCGCACGCACGTAAAGCGCGCGGGCCTCGTCATAAGCTCCCTCACGCCAGTAGCAAAGGGCGAGGTCACTGCGCGCGAGCGCGGCCCGTTCGGTCTGCCCTAGCTTTTCAAAGAGTGCGACGCTCTCGCTGATTAAGTCCTTCGCTGCCACCTGTGCGCCCTGCACTTGCCGACTAGCGCCTAGCCAGCCCGACAGTGCGCCGACCTGTAGTAGCACTTCGGCGGTTGCACTCTTATCCAACCC
>DASWNR010000444.1:0-5093 GCA_036399155.1 Pyrinomonadaceae bacterium
ACCCCGGGCGGCGCGCGACGCACGTCCCCCGGGCTCATCGCCTCAAGCTTTCCCTGGCGCGGTTTCGTGAGTATCAGGAGCGACGCGCGGCGGGCTTTCGTTTAAGCGTCGTCCGAAAAAAGAGACTGCCTGCGCGGCCCCCTTGAAAGGCCGCGTAAGCAGTATGAAAAAGCCGCGCGCGGGCTGTCAACAAAAAACTTCCCGACTCCGTTGCTAAAACGCCCGGAGGAATTTAACCTAGCCGCGCCGCTGGTTTTTCGCGTCGCGCCCACGTCTCACGGACGAAGAGGGGGTTCTCACAATGGCAAAAATTTACGTCTCCTCCACGCGCCTCGACCTGAAGGAATTCCGCGAGACCGTTAGCAGGGCGATTCGCCGCTCGGGGCATGAAGACGTGGCGATGGAGAATTACGTCGCCGAGCACAGGCCGCCCGTCGGGAAGTGTTTGGAAGACGTGGCCGGCTGCGACCTGTACGTCGGGCTTTTCGCGTGGCGCTACGGCTGGGTTCCAGAGGAGGACAATCCGTCAAGGCTCTCCGTCACGGAGATGGAATACCGTCAGGCGTTGAAGTCGGGCAGGCACTGCCTCGTCTTCCTGCTGAGCGATGAAGCGCCGTGGCCCCTCAAATTTGTAGACAGCGACAGGACGCGCATCGAGGCGCTGCGGGACGAGTTGGGCGCGAAGCATTCTTCGGGGCCGCCCTTCAAAACGGCTGACGAGTTGGGCCGGCTGGTCGCCGAGGCAATACACCAGTGGGAGAAGGAGCACGGACACACCCCACAGCGTCCCTCACTCCCCGAACTGGACTTGACGGCCTACATCAACGCCCTCACGCGCCGCTACCAGCACCTCGACCTCGACGCGTTGACGCCGCCGCAGCGCGACGAGAACCTGCGCCAGCGCCTGCGCGAAATCTTCGTCGAGCAGAACGTGCGCGAGAACCCGCCGCCGGTCGAGTTGCCCAAAGAGGTCTGGGAGAAGCTCCAGCGCGACCGAGAGATTCACCCCGAAGACCTGCCCACGGGCGTCACGCCCGAGGACATTCTGCGCGCGCGAGAATCGTATTTCGAGAAGCCCTCGCGCCCCGTGCTCGAAGCGCTCACCGACCCGGCACACCGGCGCAGCGTCGTCCTCGGAGACCCCGGGTCAGGTAAGTCAACGCTCGCGCGCTACGTCCTGCTCTCGCTCGTCGGCGTCGAGGGCGACGAGCGGTTGAGCCGCGCCTTCGAGGGACATCTGCCGCTGCTCATCGAACTGCGAAGCTACGCCGGCCTCTGCTCGGAAGCTAAGGACAGCACGTTCCTCGACTTCGTCGAATTCATGAGCGACAGCGAGGGCTGGGGGCTCGACCGCAAGGCGCTCGAACATTACCTGAAGACGGACGGCCGCGCGGTCGTAGTCTTCGACGGCCTCGACGAAATCTTCGACCCCGAAGACCGCGAGTCGGCCGCGCGCCGCATCGCCGGGTTCGCGGGCACCTACCCGAAGGCACACATCCTCGTCACGAGCCGCGTTATCGGCTACAAGCGCAAGGTTCTCACCGACGCCGAGTTCTCGCACTTCACCCTGCAAGACCTCGACGAGCGGCAGGTCGAGCAGTTCATCGACCGCTGGTACGCGCTCGCCTTGGACGAGCGCCCCGACGAAGCGCGCGCACGCCGCGAGCGCATCATGCGCTCCTTCGACGGGTCGGCCTCCATCCGCCAGCTCGCCGGTAACCCGATGCTCCTGACCATCATGGCCATCATCGGCAAGAACCAGGAGCTGCCCCGCGAGCGCTGGAAGCTCTACGACCACGCCGCCGGAGTCCTGATTTACCACTGGGACGTGGAGCGCCACCTCCGCGACCGCCACCTCAACGCCCCCTTCATCGGCGAGGAGGAGAAGAAAGAACTCCTCCGCCGCCTCGCCTACAAGATGCAGAGCGGCGAAGGCGGCCTCGCCGGCAACTACATCCACCGCGACGACCTCCAGCGCGAGTTCGAGGACTACCTCCGCGACCGCTTCGCCCAACCGCCCGCCGAAGCCACCACCATCGCCCGCGCCATGATCGACCAGTTCCGCGAGCGAAACTTCATCCTCTCGCTCTACGGGGGCAACCTCTACGGCTTCGTCCACCGCGCCTTCCTCGAATTCTTCTGCGCCTCCGCCTTCGTCCAGAAGTTCGAGAAAACGCGGGAGTTGACATTCGACGAGCTGAAGCATCGCATCTTCGGGGGACACTTATACGACCGTAACTGGCACGAGGTGTTACGCCTGATTTGTGGCATGGTCGACGAAAAGTTCACGGCTGAGATTATCGCCTTCCTATCAGATGAATCCTGCTTACCGTGGAGTCATTATTCCAGCAGCGTCCCACCCTGGAACATCGCTTTGTCCATACAGGTTTTGGGTGAGGTGAAAAGTATCGGGGCAGTAGCCGAGCCCGCAAGACGCCTACTGGAAACGACCTGCTCACTTTTTGACTTCTGTATGACCACAAACTACACGCTCAACGCGTTCATGGACGAGACGATAGCGACCGCGGCGCAAGCTGTCGGCGCGAACTGGCCTCACCGGACAGTCATCATTGAGTGGTTGCGGACTCCTCACTGGTATGTTTACGGAAACTACTACGCCAGGGCCTTCGGAAGATTTATCGGAGCACTCTGTAAAGACATGGATGAGGTACGTCAGTTACTGACGTGGTATGCCTCCCAAAGAAGTGTCGAATACCGGGTCTTGGTGCCTTACGCACTGGCTGCAGGCTGGCACGATGATCCTGAGACGTTGTCAGTCTTGGAAAAGATTGCCGAGAGCGACGGCCATAGTGTAGTTCGCGGCGCGGCCCTCTGGTCAATGGTTGAATACTTCCCTGGCGATCAGCGCGTGCTCGAATGGGCACGGAGACTCGCCGTTAATGACGGCAACGGCGAACTCCGCAGCCTAGCGATTCAGGCACTTGTGACTCACGCCCGTAGTGACCCGCAAACGTGGCTGCTGGTCAGACACCGCCTGAGGCATGACGTTGATCATCGCGTCCAACGCGCCGCTTACGATGCAATCAGAAAGTACTCGTACATCTACTCCGGGAATTCGGAACTTACCGACGAAATAAATAAATCCAAACTCACCCTGTCTGAGTGGTTAAAAAACGAAGGCTTCGGTAGGCTCGGAAAAGGGCGCGGGTTCGAGTTCGACTTGTTTTAGAAATAGACCGGCCAAACGTCGAAAAGGGTGTGGCCACTCTAACATGTGGCCACACCCTTTTAAGGAGCGCATCAGGGCCGCCCCTGTTCGGAATACGCTTCACTCCGCGACGCCCATCTGGGTGAGCATGAAGGCGTAGTCGAAGGCCGTCTCGCGGAGGGCGTCGTAGCGGCCGGAGGCTCCGCCGTGGCCGGCGCCCATGTTGATTTTGAAGAGGAGCGGGTTCTTGTCGGTCTTCATCGAGCGGAGCTTGGCCACCCACTTGGTCGGCTCGTGGAAGAGCACCTGGCTGTCGTTGAGCGAGGTCTTGACGAGCATGGCCGGGTAGGCTTTGGCCTCGACGTTGTCGTAAGGCGAGTAGGAGAGCATGTAGAGGAAATTCTCCTTGCTCTTGACGGGGTTGCCCCACTCCTCCCACTCGCCCGCGGTGAGCGGGAGCGTCTCGTCCAGCTCGGTGTTGACGACATCGACGAAGGGCACGTAGGCGACGACGGCCTTGAAGAGGTCGGGGCGCATGTTGGCGACCGCGCCCATCAGGAGCCCGCCCGCCGACCCGCCCGAGACGACCAGCCTGTCCTTCGACGTGTAACCCCCCTTAACCAGGTGGTCGGCCGCCGCGATGAAGTCGGTGAAGGTGTTCTTCTTCGTCATCATCTTGCCGGCGTCGTGCCACTCCTTGCCGAGGTCGCCGCCGCCGCGTATGTGCGCCGTGGCGACCACCACGCCGCGGTCGAGCAGGCTCAGGCGGTTCGAGTTGAAGGTGACGTTCGACGGGATGCCGTACGAGCCGTACGCGCCGAGGAGCATAGGCCGCCTGCCGTCGAGCTTCAAGTCCTTTTTGTAGACGAGCGAGACGGGCACCTTCGTCCCGTCGGTCGCGGTCGCGTAGACGCGCTCCGACTTGTAGAGCGTCGGGTCGTAGCCGCCGAGCACCGGCTGCTGCTTGAGAAGCTCGCTCCTGCCCGTCTTCACGTCGTAGTCGTAGACCGACGGGGGCGTGATGAAGGACTGGTAGCTGTAGCGCACCTTGGCCGCCTCGAACTCCCTGTTGGTGCTCAGCCCGATGTGGTAGACCGGCTCGGGGACGGCGATGTCCACCGGCTTGCCGCCCTTGAAGTCGAAGACGCGCAGGACGGGCGTCGCGTTGCCGCGCTCGGCGACGACGTAGAAGTCGCGGAACATCTCGACGCCGCCGAGCATGACGCCGGGGCGGTGCGGGATGACCTCCTTCCAGTTCTCGGGGCGCGGGTCGGCGGCCGGCGCGGAGACCAGCTTGAAGTTGCGCGCGCCGCGCTCGTTCGAGCGGATGTAGAAGCGGTCGCCGTGGTGGTCAACGTAATACTCGTGGCCGGCGTCGCGCGGGAGCAGGACGCGGAAGGCTTCACCGGGCTTGCCGGCCGGGACGTAGCGCACCTCGCTCGTCGTGTGGCTCGCGGAGGTGAGGAAGAGGTAGCCGCGCGAGCGCGAGCGCTCGACGTTGACGCCGAACATCTCGTCCTTCTCTTCGTAGACCAGCTCGTCCGCGCCGATGCGGCCGAGCGCGTGGCGGTAGAGCCTGTAGGGGTTCTTCGTCGTGGGGTTGTCGACGACGTAGAAGAGCGTCTTGTCGTCGGCCGCCCACGCCGCCGAAGAGACGCGCTCGGCGATCTTCGTCGCCTCGCCCGTCCGCAGGTCTTTGACGTGGAGCGTGTACTCGCGGAAGCCGGTCGTGTCGGTCGAGTAGGCCAGGAGGTTCGAGTCCGAGGTCACGTCGAACTCGCCGACCGACATGAAGGTGTGACCCTTCGCCATCTCGTTGAGGTCGAGGAGCACCTGCTCGGGCGCGGTCATCTCCCCCCTGCGGCGCGCGATGACGGGGTACTGCTTGCCCTGCTCGGTGCGCGTGTAGTAGAGGTGGCCGGCG
>DASWNR010000445.1:0-6737 GCA_036399155.1 Pyrinomonadaceae bacterium
CGGGCGCTTCAGGGGATTCCCTGAAGCGCCCGCCGCGCCCCTTCCGCCTCTCGCCTTGAGACGTTGCCGGCGCGCTACCTCCTGCACCTCCACTGCGGGAAGCGGATGAGCCGGGTGGGGTATTTCCCGTTGCGGTTGAGCCAGCGATCCTTCCATCGCTGCGCGTCCGTGTATGGCGAGTCGCCGACCTTCGCCTCGATGCCGCCCCGCCAGTTGCCCCAACTGAGGTCCACGTCCACGAACCGCCGGCCCCGCGGGGTGTTTCTGGTGGTTTGGGTTCCGACGTCGAACCCGAGGCCGAAGAAGAGGTCTTCTAAGAATCTCTCGAAGTCCTTGCCCTTACCCCTGTTGTCCTTCGGGCTCGGCGGCTGGTAGCCGGGCGTGGCGCGCGTGATCTTGCAGACGCAGAAGCCCAGACGCATGCGCTGGGCGACGGCGCGCACGCCCGCCCACGCGGCGTAGCTGTGGTAGGCGGCGAGCCACGAGGCCACGTAGAAGAAGACGCAGGCGATGGCACGGCCCAGCGTCCTCAGCGCCGCCACGGTGCGCAGCGCGATGCGCTTGACGAGCGCCCCGTACTCCACCATCGCCGCCAGCCCCAGCGGGTCGATGAAGTTGACCGGGTCGGCGTTGGCGTACAGGTACTTGTGCAGCGAGGTCGGCTCGTCGATGAACCCGGGGAACGGGTCCGTCGTCGTGAACCGGCCACGGTTCGGGTCGTAGCTCCTGGCGCGCAGGTGGTAGAGGCCGAGGTCGGCGTCGAAGCGTTCGCCGCGGTAGAGGTACGAGTTCGGGGTCGAGCCGGTCTGCTCGACGAGCTTGCCGAAGGCGTCGTAGGCGTAGGTGTCGGTGACGGCGCCGGAGGCGTCTGTCAACTGCCTGACGCTGCCGGCGCCGTCGGTCGTGTAGAAGCTGGCGGCCCACGCGCCGTCCGCGCCGCGCTGCCGCTGGCTGACGATGGCGTTGCCGTAGGTGTACTGCCGCACGACCTGACCGCCGACCAGCTCCTCCAGTACCTGCGAGTAGTCGGTCGGGTTGTTGTCATCGACGAGGTAGTGCGTCGTCACGCCGCCGGCCGTCTTCGCGGCGAGGTTGCCGTCGCCGTCGTAGACGACGCGTACGGCGCCGCCGTCGGCCGCCTTGAGCCGATCCTCGAAGTCGTAGGTGAAGCTCCGGCCGCCGGCGCCGCGCGTGTTGCCGTTGGCGTCGTAGGCGTCCGAGGTCAGGCGGTCGTTGGCGTCGTAGCTGGAGGTCGCGGAGACGACCCCGGCGAGCGAGGAGATGCGCGAGAGGCGGTTGCTGACCGCGTCGTATGTGTAATCGACCGCCCCGTTCGAGGCGGGCGAGGGGCCGCCGGCGACCGATTCGCGCGTCAGACGGTAGAGCGCGTCGTAGGTGTATGTGACGGCACGGCCGTCAAGCTCGGTGGACGAGAGGCGGCGGCCCGTACGGTCGTGCGTGTATGTGTAAGACGCCTGCGTCACGCCCGCCCGCCCGACGGTCAGGTTCGACAGCCGGTTGAGCAGGTTGTAGGTGTAGTCGGAGCGCACGCCGTTGGCGCGCGTCTCGGTCTTCAGGTTGCCGGTGGCGTCGTAGGCGTAGGTGTTGGTGGCCCCGCCCAGCCGGTTGTCGATGACCTTTTCCAGCCGGCCCGCGTCGTCGTATGCGTAGTCGACCGAGACGCCGCCGGCGTTCGACGACCGCACGGAGACGAGGCCGCCGGTGCGGTCGTACCCGTAGGTCAGCGCCCCCTGCGGCGTCTGCTTCGTGAGCAGGCGGTCGCGGAGGTCGTAGGTGTAGTTGGTCGTGCCGGACGCGTCGTTCATCGAGCGGCGCCGGCCGGTGCCGGTGTAGGAGTAGGTGACCGCCGGCTCGCCGAGGGTCGGGTCGGGCCGCTTTGCGATGAGCCGATCCATCGGGTCGTAGTCGTAGCCGGTCTGCTTGCCGCGGAAGTCCGTCCGCGTGGCCAGGTTCCCGACCCGGTCGTAGGTGTAGAGTTCGGACATGCCGAGCGGGAGTGTGCGCTTGATGACACGGTTCAGGGCGTCGTACTCGTAGCGCGTCGTGCGCCCGAGCGCGTCGGTGGACGAGAGCAGATTATCCTGCTGGTCGTAGGCGAACTGCGTCGTCTGGCCGAGGGCGTCCGTCACGGAGACGACGTTGCCCAGCTCGTCGTAGGCGTAACGTGTGACGCGCCCCTCCTGATCGGTGGCGGCGGCGAGGCGCCCCTCGCCGTCGTAAGTGTTCGTGACGAACGTGGCGTCGGAGTAGGTGATTCTCACGACCTTGTCGCGCGCGTCGTACTCGTAGCGCGTCTCGCGGCCGTTGGGGTCGATGAACGAGGTGCGCCGTCCGGTGGCGTCATACGTGTAGGTGCTGGACTGGCCGGCCGGGTTGATGATCTTCGTCAGCCGGTCGGTGCAGCCGCAGGTCGGGTCGTACTCGTAGGTGTAGGTCTTGCCGCGCTCGTCGGTCGCGGTCTTGACCCGGCCGATCTCGTCGTAGGTGAACGAGACCTCGCTCTCGTCGGGGAGGGTGACGCGCACCAACTGGCCGGCGGCGTCGTAGACGTACCCGGTGGTGCGCTCGGGGTCGGACGGTGCGGCGGCGGCGGCGAGCGCGGCGGGAGCCGGGCCGGCGGTCGTCTCCGCCAGCTTCTGGCCGCGGAAGTTGTAGGTGTAGCTGATGGTCGAGCCGTCCGGGTGCGTGACGCGCGAGAGGCGGTTGGCCGCGTCGTACTCGAAGGCCGTTAGCTGCCCGCGCGCGTTCACCTCCGCGGTGCGGTTGCCGTTGGCGTCGTACTCGTATGTGGTCTCGTTGCCCAGCGGGTCGGTGACGGAGGTGACGCGCCCCATCGGGTCGTAGGCGAAGCGCGTGACCCCGCGCGACTCCGTCATGGTCTGGACGCGCCCCATCTGGTCGTAGCTGTAAGTGGTGGTGCGCCCGAGCGGGTCGGTCTTCGAGAGGACGTTGCCGTAGGCGTCGTAGGTGAAGCGCGTCGTCTTGCCGGCGCCGTCGGTCAGCGTCAGCGGGCTCCCGCGGTCGTCCCACGTCAGCGCGAGCTGCGTGCCGAGTTCGTCGCCCGCGTTGACGAGGTTCGAGTCGTCGTCGTACTTCAGCGTCCGCACCTTGCCGAGCGCGTCGGTGGAGGAGAGGGGCTGGCCGTACTGGTTGTTGACGAAGCTGGTCGTCTTGCCCAGCGGGTCGGTGACGGACTTCATGTGGCCGCCCGCGTCGTAGGCGTAGGTGGTCGTCTTGCCGAGCGCGTCCGTCTCGGTCAGCTTGTTGCGGTTCGAGTCGTAGCTGAAGCTCTTCGTGCGCCCGAGCGGGTCGGTCTCGCTGAGCAGCAGGCCGCGTGCGTCGCGCCGCTCGACGGTGGTGCCGCCGTCGTCCGGGTGCGTGACGGTCGTCGTGTTGGTGGCGAGGTCGTAGGCGTAGCCGGTCGTCTTGCCCATCGCGTCGGTCACGCCCTTGAGCCGGCCGTCCGGGTAGTAGGTGGTTAGCTGCTCGACGTTGCCGCGCGAGTCGGTGCCCTTGCGGAAGAAGTGGCCGGGGTCGTACTCGTAGCGGAGCGGCGTCTCGGCGTCGGGCATCTTCACGGCGACGAGGTCGCCGGCCGCGTCGTACGTGTAGTCGTAGGTCTTGCCCGCCGGGTCGGTCATCTGCCGTATGCGCCCCTGCGAGTCGCGCGCGAAGGCGACCGTCAGATTGCCGGCGCTGCTGGTGATGCCGTCGGGGCCGAAGGTCAGAGTGGTGCCGTCGAGGTTCTTAATCGAGTTGAGCTTCCCGGCGGCCGTCATCGTGTAGACGCGGCCGTAGGGGTCTGTGTAGGAGTAGACGGTCGGGCGGTACGGGTCGGCCGAGAGGAAGCAGTTGACGCCGCCGCCGCTCGTCCGCATGAGCGAGCCGCACCCGTTCGCCGAGAGCTTGCCGTAGACGCCCGGCTCGGGCGCGTAGGCCGGCGCGTACATGAAGCTGAAGGGGAAGCCGAACGACGTGGGCGCGAACTGGAAGGTCACGCGGCGGCCCGAGACCGGGTCGGTCAGGGTCACGTCGTAGTCGGGGCTCACCTCAAGGCGCGGGCCCGACATGTCGAGCGCCCAGCCGTGGCCGAAGTCGCCGACCGTGTTGCGTTCGAGGCTGTCGTACTGGCGCTCGACGGTGATCGGGATGCCGGAGACCGGGACGGTCAGGTCGGTGATCGAGAGCGTCACGCGCCCGGGCTTGTTCTCGCCCGTGACGGTGATGAGCACCTGGCTCGTCATCACCTGTCCCGCCGAGTCGACTGCGAGCAGGCGGATCACGTAGTTGCCGTTGGTGAGCAGCGTCGTGTCGAGCGCGGCGAGCGTCGCGCCGGGGCCGCCCTGCGCGCCCGCGGCCAGCACGGTGACTGCCGACGGGTTGGCGGCCGGCCAGTACTCGACCGTCGCCTGTGCGACGTTGACGCCCGCGCCGACCGTGATGGGCACGACACCCGCCGCGGTGCTCCCGTTGAGCGGGCCGCCGATCCAGCCCTGCACGGCGGGCGGCGAGTTGTTCGCCTGCACCCAGTTTATCTCCACGGCGGGCGAGTTGATGGTCGTCGCGTTGTGCCTGACGAACGCGCTGACGGAGTCCGCGCCGAGGTTCGCGCCGGTGTGGCTGAAGGTGGCGCCGCCGCCCGCGTCGGTCACGGCGCTGCCGGCCGCGGCGTTCGCGCCGGCGACCTCGAACCGCACGCCGTAGCCCGCGAGCGGGTTGCCGCCCGCGTCCCTGAGCGTGGCGCGCAACGGCTGCGTCGTGCCGGTGGCGTAGGGGCCGGCGTTGACAGGGGCGAGCGCGAGCGTCGCGCCGTCGAGCGCCGGCGACGCGTTGACGACGAAGGTCACGTCGTCTGTGCCGGAGTGGAGCGTGTCGTCGCCGGTGAGCCGCAGCGTGTAGGTGCCGGGGCCGGGGAAGATGGCGCGCGTAGAAGGCGCGCCGGGGTCGTCGAAGCTGACGACGCCGGGGCCGCTCACCTGGCTCCACAGCGCGGCGAGGACGCCGCCCGAAGGCACGCCGTCGTCGCCGACCGAGCCGCCGAGGAGTGTGGTGTTGGACTGCGCGAGGGTCTGGTCCGGCCCGGCGTTGACGACGGGGGCGGTGTTGACCGTGACCGTGACTTCGTCGCTCGCGGTGAGCGCGCTGTCGTTCGCGGTCAGGCGCAGCAGGTAGGTGCCGCTCTGGCTAAAGGTCGCGGTCGTCGCCGCGCTCGAAGGGTTGGCAAAGGTCACCGCGCCGGGGCCGCTCACCATGCTCCAACTGACGGCGAGCGTGGCGTTACGCGGGAAGCCGTCGTCGGTCGCCGTGCCGCCCAGGCTGGCCGCGGTGCCGGTGCGGACGAGGCGGTCGTCGCCGGCGCTGACGGCCGGCGCCTCGTTCGGGTTAAGAATCGTGAGCTTGTAGCTCTGCGTGTCGGAGCCGCCGCTGGGCTCGCGCACGCGGATGGCGACCTGGTGGTCGCCCGCCGCCGCGGAGGAGACCGGCCAGGTGATGAGTCCGGAGGCCGGGTCGATGGTCATGCCGAGGGGCGCGGCGTCGAGCGAGTAGGCGAGGGGCTGGTCGCCGTCCGGGTCGGCGGCCTCAACGTCGTAGGTGTACGTGCCCTGCGCGAGAGAAAGTCGGCGGAAGCCGCTGTACCTCACGGCCTCCTGCGAGTAGTTGTAGAAGCCGAAGCGGCCGTTGGTGTAGGTCGCGTCGTTGACGGTGAAGTCGGCGAGGACGGTGGCGCCGCGCTTGACGATAATCCGAATCTCGCCGGGGTTGAACTGAAGCGTGAACTGGTAGTCGGTGAAATCGGCCCAAGGGACGGTGTTGTGGTAGAGCGTGCGGACGCGCGTGCCGTTGCCCGCGGTCGGCCAGAAGTCGCGCCCCCCGAGCGCCGTGTCGGCGTTGAAGACCTTGAGGCTCATGCCGCGCTCGGCGAAGCCGAGTGGGTCACTCTGGTTGGCCTGCTTCCAGTCGAAGAGGTAGAAGTGCTGGGCGTTCTGGTAGCCGAAGACGAAGCCGATGAAGTCGTCATCCGTGCCCGTGTTGACGCGCCACGTCCCTTCCATCTGCGCGTTCGAGAGGTTGAAGTCGCTCAGGAGGAACGACGGGTCGGCGTTGACGGTCTGGGTGACGACGGTGTTCGTCGCGTCCTTCGCCCAGTTGGCGAGGGGCTGGTTGTCGATATCGTACCGGAAGGGCGTCCACGGGGCGAGGTTGACTATCTCGCCGCCGCCGGTCGGGACGGCGCCGAGCAGCAGCTCCGTGGCCGGCTCGCTCGTGATTTCGGGCGGCCCGTTCGGCTTCTGATGGACGACGACCGTGACCTCGTCGCTGGCGCTCAACTGCGAGTCGGAGGCCGTCAGGCGCAGCACGTATGTGCCGGGTGCGGTGAAAGTGGCGGGGGTCGTCGCCGCGAAGGCGTCGTGGAAGATCGTCGGCGCGGGGCCGCTGACCTGCGTCCAGAAGGCTTCGAGCGTGCCGCCGGCGGGCAGCCCGTCGTCGGTCGCCGTGCCGTTGAGGGCGGCCGTGCCCGGCAGCGTCACCTCCCGGTCGGGCCCCGCGTTGACGACCGGGGGTTCGTTGCTGATGACGTTGACGGTTACGTCGTCCGAGATGCTGAACTCTGTGTCGCTGGCCGTGAGCCGCAGGGTGTAGGTGCCGGGGGCGCTGAAGGTGGCGGCGGTCGCCGCGCTCGAAAGGTCGGCAAAGGTCACGGTGCCGGGGCCCGA
>DASWNR010000446.1:0-14217 GCA_036399155.1 Pyrinomonadaceae bacterium
CCTTCGGCACGTCGCAGCGGTCGAGGTCGTCGATGAAGACGTAGACCTTGTTGCCGCCCGCGTAGGTCTCCACGATCTTTTTGAAGTCCTCGTGGAACTGCTCGATGAAGGCGACGTTGCCTTCGTAGTCGGGCGACTCGACGTACTTGCGGAGGTCGAAGGCGAAGGGGTTGCCGACGAACTCGCGGAACTTGGAGAGGAAGTAGAGGAGGGCTGCGAAGTAGCCGGCGAAGCCCGACGCCTTGAGCACGCCGAGGAGAGCCGCGCCCTCTTTGTCGTCGCCTGCGGCCGCCCCGAGCAGCCGTGCCGGGTCCGCCCAGTACAGTTGAACGAGTGCCCAGACGAGCGCGCCCACCAGCAGGACGAGCGCGCCCATGCGGAACAGGATGAGCAGGCCACCCATCCATTTGAAGCGGCGCGCGAGTAGCTTGAGGTAAGCGCGGAGCCGCGCGCCCGGGCTCATGTTCTGCGAGAGCTTGCGGACGAATTCGAGCGCGAACGAGGCCCACAAAGCGTTCTCCTTGTCGTGACGCCAGGGGTTGAACTCGACGGTCAGAAGCCTGGGCGGCGGCGTAGCCTCGAACACGCGCCGCACACGGAATCGCCGCAGCCACGGGACGTCTTGCAGCGGCGTGTACCTCAACAGCCGCTTCAGCCTCAACCCGGGCATCAGCCGCCGCATCTCCGCACGCCGGCGGCGGTGCGGGTCGGCGCGAAGCTCGTCGGCCAACGCCTCCGCGAGTTGCAGCATGAACGAGGACTTGCCCGAGCCCCACTCACCCTCGACCGAGAGCGTGAGCGGCGGCTGCGTCTTCTCGTTGTTCAAAAAGGTGGCGATGGCCTTCACGTAAGGCGCGAACCCCAGCGTGTCCCGCGCCGACGGCTGGTCGCTCACGCTCGCGCGCTGGATAGACTCCTGCTCCGCCGCCTCGTCTGCCGCCGGCGCGTCGGGAGGCCGCCCCCCGCCCGGCGCGGCTTTGGTGGCGAGGAACTTTTTCCAAGCGTGGAGGGATTGCGGGTGATACTTGTTTATGTAATCGCGGAAGTGGCCGTAAAGCGCGCCGAGGTCATAGTCCAAATTCTCTAAATGAATGGCGGCGGAGGGCGGGAAGTCCGAGTCCCACAGGGAGAGAATCGCCCCGATGACGTGTCGCGTCTCGACCGCCTGCGCAGCGCCCTCCGCCGCCGTCGCGATGTCGGCCGCCAGCTTGATTACGGATGCAAGCTCTCTGGTGGGGAGCACGTTCGGGTAGTCGTCGTCGTACTCTTCAGGCACCTCCGAAATTTGGAACCTTCCCAAATCCAGCAGCTTGACCACACTCAGCGTGTCCTGGTCCGCCGCGCGCCCGGTCACGACGTGATGAACTTTTAAAGCGTTGAGAAAGGATAGACCCGCCTGTTCGCCCCGGCCGACGGCCCTGTGCAGGACGGCCGCCAAATAGAATAGAGAGTCGAGCGGGGAGGCGGCGTCACTCGCCATCGCCCCCGCCGGCCCGAACGCCGTACGCTCCGACGGGGCGAGCCTCTTCCCGGCCTCGCTTTCGAGCAGTTCGCTCAGCGAGCCAAGGTAATCTTTCAGGCGGTGTTGGCGCGGCCTGTCCCCCGAGGGGCGGGCGGCGGGCGTGTTCGCGGAGATGTCTTTGCGGGCGGCGTTCTCGTCTGGGGCGGCGCCCCTGATGGCTGCTAGTAGGGAGTTGAGCGTCGCCTCCCTGTGGAGCCCCTCGCGGAAGTCAACCCAGACCCACCGCTTGATATCCTCGGGCAGGTGGTTAGGGTTCGCGCCGGGGAGCAGCACCGGGATGATGCGGAAAGATTCGTTGGAGCCGGGGCCGGCGCGACGGGAGAAAAATTCGACCTCCTGCTTCTGCTTCTCGCCGAGGTCGTGAGGGCCGAAGATGACGGCGCCGCACGCTGAGCTGGACATCCCGGCCTCCATCATTTCCGCCCACGTGTCGCCGGCCGTGACTTGCCAGGGGAAGAACCACGTCCTGACGCCGGCCTCCTGCAACCGAGTGGCGATGTATTCGACCGAGTCGATGTCCCGCTGATTGTAGGAGAGGTAGACTTCGTAGTGCTTAGAGGGGGGCGTCATTGTGTATCCTCCGCGTGAGAGCGACGAAGGCCGGGGGCCGCGTGCGGCACGTGCGCCGCGCCCCGGTCATCCGAATACTTCTATCTTCCAAACTTCCTCGGTCAACTGCGTGGTCGTGATTTCGACGGGGAGGAATTTTTTGACGACCTCGATGTTGGTCGTCGTGTGCGGGGTGGGCGTGACGGTCATGTAGGAGCCGCCGCCGGCGAGCGCCATCGGGATGAGGAGCTGGTCGGCGAGGTGTTCGCCGACGGGCGCGCCCGAGGCGAGGTAGCTTTGCGCCTCTTTCACGACGCGCGCGGCGATGTGCTCGGCGCGGACGCCGCGCTCGCCGACGCCGGTGAAGACTTCGGTCAGGTGCTCGCTCTCGATGTCGATGGTGAAGACGTTGCCGGCGCTGATGGCGTTGTCGGAGGTTTCGAGGTCGAGCTGGTCGGGCACGAGCCCCATCTGCTCGCTCGCCACCGCCAGCTCGCGCTCGCCGACGTGCGCCGGCAGGTTGACGCACAGCGCCCGCGCGCGCTGCGAGAGCACCGCGCCGCGCTCGACGAGGTCGAGCCGCCTGAGTTGTTGCGCGGGCTCGACGTAGACGTTGAAGCGGCCGCCGCCCGGCGGGTAGAAGCCGTAGCGCTGTAGCTCGACCGTCACGGTCGGCCCCGTGCGGTTTACGAGCGGCAGGAAGGTCTTGCGTATGAACTCGAAGGGCGGGGCCTTGACGTTGTGCGTGCCGCCCTCGAACAGGAGGAGGCTCGGCGCGTCGGCGAGCATCAGCGGCGGGAGCACGGCCTGCAACACGAGCATCGTGCTGCCGGCCGTCCCGATGGTGAACTTGTACTCGCCGGGCTGGATTGCGCCGGGCTCGAAGCTGAACTCTTTGGAGCCTACGTGCGCGCCGTCGGCCCTGGCGGTGCCGATGGCGGCGGCGGCGGTGACGGCCGTCAGGTGTTGGCGCTGGAGGCCGGGCTTGTCGCGCCGCGCCCTGACGTTGTAGACGCGGAACGGCTTGCCCGTGATGAGCGAGAGCGCCAGCGACGTGCGTATGATCTGGCCGCCGCCCTCGCCGTATGAGCCGTCGATGCTCAGCATAAGAAGTTGTGGCCGCGCCGGGCGCGCCGCAGTCTTTTACCACAGTTGGCGCGCGCGGCAAACGTCGGCGCGTTTGTGACGCGTTCGCCGGCTGTGTTGTAATCGAAAAAGAAGAAATACGAGACGGCGCACGCGCGGGCGGGAGGGATTCGGAAGGTTGTCGCGCACGATAGTCATCGGTGACTTGCACGGCTGTTACGACGAGCTGTTGATGCTGCTGGGGCGCCTGGACTTCGGCGCGTCCGACCGCGTGGTGTGCGTCGGTGACCTCGTCACGAAGGGCCCGAAGAGCGGCGAGGTGCTCGAACTCTTCATGTCGGACGCGCGGCTCACCGCCGTCATCGGCAACCACGACCGCGCGCTTCTGGAGTACTGGAAGGGCGAGCGCGAGAAGGGCGAGCTGAAGCCCGCGCAGAGGAAGTGCGCCAAGCAGCTCAAGGAGCGGAAGGACGTTTACGCGGCCTACTTCGAGAGCCTGCCCGCCTACGCAGACCTCGGCACGCACGTCGTCGTCCACGCGGGGCTGCGGCCGGAAGTCGCCCTCCACGAGCAGACGCTCGACGACCTGACCGCCCTGCGCACGCTCGGCCCCGACCGCGAGAGCCGCGAGGGGACGCCGTGGTACGAGGTCTACCGCGGCCCGAAGGTCGCGCTCTTCGGCCACTGGCCGGCGCCGCTGCCGCGGCTGGGCCCTTACGCCGTCGGGCTCGACACGGGCTGCGTCTACGGCTCACGCCTCACCGCCTACGTAGTCGAGACGGGCGAAGTGCTCGGCGTCCGCGCCCTCCGCCGTTACGCCTGATTACGGACTCCCCCCTGGTCAGTCCTTGCGCGGCAGGTCGGCCTTCATACGGTCGGGGCCCTCGGGGTGCTTCGGCGGGGACGCGTGCGGGCGGGTACATAAAACCGGAGGGCGCGGCTGCCGCGTGGCGCGCCGCGCCCTCCGACCTTTCCCCCTTGCTAACGTGCCCGGAGTATAAAAGCCCGCCCGGCACGCGTCTGTACGATGCAAAACTGTCGGCGTGTGACCGGGCCGTCTGACGGAGCGTTAGCGGCCCGCGTGAGTTCCGTTGTATAAAAGTGAAAGTCTTTATCCTGCTCGAAATCGTCCGCGTCGGAGAACTTATGAACTACTACGAGAACATCCTCCAGCTCATCGGCCGCACGCCGCTCGTCCGGCTCAACCGCCTGACCGAGGGGCTCAAGGCGACCGTGCTGGCGAAGATGGAGAGCCTCAACCCCGGCTACTCGGTCAAGGATCGCATCGGCGTCTCGATGATCGACGCCGCCGAGCGCGAGGGCACGCTCAAGCCCGGCGGCACGGTCATCGAGGCCACCTCGGGCAACACGGGCATCGGGCTCGCGCTGGTGGCGGCCGTGCGCGGCTACCGCTGCATCTTCGTCATGACCGAGAAGGCTTCGGTCGAGAAGGTCAGGTACCTGAAGGCGCTCGGCTCGGACGTGGTCGTCGTCCCGGCGACGGCCAAGCCGGGCACGCCCGACCACTACGTCGAGACCGCGCGCCGCATCGCGCGCGAGACGCCGAACAGCTTCTACCCCGACCAGTACTCGAACCCCAACAACCCGGAGGCTCACTACCGCACGACCGGGCCCGAGCTTTGGGAGCAGACCGAGGGGGGCATCACGCACTTCGTCTCGGGGCTCGGCACGGGCGGCAGCATCTCTGGCACCGGGAGGTACCTGAAGGAGAAGAACCCGAACATACGCGTCGTCGGCGCAGACCCTTACGGCTCGGTCTTCAAGACCTACAAGGAGACGGGGCGCACGCACGAGGTGACGCCGTACCTTGTCGAGGGCATCGGGCAGGAGATAGTCCCGCCCAACGTCCACATGCGCTACGTGGACGAGATCGTCAACGTCACCGACCGCGAGTCGTTCGAGTGGTCGCGGAGGCTGGGCCGGGAGGAGGGCATCTTCTGCGGCGGCTCGACGGGGACGAACCTCGCCGCCGCGCTCAGGGTCGCGGGCGGGCTCGACGAGTCGGGCGTCGTCGTCTTCATCGTCTGCGACACGGGCGAGCACTACCTGACCAAGCACCACTCGGACGAGTGGCTCAAGGAGAAGCGCCTGCTTGAGCCGAAGCGCCTGAACGCCGGGCTCATCAGCTCGACAAAGGCGGCGGGCGAGCGCCCGCGCATCCTCTCGGTCGCGCCATCCGAGACGGTCGCCGAGTCGCTGGCGCAGATGGACAAGCACGGGGTGACGCAGATGCCCGTCATCGAGGAGGGCAAGTCGGTGGGCTCCGTGCGCGAGAACCGCCTGCTCGCCAAGGTGCTCGGCGACCGCGACCTGCTCGCGTCGCCCGTGAGCCAGTTGATGGAGCCGGCCTTCCCCGTCGTGGACGTGGACGCGACCTCGTCCGAGGTCACGCGCCTGCTGCGCCGCAACCCGGCCGTGCTCGTCGAAGAGTTCGGCCGCATCACGGGCATCATCACGCGCCACGACATGCTCGACGTGCCCTCACTCGGCGGCCGCTGAAGCCTGCCAACTCGTGTGGGCCGGAACGCTCTGGCTTTAGCGGCGCGGGCGGCGTAGAATGCATCGGAGATTTCGCCAAACCCCTTCCGTCGCGAAGTTGACTTCAAAACTCCTTTCGTCCCGACGCACCGGCCGCGCCGAGACCGCACGCTCCGGCAGGAGACACCCGTGGTTCAGACTTTAAGAAACGATAAGTCGGCGCGCGGCGTCGTGGCGGGCAACACGCTCCGAGCCTCCGCGGGCGAGCTCGCGCCGCGTTCCGGATGGGACGAGCCGCGCGGCGACGGGCACCTCGTACAGTTCTACGAGTCGGACGACTTCCTTTTGGACACCCTGTCGGACTTCCTCGCCGCCGGGCTCGAAGAGGGCGACTCCTGCCTCGTCGTCGCGAAGTCCGAGCGGCGCGAAGGGCTCGACGCGCGCCTGCGCGCACGCGGGCACGACCCGGAGGCGGAGCGACAGCGCGGCCGGCTCGTCACGCTCGACGCGGCCGAGACGCTTTCCGGCTTCATGGTCGGCGACGCGCCCGAGCCTTCGCGCTTTCAGGAGGCCGTCGGCGGGCTCATCGAGCGCGTGTCGGCGGGCGGCCGTCGCGTGCGCGTCTTCGGCGAGATGGTCGCGCTGCTCTGGGCGGACGGCAGGTGCGACGCCGCGCTCAGCCTCGAAGCGCTCTGGAACGGGCTACAAAAGTCGCGCCCCTTCACGCTCTTCTGCGCCTACCCGATGAGCTGCTTCGGCGGCGACCCGCAGGCCGGCCCGCTCGCGCACGTCTGCGCCGAGCACTCGCGCGTCATCCCGGCCGAGAGCTACACGGCGCACGCGGGCGCGGACGAACGCCTCCTCGCCATCGTCGAGCTGCAACGCAAGGCCGCGCTGCTCGAAGCCGAGGTCGCCGAGCGCCAGCGCCTGCTCGTCCGCGAGCGCGCGGCGCGCACCGAAGCCGAGGAGGCGAACCGCCTCAAGGACGAGTTCCTCGCCACCGTCTCGCACGAGCTGCGCACGCCGCTCACAGCCATCATCGGCTGGTCGCACATGCTCCGCCACGCGGGGCTCGAAGAGGCCACCGTGCGGCGCGGGCTTGAGACCATCGAGCGCAACGCGAAGGCGCAGGCGCAGCTCGTCGAAGACATCCTCGACGTGTCGCGCATCATCACGGGCAAGCTCCGCCTCAACATCGCGCCGGTCGATCTGGCGTCGGTCGTGGGCGCCGCCATCGACTCCGTCCAGCTCGCGGCCGAGTCGAAGGGCATCCGGCTCGAAGTGACGCTCGACGCCACGGCGCGCCAGGTCTCGGGCGACGCGGGCCGCCTCCAGCAGGTGGTCTGGAACCTCCTCTCGAACGCCATCAAGTTCACCAACGCGGGGGGCGGTGTCGGCGTGCGCCTGCGGCGCGCGGGCGCCGACGCGGAGCTGTCCGTCAGCGACGACGGCTGCGGCATCAGCCCCGACTTCCTGCCCTTCATCTTCGACCGCTTCCGGCAGGCCGACGGCACGAGCACGCGGCTGCACGGCGGCCTCGGCCTCGGCCTCGCCATCGCGCGCAACCTCGCCGAGCTACACGGCGGGACGATTACCGCCGCGAGCCCCGGCCCCGGCCTCGGCACGACCTTCACCGTCAAACTCCCGCTCGCCGCCGCCGCTTAGTCAAACATAATAGAAAACTGTTGAAAGCGCTGGCGGGCGGTGGCAGGATACACGCTCACAACGGCACGCACCCTTCGCCTCGATCAACATCGACACCCACCTGGGGTAATATCTTTCCCGCACGTTTCTTACTCTCACGTTAGCCACAACGGGTTAATACAGGCGGGCGATGCCGGGCGCTAGACAATATGTTCTGTTATTGATTGCCTGCTCTAATCGATCCCAATAGAACTTAGCCGGAAAAGGAGATTAATAGCATGGAAACAAAGACTTCACTTGAAATAGTTCAGACGCCTAGCCCCCTTGAAGGGAAAGACGAACATAAACTTGAGTATATTAAAAACATGATTGCATTAGTCCGAGAGGACATAAAACATATCATGCTCTATATTACTTTATCGCTCGGAGTGGTCATTCTAATTCTTACACAGGTCACCATACAGGTCATTCGTCCATTGCCTCTGTGGGGGCGCCTGCTTGCGTTTGCCGGAATAATACTCCAAGGCGCCGCATCATTCTGCTTCTTCTTATTCATTAGAAAGCTCCACATCATTCAAATGAGGATGACACGGTGCATTGTTTCCCTTGATGTCATAAGGACTAGAGAACTTTGGGCTGGGGATGCTGGGGTTTGGCAGCTAAACAAATTGAGGTACACACTGGGATTAATTTTTATGGGTTCCGGTCTTACGTGTCTGTGTACAGTGTTGTTCTACCTCTTAGTATTCGCATCCTTGCCTGTTCAATAAAATCGGGCTCCCGTTATTGTACTGAATAGTTGAAAAGTTAATAGATATGAAAATGACGGGTGATGCCGGCGTTAGATCTCTTCATTGTAGGGCGCGGGTGGGTGAGGGGAGATACTGATGTGAAGATCGTCGGAACCGTCGAAAGTTTATGGCGCTACCCGGTGAAAAGTATGGCCGGCGAGATGCTGACCGAGTCGTTCATGGGATTCTCGGGCTTTTACGGCGACCGCTGCTACGCCTTCAGGAATTCAGGCGCGCGGAAAGGGTTTCCCTACCTGAACGCTAATGTGCAGCAACAAATGCTGCTCTATCGTCCAAAGTTCCGTTACCCGGAGAGGGCGGTGAGACCGCCGAATTTGCTCGAAGCGAAGAGCATCGCGCCGGGGGTCACGCCGGCGAATGCCGAGCCGGGGGACATGACGTTGGATGTCGTGACGCCTTCGGGCGCGGTCGTCGCCATCGTCAATCCGGCGTTGATAGAGATGCTCGGCGAAGGACTGCGGGGTGAAAATCATCTCACGCTCGTGCGTTCAGACCGCGCGCTGACCGACTGCCGCCCGGTCTCACTTATCAGTCTGCAAACCGTTAGGCAGATCGGAGAGGAACTGGGCAGTCCGGTTGATAAAAGGCGCTTCCGGTCTAACATCTATATCGAACTCACGTCGGGGCACGGCTTTTCCGAGGACGAATTGGTCGGTCGCAAACTGCGCCTCGGGTCAGAGGCGGTGGTTGCGATACTGGAGCGCGACCCGCGTTGTAAGATGATTTCACTCGACCCGGATACCGGCGAACACAACCCGGAAGTCCTACGCAAAGTTGCACAGGCACACGAAGCCTTTGCGGGCGTATACTGCGCCGTTTTAGTCGAAGGCGTTTTATCGGCGGGTGATACGGTCGAGGTGTTTGATTAATAGCATGACGGGGCGCCGGCGGGCGGGTGATGCGCGGCGTCATGCGTCCACCGGGGGTGTGAGATGAGAACGCCAGAGGCCACACTCGTTGAACCCACCGAAGAGCCGTGGCCGGAGTTCCTCGCGATGGCCGAGGAGTATTCCCTCGCCGGCGACCCCCGTTACAGACCCGCCCTTGAGGATTTCCCCGCGTACCTCCGCGGGCTCTTAGACGGCGCGCGCGGTATCGGCGTTTCGCCCGGCCGCGTCCCCTACAGCACCTTCTGGCTCACGTCGGGTCGCCGCCCCATCGGTAGGAGTAGCGTCCGCCACCACCTCACACCTGACCTGGAGGACGAAGGAGGCCACGTCGGCTTTGACATCCGCCCGTCGGAGAGGCTGAAAGGTTACGGCAAGTTAATCCTGAGGCTAACGCTCGCGGAGGCGAGAAGACTAGGTCTGAATCGCGCGCTCCTGACTTGCGACACTGACAACTTGGCATCGGCTAAGGTCATCGAGGGGAATGGCGGCAGGCTTCAAAGTCAGGCGGTGTCGAAGAGGTCGGGGAAGCTCATATCGCGCTACTGGATTGAGCTATAGCGCGGGCGCGAACGGCGGCGTTTAGCGGGATGGATGAAGACTTGGTCGGACGGGAACTGGCTTCGCGGGTGGAACGTCTTATCGGCGCGAGGGTCGAGTCGTGGCGGCGCGTCGAGGGCGGTTACACGCCGGCGCTGCGTCTGGTGTCTGCGTCACGGAGGGGCGGGTCGTGTTCGTGGATTGGAATCTCGCTTGTCTGTCCAACCCGAGACTCGACCTCGGCTTCTGGCTGCCGAGCCTGGCTTACGAGGGAGGGCCTGAGCCCGAAAAGATTTTGCCCGACGCGCCCGAAGTCGCGGCCCGGGTCTGCGGCTACTTCGCCTCGCGCGCCGGCCTGCCGGAGATAAGCGACGCCCCGCGCGTCCGCGCGGTTCAGCGGCGGCAGTTGGGGACGGCTGTGCCGTGGGCCGCGCGCGCGTTAGACCTGCCGCCCCTGACGTTCAAAGGCTGACGTGTCGGAAGGGAATCAGCCCTCCCGCTCGTAGGCGGTGACTTTGAGTCCGTCGCCGAGGTCGCGCGTGTCGCGCGCGGCGAAGCCGCGGAGGAAGTCCCGGGGCATGAAGGTGTCCGCGCCTTCGACGGCGAGCGGGACTTCTGTGACGAGCCAGCGGTCAATCTCTTCGCGGAACGCCTCGAAGACCTGCGCGCCGCCGATGACGAAGAGGTCGCACTTCATGTACTCGCGCAGCGAGAGCGCCGACTGCCTGTCCCTCAGCCACACGACCGACTCGCGCGGCTCGATTTCCGCGCGGCCCGTCAGCACGACGTTCAGCCTTCCGGGCAGAGGGCGCTTGAGCGAGAGCCAAGTCCTGTAGCCCATCACGCACGCGTTGCCGAGCGTCTGCTCCTTGAAGAACTTCAGGTCGGCCGGGTAGTGCCACGGCAGCCTCCCGCCCTTGCCGATGGCAAGGTTCCTGTCAACCGCCACGATGCCTGTTATCGCCATGCCCTTATAAACTCGGAAGGTCGTCCGCCGAGGCCCGGCCGTTCAGACGGCGACGGGCGCCTCTATCTTGCCGTGCGACTTGTAGCCGACGAGGCTCAGGTGCTCGTAGCGGAAGGCGAGCAAGCCTTCGAGCCCGCGCAAGGAGCCGCCCTCGTCGCGTATCTCAAGGCGCGGGAGCGCGAGCGGCTCTCGCGAGAGAATCTCTTCGACCTGCGCGAGGTGATTCCTGTAGACGTGCAGGTCGCCGAAGGTGTGGACGAACTCGCCGACTTCGAGCCCGCAGACGTGCGCGAGCATGTGCGTCAGAAGCGCGTAGGAGCTGATGTTGAAGGGGACGCCGAGGAAGGCGTCGGCCGAGCGCTGGTAGAGCTGGCAGTGGAGCACACGGTTGCGCTCGACCTTGAACTGGAAGAGCGTGTGGCAGGGCGGCAGGTCGACCGAGTCCGCGACGCGCGGGTCCCAGCCGGTGACGATGAGGCGGCGCGAGTTCGGGTTGCGTTGTATCTCGCTCACGAGCCGCGCTATCTGGTCAACGCCGTCGCGCACGGGGTAGCGGCCCCCGAACGAGCGCCAGAGGTAGCCGTAGACGGGGCCGAGGTCGCCCTCTTCGCGCCCGAAGCGGCCCGTGTGTTCGAGGTCGGCCCACTCCTTCCAGATGTCAACGCCGGCCGCGCGCAGCGTCGCCTCGTTGGTGTCGCCGGAGAGGAACCAGAACAGCTCTTCGGCTATCCAGCGGAAGGGGACGCGCTTGGTCGTGACGATGGGGAAGCCCTCGCGCAGGTCGTAGCGCGTCTGGTAGCCAAAGCACGAGACGGTGCCGACGCCCGTCCGGTCGTCGTGCCCGACCCCGCGCGCGAGGACGGCCTTGAGAAGCTCCTGATACTGTCTCATCCCTGTAAGAGAAAGCTGAAAGACTCTTCGGGCGCGAGGTCGCGCGGCTCCTCACCCTTGAGGAAGTGGCGCGCGGGCTTGCCGCCGAGGAGTTTAATCTCGTCGCCCTCGACGCGGAGCATCGTCCCCTCGCGGATGCCCACGACGCGGACGCCGGGGTTCATGTGGACGAACTCGCCGAGGCGTTCGTCGCGCGTCTCGCCCATGTGGCCGGGCGGGTGGTAGTCGGTGTAGTGCGGGTTAAGCTGGAAGGGGACGAGGGCGAGCGCGTTAAATGACGGCGGCTCGACGACGGGCATGTCGTTGGTCGTGCGGATGGTCGGGCAGGCGACGTTCGAGCCGGCGCTCCAGCCGACGTAGGGCATCCCAGCCCTTACGCGCTCGCGGATGAGTTCGACCACGTCCGCGTCGTAGAGCCCGCGCAGCAGCTTGAACGTGTTCCCGCCGCCGACCGCGATGGCGTCCGCCGACTCCACGGCGGCGCGCGCGTCCGACGCCTCGTGGAGCGACTCGACCTCGTAGCCCATCGGGCCGAAGTGCCTGCGCACCTTGTCCCTGTACGCGTCCTCCGAGGCGGTGACCGCCGCGAAGGGCACGAAGAGGACACGGCGCACCTCGCCGCCGAGGAAGTCCCTGAGCGCGGCGTGGAAGAACTCGCTCGGGTTGTCGCCGATCAGCTCCGAGCCGTTGCTGATGAGTAGGAGTCGTCTGTTAGTCATCGGGGCGAGATGATATCACCGCTTCCGTCCTCGCCGGGAGCGTCCATCCGGCTCAGCGCGTCCTGTAGCGCGCGCCGCTCGATGAGCAGCCGCAGGAAGAGCTGCCGGCGACGCGCGAGCAGCAGCAGAGCCTTGAACCAGCCGCGCATGTCGTACAACTCTTCGAGCGAGCGCAGCGCCACGTAGCCGCACAGGATGGCGAGCGGGAGCGCGACGAGCGCCGCCGTCCAGCCCCAGCGCGCGAAGGCGAACGCCGAGAGGGCGAGCCACGTCAGGGGCATGAAAAGCATCGCCGCCAGAATCTTGACCGTCGGCGCAATCTCGTCAACGCCGTGGCGCGGGAAGAGTCGCGCGAGCAGCGTACACAGGAGGTAAGCCGGCAGGTGAAGCAACGCGCCCACGATGGTCAGCGGCGAGAGCGCGAGCAGGGCGGCGGCGCGCAGAAGGAAGTGGCGCAGCACGTACCAGCGCGAGTGTCCCGAGAGCGAAAGGTTCTCGGGCGTTATCCCGGTGCGCGCCAGCTCGGCCTCGTGGCGGAGTATGCGCCGACGCAGCTCCTCCGAATCTTTCGCGGCCGAGAGGCGCGCGAAAAGCTGCGCCGAGAGCCTTCGCAGGAAGTCGAAACGCTCCGCCAGCGGCACCCTCATGTTCAAGCCTTCGTAGACCGACGAGAAGAGCCGTTCGGCCTTGCGCGCGGCGTCTAGCTGCTCCTCCGACTCGACGTTCAAAGTCACGCCCCGCAGTGCCGCCTCGATGCGCGCCGAAAGCTCGCGCACGGCCTCGCGCGGCGGCTCGCCGCCCTCGTCCGGCTCGACCGAAGGCACGTCCAGAAGCTCCCCGAAGCGCAACAGCGCCTCGCCGCGAAACGAAGTCTTGGAGGTGTAGTAGAGCCCGACGGGAACGACCTTGAGGCCGGGGACGGCCGCGCCGAGCGCGATGCGCGCCGCGCCGGTCTTGACCGGCCGGAGCTGCGTCTCGTTGTGCGAGACGCCCTCGGGGAAGAGCGCGATGCAGCGGCCCCGCAGCAGCAGCCGGCGGCACGCCTCGAACGTGCGGAGGTTCTGCGAAGTGTCCTCGCCCGGGTCCGCGCGGCGGTAGAGCGGGAGCGCCTCGACCGTGCGTAAAAGCCAACCGATGACGGGCAGGCGGAAGAGCGTCGACTTGGCGAGGAAGGAGATGCGGCGCGGGAGCGCGACGAAGACCAGCCCCGGGTCGATGAGCCCGTTCGGGTGGTTGAGGACGAAGACGAGCGCGCCCGCCTTCGGCACGAACCCTGCGCGGCTCGTCTCGATGCGCCGGAAGAAGAGGCGGAGCGCGACGCTGATGAACGCCTGCACGAGCCTCTGCGCGGGCGAACCTTTGCGTCGCAGGATCATGTCGCCAAGGCGCAGGACTCTCGAATCCTCCGGCATCGCGGCTCATCCTCGCAAATACGCACGCCGGACACAAACCGCGCCCGCCCGCACGAGAGAGCCCCAGCCCGTCTTAAAAGACCAAAGTCGAAGCCCCGCCGGTCAACTCAGACCGGCGGGGCTTCGACTGCAAACCCGTCAAAACTTTCTCTCAACGCTCAGGCCGTGGGCACACGAGCCATGACCCTGCGCCTCGACCTCTTGCCGGTCGTCAGCAGCGTCCTGAGTTTCATCCTGGCCTTGTGGAGCTGGGACTTACTGGTGCCGACCGAGCAGCCCAGCAGCCTCGCCACCTCCTCGTGCTCGTGCCCCTCGACGTCGTGGAGGACGAACACGGCGCGGTACCCCGGCGGGAGCTGCGAGACCGCCTTGTCGAGCGCTATCCTGTCCACCACCGGCATCCGCGAATAGTCCTCCGTCCCCTGGACGACCTGCTGCGGAGACTCGCCGTCCTCCGTCACCTGCTCCATCCTCACCCCGCGCCGCCGGAAGTGCATCAGCACCTGGTTGACCGTGAGCCGGTGCAGCCAGGTCGTGAAGGCGGACTCGCCGCGGAAAGAGCCCGCCTTGCGGTAGAGCTGGATGAAGACTTCCTGCGCCAGATCCTCGGCCTCGGCCGTGTTCGCCGTCATCCGCAGGCACAGCGAATAAACCCGCCGCGAGTGCCGCGAGTACAGCTCCTCGAACGC
>DASWNR010000447.1:0-14177 GCA_036399155.1 Pyrinomonadaceae bacterium
TCGCGCTCGCCGCGCCCGCGGCGGCGCAGGCCGACCCGAAGCAGGCGCTCAACGAACAGCTCTACGAGGCCGCGCGCAAGGGCGACGCCGCCGAGGTCAAGGCCGTGCTCGACAAGGGCGCGGACGTTAACGCCAAGTTCCGCTACGGCGCGACCGCGCTCTTCAAGGCGGCCGAGCGCGGCAACACGGAGGTCGTCAAACTCCTCATCGAGCGCGGCGCGGACGTCAACGTCAAAGACACCTTCTACGGCGCGACCGCGATATCTTGGGCCTTGCAGAAGGGGCACACCGGCACCGTCCGCGCCATCCTCGCCAAGAGCGCCGAGGGCGCCGGCGACGTGCTGCTCGAAGGCGTGCGCTCGGGCAACGCCGAGCTGGTCACGGCGGCGCTTGAGACGGGCAAGGTGCCCGCCGAGACGCTGACGGCCGCGCTCTTCGCCGCCGGCTCAGACCCGAAGAACGCCGCCGTCGTCGAGATGCTCAAGAAGGCCGGCGCGCAGCCGCCGCCCGAGGTGGACGCGGGCGTGCTCCAGTCCTACGTCGGCAAGTACAAGGGCGAGCCCGGCCCGGAGATAAACGTCACGCTCAAGGACGGGCGGCTCATAGGGACGGGCGGCGGCGGCCCGCTCACGCTGATGGCGGTCGACCAGAAGACCTTCCGCCCCGCCGAGTTCGCCGGCCTGACCTTCACCTTCAACGTCGTGGACGGCAAGGTCACCGGCCTCAGCCTCAAGCAGGGGGCGAACACGACGCTCCTCAAGAGGGTTGAAAGCAGCCAGTAGACAGAGGTCAAACATGAAAAGACTCGCTCTCTCGCTCTTCTGCCTGTGCCTGGCCGCGTCGGCCGCGCGGGCGCAGAACTGGCCGCAGTTCCGCGGCTCAAGCGCCTCGGGCGTGGCCGAGGGGAAGCCCGCGCCGGTGAAGTGGGACGCGACGAAGTCCGCGGGCGTCGTCTGGAAGACGCCGATCCCCGGGCTCTCGCACGCCAGCCCCGTCGTCTGGGGCGACCGCGTCTTCGTCGTCTCGGCCGTCAGCACGGAGGAGAAGCCCGAGGCGCGCTTCGGGCTCTACGGCGACGTCGAGCCGGTGAAGAACGACCCGAAGCACGCGTGGAAGGTCTACGCGCTCGACAAGAAGACGGGCAAGGTCGTCTGGGAGCGCGTGGCCTACGAGGGCGTGCCGAAGGTCAAGCGGCACCCGAAGTCTTCGCACGCCGCCTCCACCCCCACCACAGACGGCAAGCACCTCGTCGTCCTCTTCGGCTCCGAAGGACTCTACAACTACGACCTTTCGGGCAAGCTCCTCTGGAAGCAGGACATCGGCGTGCTCGACGCCGGCTGGTTCTACGACCCGGATTATCAGTGGGAGTACGCCAGCTCGCCCGTCATCTACAAGAACCTCGTCATCGTCCAGGCCGACATCCAGAAGGGCTCGTTCATCGCCGCCTACGACATCAAGACCGGCAAGCAGGTCTGGAAGACGATGCGCGAGGGCGAGCTGCCCGGGTGGGCCACGCCCACGGTCTACGAGGGGAAGACGCGCGCCGAACTCGTCACCAACGGCACGAAGGCCATACGCGGCTACGACCCTCTGACGGGCAAGGAGCTTTGGCGGCTCACGCCCAACTCCGAGATTACGACGCCGACCCCGATCTTCGGCCACGACCTCATCTACGTCACCAGCGGCTACCGCCCCATCCAGCCCATCTACGCCATCCGGCCGGGCGCCAACGGCGACATCACCCTGAAGGACGGCAAGGAGTCGAGCGAGTTCATGGCCTGGAGCAAGGGGCGCGGCGGCCCGTACATGCCGACGCCGATTCTCTACGGCGACCTGCTCTACATGCTCTCGAACCAGGGCGTCGTCACCGCCTACGGCGCGACCACCGGCGAGCGCGTCTACCAGCAGCGCCTCGCCGACCGCGGCGGCGCGTTCACGGCCTCGCCCGTCGGCTCGGACGGCAAGCTCTACCTTTCGAGCGAGGACGGCGAGATTTTCGTCGTCAAGGCCGGCCCCAAGCACGAGCTGCTCTCGGTCAACCCGATGGGCGAAGTCCTGATGGCGACGCCCGCCATCAGCGACGGGATGCTCATCGTCCGTGGCATCAACCACGTCTTCGGCGTCGCCGACGCGACGCCGGCCGCGCCGCCCGCGAAGGCCGCGAAGTAACTTTGCAAACTCATTCTTGAAGGAAATTACACAGTGAAACCGTCAGCCAAAATTCTTTCCGCCCTGCCCGCGCTCGTACTAACCGCCCTCGCCTTCTCCGCCGCCGGCACGTCGGCGGCCGGCGACACGAACTGGCCGCAGTGGCGCGGCCCCGAAGGCTCGGGCGTCTCGGCCGAGAAGGGTCTGCCCGAGGAGTGGGGCGAGGCGAAGAACGTCCGCTGGAAGACGCCGCTCCCGGGCAAGGGGCATTCGAGCCCCGTCGTCTGGGGCAAGCGCGTCTTCGTGACGACGGCCGTCGAAGGGCCGGTCGTCCCCGGCGCGAAGTCGGCCGTGCACAAGATAGAGGGGCAGGAGTGGAAGCACCCCGACAGCGTCGGCGCAGACCGCAAGCACACCTTCAAGGTCATCGCGCTCGACCGCGACACGGGCCGCGTCGCATGGGAGCAGACCGCGTGGGAGGGCACGCCCTACGACGACCGCCACCGCAAAAGCTCCTACGCCGCATCGACGCCCGCCACCGACGGCAAGATGGTCTTCGCGTACTTCGGCACCGAAGGGCTCTACGCCTACGACGTGAATGGGAAGATGGCGTGGAAGTTCATGCCCGGCAAGGTGGGCACGCTCGGGATGGGGGCGGCGACCTCGCCCGTGCTCTTCCAGAACCTCGTCATCGTGCAGGCCGACGAGGAGGAGGGGCGGAACTCCTACATCGTCGGGCTCGACAAGAAGACGGGCAGGGAGGTCTGGCGCACGCCGCGCAAGGTGCAGGTGAGCTGGGCCACGCCGCTCCTCGTCAACACGGGCAAGCGCACCGAGCTTATCGCCAGCGGCACCGAGTCCGTCATCTCCTACGACCCGGCGACGGGCAAGGAGCTTTGGCGCTCGAAGGGACTTGAGAGCAACGCCATCCCCTCGCCGGTCGCCACCGTGGGGCACGACATGGTCGTCGTCTCGACGGGCTTCCCCGCCAAGCTGGCCTACGCCGTCCGCCTCGGCGCGTCGGGCGAGCTGAAGGACGCCGACATCGTCTGGAAGTACACGAAGGGCACGGCCTACGTCCCGTCGCCGATTCTCTACGGCGACTACATCTACCTCCTCAACGACAAGGGCGTCATGACGTGCCTCGACGCGCGCACGGGCGAGGTCAAGTACGAGGGCGGGCGCGTCCCCGTCCCAGCCACCTTCACCGCGTCGCCCGTCGCCTTCGACGGCAAGATCCTGCTGACGAGCGAGGACGGCGACACCTTCGTCATCAAGGCCGGCCCCAAACACGAAGTCCTGCGGACGAACTCGCTGGGCGAGCCGGTCTACGCCTCGCCGGCGGTCGCCGACGGCAAGATTTTCATACGCGGCGAGAAGAACCTCTACGCCATCGGGACGGCGGCGAAATAGTCGCCCGCCGGGTGGACTAAAGGCGCGGGCCGGCGCATTCTAGGAACATGCGGCCGGCCCGCGCCGTCTATACGGGAGGGCGCCTGCGACCGGCAGCGCCCTCCCTTCCGATTTTAGCCACAGGAGCGACGAACATGCTCGAAGAGACGCGCGGTGAAACGACCGAGAGGCGGACGCCCTGGTATCACTCCTGGCCGGTCGTGCTGGCGGCGTGCGTCGTCGCGCCGCCCGTCGGGCTCGTCCTGCTGCTGACGCGCCCCGGGCACGAGTTCAAGGTGCTCGGCGCGATACTCGTCCTCGTGCTCGGCGCGACCTACGCCTACCTCCTCTTCGGCACGCGCCGGGCCACCGACCCGAACGCGGAGGCGCACTTCAACGAGCTTGAGCGCCACCGCGCCGCGCAGCAACAGGCCGGCGCCCCGGCCGACGCGGCCGCGACGGCGGCGGCGGCAGACCCGCAGGCGAGCCCCGTCGCAGACCCGGCCGCGCAGACGCCCGCGCCCGGCGCGCCTGCGTCCACGGACGCGGCGGCCGCGCAGCCCGCGGCCGCCGTCGCGGGCCAGCCCGCGGCGGCGGCCCCTGCGCCCGCGCGCCGGAACTACTGGACGAACTACCGCGGCCCCTCGCGCGACGGGCGCTACGACGAGCAGCCGATACGGACGAACTGGCAGGGGGGCTTACAGCAGCTCTGGAAGCAGCCTTCGGGCGGCGGCTACGCCTCTTTCTCCGTGGCCGACGGCCTCGCCTACACCATCGAGCAGCGGCGCGGGCAGGAGGTCGTCGCCGCCTACAACGTCGAGACGGGGCGCGAGCTTTGGACGCACGGATGGGACGCGCTCTACGCGGACTCGACCGGCGACGGCCCGCGCGCGACGCCGACGTGGCACGAAGGGCGTCTCTACGCGCTCGGCGCTCTGGGCGAGCTGCGCTGCCTCGACGCGCGCACCGGCAAGCTCATCTGGTCGAAGAACATTCTGAAGGACGCGGGCGCGTCGAACATCCCGTGGGGGATGGCGGCGTCGCCGCTGGTGGTTGACGACAAGGTGATAGTCATCCCGGGCGGCGGGAACGGCAAGTCGGTCGTCGCCTACAACGCGCGGACGGGCGCTCACGCGTGGGGCGCGCTCGGCGACACGGCCTCTTACACGTCGCCGATGCTCGTGACGCTCGCGGGCCGCCGCCAGATACTCGCCGTCACCGCGCGCCGCGTCGCGGGGCTCGCGCCCGAGGACGGCGCGGTGCTCTGGGACTTCCCGTGGGCCAACTCCATCGGCGTCAACGTCGCGCAGCCCATCGTGACGGGGCCCAACCGCTTCTTCGTCTCGGCCGGCTACGGCAAGGGCGCGGCGCTCGTCGAGGTCGGCGGCGCGGGCGGCAAGCTCTCGGCCGCGCCCGTGTGGGAGCGCGCGTCGATGAAGAACAAGTTCAACAGCTCGGTCTTCCACGAGGGTCACGTCTACGGGCTGGACGAGGGGATGCTGACGTGCGTCGAACTGGAGACGGGGCAGCAGAAGTGGAAGGCGCGCGGCTACGGCTACGGGCAGGTCGTCTTAGCCAGCGGCCACCTCATCGTCACGACCGAGGAGGGCGAGGTCGCGCTCGTCCGTGCCACGCCCGCCGGCCACACGGAACTCTCGCGCTTCCCCGCCCTGCAAGGGCGCACATGGAACGTCCCCGCCATCGCCGGCGGCCGCCTCCTCGTCCGCAACGCCACCGAGATGGCCTGCTACAAGCTCACCGACTGAACGAGATTAGACCGTACGCACGCCATTCCCGCGCGCGGGGACGGCATTCCCGTCGACCGAAACGCCATTCCCACCCGCGGGAATGGCGTTTCGGCGTGCGGGCATGCCATTCCCGCGTGGCGGAACGTTATTCCCACATGACTGAATGCCATTCCGTCGCAGGGGAATGATATTCCCGCGCGGCGGAATGGCATTCAGTCATGGCCGAATGTTATTTCTAGCGGAGTGAGAGCGCGGCGAGCGTCGTCTCGTCCTTGACGAGCAGTTGGTCGCCGAGGAAGACGGGGTGCGCCCACGTCTGCGACGTGGCGACGGTGTACTGCGCCGACGGCGCGAACGTGGCGGCGCCGGCCGGCAGGACGTAGAGCACGGCGTCGTTCGTCAGCAGGAGCAGCACGCCGGCGAGGTTCACGATGGATGCGTTCTCGCCCATGCGCCCCGGCCCCTGCCAGACGGTCTTGCCCGTCGCCGCGTCCACGGCGAAGAACTGCCCCTTCTTGCGCGTCGAGAGGCCGTAGAGCGTCGAGCCGTGGAGCACGGGCGTGTTCATGTAAAGCTCGTTCTCCGAGTTGCGCCAGACCTCGCGCGCAGCCCAACGGCCGCCCTCGCGCGCGGGGCGCAGGGCGACGAGCCCCTGCTCTTCGAGCGAGACGACGACCGTGTCCTTGTAGACGACCGGCGTGTTGCAGTTCGTGTCGTAAGAGGTCTTCGCCGGCAGCTTCCACAGCAGCGCGCCCGTCGCGGCCGAGACCGCGACGAGTTCCTTCTGCGTGAAGGTGACGATCTGCCGCTCGCCGCCGGCCGTCAGGACGACGGGCGAGGAGTAGCCGGGGCCGTCGGCGTCGTAAGACCACCTGAGCGCGCCGGTCGCGGCGTCGAAGGCCGCGAGCGCGCCCTTGTCGTGACCGCCGACGTGCGCGACGAGAAGGTCGCCCACGACTATCGGCGACATCGAAGTCCCGTAGAGCGGCGAGGTCACGGGGTACTGCTTCGAGAAGTCTTTGCGCCACACGACGCGCCCCGTCTTCGCGTCGTGCGCCGAGAGCAGACCCGAGATGCCGAGCGTGTAGACGCGCCCGTTTGCCACGACCGGCGTGGACTTCGGCCCCTTGCCGTGGCCCGTCGCCGCCGGGTTGACGGTGTAGGGCGCGGGCGCGGGCGCGCTCCGCCAAAGCTCTTTGCCCGTCGCGGCGTCGAGCGCGAGCAGCACCTCGTCCTCACCCTGCCGCGCGAACTGGTAGACGACGCCGCCGCTCACGACCGGCGAGGCGTGTCCGACGCCGACCGTCACGCGCCAGCGCGGCTTCAGCTCCTTCGGCCACGCCGACGGAGGAGTGACCCCTGCCGCAAGCCCGTCGCGGTTCGGCCCGCGCCACTGCGGCCACTCGATTGCCGCGAACGCGGGCGCACCGCCCTTCCCGCCCGCCCCCTCGTTGACTCCCGCCGCCGTGCCCGCCGATTCCGCGCCGGGCGTCGCGGGCGTCGAGTCCGTCGGGGGCGAAGGCCGAGCGGCCACCGCCGTCGAGCTTGAATCGGCGGCCGTAGTAGCCCCGCCCGAAAGGGGCTGCGGCTGGTCGGTCGCGCGCGCGGCGCAGGCCGTGACGAAGGCGAAGGCGAGCAGGAGCGGCGTCGCCAGCAGGAGCGCGCGCCGCCCGCGCCGTGTCTGTCTCAACTCGCTCATCTCGAATCTCACACGCATGAATTTTCGCCGGGTCGGTCGGGATCACTAAAACAGCAGCTTCGCGCCGAACTGTATGTGGCGCGGGTCGCGCGCCGACGTGACGCGCCCGAACGTGGGCGAGCCCAGGAAGTTGTCGGGCAGGTTCAGGTTCGGGTGGTTGAAGAGGTTGAAGACTTCCGCGCGCAGTTGCAGGCTCACGCGCTCGCCGAGCGCGGTGTTCTTCACGAGCGAGGCGTTGACGTTCTGGTAGCCGGGCCCGGTCAGGATGTTGCGGCCCGCGTTGCCGAACGTGCCCGGCGCGGGGAACGTGAAGGCCGAGGTGTCGAACCACTGCTCGGGCGTGCGCGGCCCGCCGTTCGGGTCGCCGACCACGTTCGGGCGGTCGTTCGCGCCGAAGCCGAGCGACGAGCGCCCCGTCCCGCTGTTGTCGAACTCCTGTATGAGCGCGACCGTGAAGGGCCGCCCGGTCTGCGCGGTGACGATGCCGTAGGTCTGCCATCCCGTCAGGAGCGTCGAAAGCCACCCGCGGTCGGCGAGGAAGGCGCGCCCGCGCCCTACGGGGAGGTCGTAGGAGTAGCTGACCGACAGGCGGTGCCGCACGTCGAAGTTCGAGAGCGCGCGCTCGGCCCGCAGGTCGTAGGAGTTCTGCGGGAAGTTCGGGTCGCCCGCCGAGGTGAAGAAGTTCGACGCGTCGTCAATCGACTTCGACCACGTGTAGGAGCCGAGGAGCGCGAGCCCCGCGGAGAGGCGCTGCTGGAAGCGCGCCTGCATGCTGTGGTAGGTGGAGGAGGCGCGCGACTCGATGAGGTTCACGTCGTCGAAGAACGGGTTGGGGCGCGGGACGAAGGGCAGCCCCTGCGGCAGCACGCTCGGCCGCGGCTGGTTGATGTCGCGCGCCGAAAGCAGCTTCGTCCCCTTCGAGCCGACGTAGGCGACTTCGAGCACGCCGCGCCGCCAAAGCTCGTGCTGCACGTTCGCGTTCCAGTGCTGCATGTAGGGCGTGCGCAGGTCGCGCTGGATGGCGAGCGCCGAGTCGGGCAGCGCGAAGGGGAAGTTCGCCGGGAAAGGGTTGTCGAGCGTCAGCGGCACGCCGAACTGCGGCAGCGGGAAGAAGAGGTTGAAGTCGAAGTAAGGGCGGTTGAAGTAGAGCGCCTCGCCCGGCGCGAGCGGCGACTGGTCGTAGTAGACGCCGTAGCCCGCGCGCAGGACGGTCTCGCCCGAATCGCCCGGAGTCCACGCCAGCCCGACGCGCGGCGCGAAGTTGTTGCGGTCGGGCCGGTAACCCGAGCGCGGGACGCCGTTCGTCCCGACGGCGACGAGCGTGCCCGTCGCGGTGTCGTAGACGTTCGCGCGGTCTTCCGAATCGACCGGCGGCGAGTTGTACTCGTAGCGCAGCCCGGCCGAAAGCGTCAGCCGGTCGGTCAGGCGTATCTGGTCGTTCAGGAAAAAGTGGTAGCTCTCGCCGCGCAGGTGCTGCGCGTTATCGACGCGCGCGCCGCCCGTCACGGTGGGGAAGCCGAGCAGGAGGTCGCCGAGCGCGTTGCCGGTGTAGGCGAACGGCGTGAACTGTATGAGGCCGCGCGCCTGCACGTCGCGGAAGGCGTTCTGCTGGACGGCGCGCACGTCCGCGCCGAACTTGAAGAGGTGCCGGCCGCGCGTGTAGGTCGCCGTGTCGAGGAACTGGAAGGTGTTCGTCACGCTGTTCTGCGGGTTGTTGAACTCCTCGCCGAGCGGCGAGAAGCCGGTGACGGTGATGAAGCTCAGGCCGGCGTCGCGCGGGTCGGGCGAGAGGTCGGGCAGTCCGACCTGTCGGTTGACCGACGCGGCGCGGTTCTCCTGTAACACGGCCGAGGCGACGCGGTTGAAGGCGACGCGCGCGTCGTTGACGAAGGCCGGGCCGAAGACTTTCGTCCAGCCGGCCATCGCGTTCTGCGCGCGCCGGTTCACGTCGTTGCCGTAGCCGGGCACGGCCGAAAACGTCGGCCCCGCGAACGGCTCGAACAGCGCGCGGTCGCCGAAGCTGTAGCGGAAGGCGAGCGTCGAACTCGACCCGAGGACGTGATCGACTCTCACGTCGAAGTTGTCGGCGCGGTCGCGCTGCGTCGGCGACGAGACGAAGTTGGCGAAGGGCGTCGCGCGGTTGGGCGCGGGGTAGAGCGCGGCGACGGCGCGGCCGACGGCGCTCTGGCGCTCTAAGGGGATGCGGTTGCCGGGGAAGCAGCCCGCCTGGCTCTGCGCGTCGCAGGGGAGCGGCTGGAACGTGACGGGGTCGACGCGGAACGGGTCGCGTACGAAGACGGGCCGGCCGAAGAAGTCGAACGACTGCGAGAAGTCGCCCGCGCGTTCGGCGAGCGTCGGGACGTTGGCGACGCGCGTGATTCCCTCGCGCGAGCGCGTGCCCTCGTAGTCTGTGAAGAAGAACGTGCGGTCGCGCCTGACGGGGCCGCCCGCCGTGAAGCCGAACTGGTTGCGTATGTACTTGGGCGCGGGCTCGCCGGCGGGCGCGAAGAAGTTGCGCGCGTCCAGCGCGGCGTTGCGGTGGAACTCGTAGAGCGAGCCGTGGAACGAGTTCGTCCCGGACTTCAAGACGACGTTGACCTGCGCGCCGCCCGAGCGCCCGAACGCGGCGTCGTAGGTCGAGGTCAGCGTCTCGAACTCGCGTATGGCGTCCACGGGCGGGCGCACGCCGAAGGTGTTGAGCTTGGGGTCTACGTTGTAGACGCCGTCCAGAAGGAAGTTGTTTGAGTCCTCGCGCGCGCCGTTCACCGAGAAGGCGAAGTCGCCGCGCACCGAACCCGCCGAGCCTTGCGCGGGCGGCGCGGCGCCGGGGACGAGCAGTGCCAGCTCGTAGAAGTTGCGCCCGTCGAGCGGGAGCCCCTCGACCTGCCGGTTCTCGATGACCGCGCCGAGCGAGGCCGAGTCCTTCTTCAGCAGCTCGACGTTAGCGGCGTCGTCCACGACGACCGTCTCCTCGCTCGGGCCGCCGACGCGCAGCCCGGCGTCAACGCGCAGCTCCTGGTTGACGTGAAGCTCGACCTGCCGGGCGTATTTGGCGAACCCCTGCCCCTCGACTTCCAGACGGTAGGAGCCGGGCGGGAGCTGCGCGACGACGTAATGGCCTTCGCCGCTGCTCGTCGCCGTGCGCGCCTCGCCCGTGCCGAGGTTCGTCACCCTGACGCCCACGCCCGGCACCGGCGCGCCCGTGGGGTCTGTGACCGTGCCGAGCACGGAGGCGCGGTGCGTCTGCGCCGACGCGCTCGGCGCGAAGGCGAAGGCGGCGCACAGTGAAATGGACAAAAGTACGAGTGCCTGGAGCTTTGACTTCAAGACGGATTCTCCTCGAAGGGTCGCGTGCGCGGCGCGCGCCGGTCGAGCGGAGTGGGCGCGCCGTTTTTGGTCATCGTGACAGAGATTTCGGCTTACTTTCTTTGCGGCGAAAAGGGGCGCAAAAAGCGCGCGCCCCTCTAATTTTCAGCCGGCCGGGGGCGGATTTTCCGCAAAATCTGAAACCGCCTGCTAGAATGCGGAGTATAAAGGGTCGCCCCAGACAGTGGCCATCGAACGCGGAGTTATACGTCCACATGCCGAAAAACGTTTCTCATCTTAACCCTCTTTGCGCGAGGCTCGCCTGCCTCGCGCTCGCCCTCATTTTTTCAGCCGCGCCGGCCCGCGCGCAGACGACGAGCACGCTCGCGGGCGACGTGCGCGACGCCAACGGCGCGGCCATCCCCGGCGCCGAGGTGAAGGCCACCAGCCTTGAGACGGGGCGCGCGAGCACCGCCGTCTCCGACGACGAGGGGCGCTACACGTTCGCCGGCCTCCCCGTCGGCCCCTACGAGGTGCGCGCCGCCAAGGGCTCCTTCAAGAACTACCTCTTCGAGCGCATCAACCTGACCGTCAACGAGTCGGCGACGCTCGACATACGCATGGAGGCCGCCGGCGTCGAGGAGCAGGTCACGGTCACGTCCGACGCCGAGCTGGTCAACACGCGCACGCCCGAGCTGAGCTTCCTCGTCGGCGAGCGCGCCATGCGTGAGCTTCCGCTCAACGGCCGGAACTACACGGACCTCGCGTTCCTGCAACCGGGCGTCATCGCCTACCCGCACCGCGACACCGGCTCGGTCGTCGCGCACGGCGTCGGCGCGAGCATCAACGGGCAGGACCCGCGCTCGAACGTCTACCTGCTCGACGGCACGCCGCAGAACGACTTGACCAACGGGCCGGCCGGGAGCGCCGCCGGGACGTCGCTCGGGTTGGAGGCGATCCGCGAGTTCCGCGTCGAGACAAACGCCTACAGCGCCGAGTACGGGCGCAACTTCGGCGGGCAGGTCAACGCGGTCTCGAAGTCGGGCACCAACACCTTCCACGGCTCGCTCTACGAGTTCCACCGCAACGACAACCTCGACGCGCGCAACTTCTTCGACCCGGAGCGCAAGCCCGAGTTCAAGCGCAACCAGTTCGGCGGCAGCATCGGCGGCCCCGTCAGGAAAGACAAGGTCTTCTTCTTCGCCGCCTATGAGTCGCTGCGCGAGAACCTCGGGCGCTCCGTGCGCACCTTCACGCCCGACCTCGACGCGCGCGCCGGCATCGTCACGGGCTGCAACATCGTCCCGCCGGCCGGGCAGCCGTGCCCCGAGGCCAACATCGACCGCGCGTCGGTCACCGTCAGCCCGGTCGTCCGGCCCTTCCTCGACGCGTTCCCTCTGCCGAACCTCGGGCCGTCGCGCGTCGTGGGCAACCTCGCCAGCTACGTCTTCGGCTTCGACCAGCAGGTCAGGCAGCACTTCCTTTCGGGGCGCGTGGACTACAACCGCAGCGACCGCGACCAGTTCTTCGCGCGCTACACCTTCGACGACGCCGACCAGCTTCTGCCGACCGACTTCCCGCAGTTCCCGCGCACCTTCTTCTCGCGCAACCAGTTCTTCACGGGCGAGTACCGGCAGACGCTCTCGGCCTCGACGCTGAACACGTTCCGGTTCAACTTCGCGCGCACGCGCGTCGGGCAGAACGTCGAGGCGAACCTCGCGAGCCCGCTCCCCGAGTTCGTGCCCGGGCGCGGCATCACCGGCAACATAGACATCGGCGGCATCCCGCGCTTCGGCCCGCAGTCTTCCGGCAACCTGCGCCTCGTCCAGAACGTCTTCGGCGGCGAGTACAGCGTCGTCCACAGCCGGGGCCGGCACCTCTTCAAGGCCGGGGCGCTCGCCGAGCGCTACCAGGACAACATGGTCAACCCGACCTTCAGCAACGGCATCTACACGTTCGCCTCGGTCTCGAACTTCCTACAGAACCGTGCGCAGCGCTTCATCGGACTCACCCCCGAGGCGCAGTTCGACCGCTACTGGCGCTTCACCCTGTTCGGCCTCTACGCGCAGGACACGTGGCGCGCGCACCAGCGCCTCTCCCTGAGCGCGGGGCTGCGCTACGAGGCTTCGACGATGCCGCTCGACTTGGGCGGGCGCGACGTGTCGCTCCCTTCCCTGGGTGACCGCACGCCGACCATCGGGCCGCTCTACCAGAACCCGACGCTGAAGAACTTCGCGCCGCGCGTCGGCTTCGCGTGGGACGTGACCGGCGACGGGCGCACCTCGCTGCGCGGCGGCTTCGGCATCTACTACAACACGAACAACCAGCAGAACCTGATCGTGACGGTGACGAACCCGCCGGCCACCCCGCGCCCCGTCATCGTCAACCCGACGTTCCCGGTCCCGAACTTCGTCGGCTCGCTCTCGATACGCCCCATACAGTACGACTTCCACAACCCGTACCTGCAAGTCTGGAACCTGAACCTCCAGCGCGAGCTGTGGTTCGACACGGTCGTCACCGTCGGCTACGCGGGCACGCGCGGCGTGCACCTGCTGCGCAGCAGCGACGTGAACATCCCCGCGCCCGTCATACGCGCCGACGGCACGCCCTTCTGGCCCCTGGGTCAGACGCGCCCGAACACCGCGTTCACGACCATCGAGCTGAAGTCCTCGGACGGCAACTCGTGGTACAACGCGATGATCTTCGAGGCGCGCAAGCGTTTCACGCGCGGGCTCTCGGCGCAGCTCTCCTACACCTTCTCGCGCAACATCGACACGACGCAGGCTTCGACCTTCTTCTCCGACGCGACCAACGGGACGACGACCGCCTTCCCAGAGTTCCCCGGCCTCAACTACAACAAGGGGCTCGCGGACTACCACGCCAAGCACAACCTCGTCTTCAACTTCACGTACCAGCTCCCGTTCGGCGAGGGTCGCACGGGGCTGGCGGGCTTGCTGACGGGGGGCTGGCAGTTGTCGGGGATAGGGCAGGCGCGGAGCGGGAACCCCCTGACGGTCTTCGTCGCGCTCAACCGCTCGCGCTCGCAGTGGTCGCCGTCGCTCGCGCCCGGCATCGGGTTCGACCGGCCGGACTTCGCGCCCGGCTTCGACGCCGAGTCGGCCGTCGTCGGCGACCCCGACCAGTACTTCGACCCGGCGGCGTTCCGCCTGCCGGCCGCGGGCACGCTCGGCAACGTCGGGCGCGGCGCGCTCATCGGCCCGAACCTGCGCACCTTCGACCTCTCGCTCGTGAAGAACACGCGCTGGGACTTGCTCGGCGACGAGGGCTCGGTGCAGTTGCGGCTTGAGGCGTTCAACCTCTTCAACCGGGCCAACTTCGCGCCGCCGAGCCTGATCGCCTTCACCGGCGCGGCCAACGCCGCCGTCGAGCAGCCGCTCTCGACCTTCGGCCGCGTCCGCTCGACCATCACCTCGTCGCGCCAGGTTCAGTTGGGCGTGCGACTGACGTTCTAAAACGCAGTAGTCGGTAGATGGTAGTCAGTAGGCGGTAGCGCTTCGCGTCGTCGGGTTGACGTTTGACACCCCGGCGATTCGCCGGCGTGGGTTTGTCTACCGGCTACCGTCTACTGACTACTGACTACTTTCCCGAGAGGTCTTCCGAAAATGCTCTGGATCATCTTCGCCCTCGGCGCGGCGGTCGCGTGGGGGCTGTACGGGCCGATTCTGCATCAGGGGCAGGTGCAGTTGGGGAGCCCCCTGCGTGCGCTCCTGTGCGTCGGCGCGGCCTACTTTCTCATCGGGGTGATCGTGCCGGTGCTGGGGCTGTCGTCGCAGGGCGGCGTGGGCGCCGGCTTCACGACGAAGGGCGCGCTGGCGGCGACCGCCGGCGGCGCGCTCGGGGCCATCGGCGCGGTCTGCATCATC
>DASWNR010000448.1:0-3483 GCA_036399155.1 Pyrinomonadaceae bacterium
GCAGCTCCCGCTCGGTGTAGCCGAGAATCTGACACAAGCTGCGGTTGACCTGAAGCCAGCGCCCCTCGGTCGAGACCAGCGCCATGCCGATGGCCGCGTAGTCGAACGCCGAGCGGAAGCGGTCGCCCTCGCTCGCCGACGGGCGGGCCTCGGACTCGGCCGCGGCCGCCTCGCGCCCCGCGTTCCGGGCGAAGTTCGCGCGCAGCGCCGTGCCGACGATGCAGGCCAGCGCCGCGACCGAGATGGAGACGGGGACGCCCACGAAGCGCACGCCGAAGGCGGCGGCGAGCGCGGCGGCGATGGCGGCGGCGTTGCCGACGATCTGCCAGAAGAAGAGGCGCGCGCCGTCGCGCCACGCCGAGAGGTTCATGCGGTACGAGCCGCCGAAGGCCGCGACCGCCGCGTTGACGAACGAGACGACCAGCACCGCCGCGCAGACCGCGTTGAGCGTCGACGCCGCGGGCCAGCCCGCCGTCAGCTCGGTCAGCGGCCCGGCGGTCAGCCTCAGCGTCCACGCGACGAGCGTGGCGGCCGTCGCGGCGACGCCCGCGCGGAAGGCGACGGCCTGCCAGCCTCGCCGGTCGCCGAGCGCCGAGCAGACCGCGACCAGCGCGGCCAGCATCACGCCGACCTCGCCGTCGAAGAGCAGCATCGAGAGGAAGACGAACCCCTCGGCGGAAGGGAAGTGCCAGCCGTCGGCGGGGCGCGCGTCGAAGCGCGCCGAGATCTGCACCGCGAGCACCGCGAGCAGGAGCGCCGCGAAGCTCAGGTGCCCGAGCGGCAGTCCTAAGGTGGCCAAAAGCAACGCCCCCGCGCCCGCCGCGACGACCGCGTTGACGAACTGCTTTGGGAACCGCTGTCCTTCGTTGATCTCTATGGTCATGTTCTTACGAGGAAAGTCCCGTCTGTTCCTGGGAGGGCTTTCGGAGCGCCGCCGCCGTGTCTCGCCCGGGGGATGGGCGGCCGGCTTCCGCGGTGTGGAGTCAATTCGGGTGCCAGAAGCGGCGTCACGGCTCCGCCCTCAAACGGCGGGCGAAAAGCGGTTTAGGCCGTGTCGCGCGGCGCGACAGGTGCGCCGCCCCGGTCAGTCTGACGGACAGGTCTCGGGCAATCTGACGGCGTGACTTAAGGCTCGGTCGGTAACGCGGCTCTCTTTAAGTCTGCTTTACGGGGCGTGAGTTTTGGTAAGTCGCTCGCGAATCTTTCGAGCGTGTCGTCGTGCAGGAGAGCCGGAGTGCCGGGCGACGGCGGCGGCCGAACACCCGAATTCCATCCTAGCACACGGGTTCGGGGTTTGAGGAGAAGATTTTTTTGGGGACGGAAACGGACGTTTCAGAGGCCGCCCGCCGTCCGCCACGCGTAGTAGAGCCCGAAGGCGACGCTGACGAACCCGGCGACCACCCGCGCGGGCGTGTCCACGCGCCGGAAGCGCCCGGCCGTGAGCGCGAACGGGAGCCCGATCAGCGCGCTCATCAGCATCATCCCGCCGACCGAGCCGAGGCCGAAGATCAGGAGGTAGGCGAACCCGAGCATGCGCGACCCGCCGCGCATCACCTCGGTCAGCACAAAAAGCGTCAGCGCCGCCGAGCCCGCCAGCCCGTGCACGACGCCGACCGCGAACGGCCGCCAGCCCCAGAGCCCCCTGTGGCGCGCGTGCGGGGTGGCGTCCGGCTCGGCGGCCGGGTGCGCGTCCGTCCGGACGTGGAAGTGCAGGTGCGTGTGCGTGCGCCCGCCTTCGTGCCCGTGCTCGTGGACGTGGAAGTCGCGCCGGCCGCGCAGGACGAGGTAGAGGATGCGCGTCCCGAGCAGCACTATCATCAGCGCGACCGCGAGTTCGAGCGCGACGCGGACGCCTTCCGGGATGGTGACGCGCAGGAGGATGAGCAGCGCGCCCACCGCGAAGAGCGCGGCCGTGTGCCCCAGTCCCCACAACCCCCCGACCGCCGCCGCGCCCCACACCGAGCGGTGCTCGCTGACGACCGTCGTGACCGCGACCAGGTGGTCTGCCTCGGTCGCGTGCTTCAGCCCGAGCGCGAAGCCGAGGGCAAGGAGGGGGAGGGCGGATTCCATGTGCGCCATCTTATAACGCGGCGTCGAAAGGACGAAGGCCGAGCCGGTCATGCCCGAGACGGAAATCACTTCAAACTGACGCGACGGCGGGCTCAGCCTGACCGGCGGTCTGACGTGTCGCCGCGCGCGTCGGCGGCGGGGGCGAAATTCGCCGCGAAAACGCGACCCGGGCGCGCGCCGTCTGCCGGCACGACGGTTGCCAAAGGTCGTGCGTGTCTTCGCGGTACTCTCCGCCGTCTCCGCTGCCCCGGACGGCTTGAAGAGAGCGCCCGTTGAATTACCGCATTCCCCCGCGGGTCGCGTCTCTGCCGGCACTCTTCTCCCTGCTCGCCCGGCCGTGCTTCGGCGCGGCGGCGGCGACAGGAGCCCGTCACGCGATGCGGGGGCGGGGGGCGCCGGCGCCGCCGACGCCGCAGCAGCGCCCCCCGAAAATCTCGCCCGCGCCGGACGCACCTGTTGCTTCCGGCGGCGCGGACGTGGCGCGGCCCCGTCAGTCTCACCTCACCCCGTCGCCCCGAAACGCCGTTCAGGACGAAAGGGAAAACCCTCGCATGGACACGCCCGCGCCGCACCGCCACACAGACGCATACTTCCGACTGCTCATCGCCTCGGGCGGGGCGGCGCTCGTGTGGGCGCTTCTGCGCCTGCCCGCCTCGCAGATCAATTCGCACTTCCTGCTGCTGGCCGTCATCACGATCACCGTCGGCTCGCACATCACGGTCAAGATTCCGCGGCTCAGATCGCACGTCTCGGTCTCCGACACGTTTCTCCTGCTCGGCATCCTGCTCTGCGGCGGCGAGGCGGCCGTCCTGCTCGCGGCGCTCGACGGGCTCAGCTCAACGCTCCGGCTCTCGCGCCGCCCGCAGACCTACATGGCCAACATCGCGGTCACGGCGCTCTCGACCTCGGTCACGGTCTGGGTACTGCGCCTCTGCATCGGCCCGCCCGAAGGCGTCGCGGCGGGCGCCGCGCAGGTCTTCGTCACGGCGCTCTGCGTGATGGCCGCGGTGCAGTACGCGGTCAACTCGGGGCTGGTCGCGGTCGGGATGGCGCTGAAGACCGGGCAGGGGCTCTGGCACACGTGGCGCAAGTACTACCTCTGGACTTCGATAACGTACTTCGTCGGCGGCGTCGCGGCGGGCGTCATCGTCAAGCTCATCGCGGTGGCGGGCGTCGCCGCCTTCGCCGTGGCGACGCCGATGATCGCCACCGTCTACCTGACCTACCGCACCTACCTCAAGAACATCGAGACGGTCGAGCGCCACGTCGCCGCGCTACAGGAGAGCGAGGGGCGTTTCCGCTCGGCCTTCGACTACGCGGCCATCGGCATGGCCTTAGTCTCGCCGGAGGGGCGCTGGCTTCAGGTCAACCGCAGCTTGTGTCAGATTCTCGGCTACACCGAGCGGGAGCTGC
>DASWNR010000449.1:0-2834 GCA_036399155.1 Pyrinomonadaceae bacterium
GGCGCGGACGGCCGCCAGCATCGTCGAGCCGGTGCGGACGCCGTTGTCGACGAGGATGACGGTCTTGCCCGAGAGGTCGAGCGCGGGGCGCTCGCCGCGGCAGGCGCGCACGCGCGCGTCGAATTCGGCGAGCGCGTCTTCGATGAAATGCCCGAGTCCCGCCTCTGTCGCCAGGCCGGCGCTCGCCGACGCGGCTGACGCGGCGGCCGCCGTCCTGACCTCTTCGTCGAGGAACGTGGCGCCCGCGACGCTCGCGACGCAGGCGGCGCCGCGCCCATCGCGCCGGACGAGGAGGCGGCGCAGGCAGACGAGGTCGAGCGGGAGGCCGAGTTGCTTCGAGACCTCGAAGCCGACGCCCACGCCGCCGCGCGCGAGCGCGAGCACAAGCGTGTCGGCGCGCCCTCTGTAAGCTTCAAGGCCGGCGGCGAGAGCGCGGCCGGCCGCGCGCGGGTCGTGGAAACGCATCGTGACTTTAACCTCGGGCGGCGCGTCGCCTCGTGCCGGCGCGCGCCGGGCGTGCTATCTTGCTCCGGCAATTTTCCGGGCGCGGGCCAGCCGCGCGCGCCCGACACCAATCCCCGGAGAACAGACGAACATGGCCGCGACACCCACCGCAGAGGAGTTCAGGCAACACCTCGGCACGAGGTTCGGCGTGCGCCTCGACACGCCGAGGCCCGTCGAGCTTGAGCTGACCGAGGTCAACGACTACAACGCGCAGTCGAACGAGCCGTCGAAGATGGAGCGCTTCTCGCTCTTCTTCCGGGGCCCCGGCGACATCATGCTCAACCAGGGCACCTTCACGCTCGAACACCCTTCGATGGGCGAGCTACTGCTCTTCATGGTGCCCATCGAGCGCGCGCCCGAGGGCTTCCGTTACGAGGTCGTCTTCAACTTCTACAGAGACGGCGACAAGTAATGAGCGACGGGTGATGGGTGACGAGAAAAGGCAAAAAGCTTCCTCTTTCTTATCACCCATCACTCATCACCCCCGGACGCCACTCCATGTGGAGGTATGAGCCGCCCGCCTCCTCGAAGACCACGAAGCCGAGCCGCTCGTAGAGCCGTCGCGCCCCCTCGTTCATGATGAAGACCATGTGGCGGAGGCGCTTCCCCGTGGCGCGCGCCTCCTCGATGAGCGAGCGTACGAGCACGGTGCCGACGCCCTGGTCCTGCGCCCACGGCAGCACGGCGATGTCGAGCAAACGTATCTGCTCGTCGTCGCGCCCGATCCAGAGCCGCCCCGCCGTCCGACCTTCGAGCAGTATCACGTCGTACTGCGCGTCGGGGTAGCGCGCGTCGTACTCGGACTTCTGCGCGTCGTACTGCATCCGGCAGAAGGCGAGCTTCTGCGCGTCGTCCCACCACGTCACCTGCGCCAGCTCGGCCGCGCGCGTGCTGGCGTAGACGCCGACCATATCCTCGTAGTCCTCCACGGTCGCCGGCCTGAGCAGAACTTCGCGCCCGCCGGCCGTCTCGAACCTCTCACCGCCGCTGCTCGACATCTGAAGCGTTCCTCCAAAGGGGCGGCCGCCGCCGCCGCGCACACCCCGGCGGTCAAGCGGCGGCCTTGAACACACGCCGCCGCTCGACTGCCGGGAGTTTCACTCCCGCGAAAGGGATTTAAGTGGAGAGGGTTTTAAAGGGCGTGGTTGAAGACCGCCTCGTAGAAGTACGTGCCGCGCGGGCCGTCGCGCCGGGTCAGGAAGAGCGCGAAGCTGCCGAGCGCGGCGTGCTCGAAGTCGTAGATCGAGGTCAGGTCCGTCAGCGCCTCGTCCGCGTGGAAGGTGAGCGCGAAGCAGTCCGTCGGCCTCGACTTCTTCGTCAGCTTGCGCCCGCTCGCGCCGACCTCGCAGCCGCGGACTTCCGTCAGCTTCATGTCCACGGCGTTAGCGCCGGCGCGGACGCGGAACGTGCCGCCGACGTAGGGTTGAAAGGTCTCGCGCTTGAAGGTGAAAAGGGGGCTCTGCTTCGCCTCGTAGGGGATTTGGGGGTCGCGAGTCGTGTCGGGCTTAGAGCTGATCTGGCCGAACGCCAGGGGGGCAGCCTTGAGCGCGACGACGGCCGTCAGGGCAGCCGTCGCCCCCGACCTCAGAAAACTGCGTCGTGTAACGGGCATTGTGTTTTTGTGCTCCTACTGTTTAGGGGTGGGCGGCGGGGGTTTAAACCCTTCACCCCGCCAAAGGGCAGTGCAGTGTATGTCAGGGTCGCCCCCGCTGACAACCTTTATTGCTCGGAACAGTTAAATCGGAACATCGTTCTTGCAAAATCTTTTTAGCGGGGTTAAAATCCTCGCCGCTTCGCTTCCCGGACACACGCTAGTTGAAGTCCCTCGCGAGCAAGCTTTCCAAAGACTAAACACCGCCAGAACCCAAGGCGCGCCCGAGTTTAGAACTTACCGGCTCATCAGCTAACGTCGTCCCCGGCGACCACGCCGGCCGCCAGATAACCCGACAAGCCTTTTGGACACAGATCTCGCAGCTCAAACTCTAAGGAGTGAATTATGTCCGAACCCTTTCTGGGTGAGATAAAGATTATCTCCTGGAACTACAACCCCAAGGGCTGGGCCATGTGCAACGGCCAGCAGCTCCCCATCAACCAGAATCAGGCTCTCTTCTCGTTGCTCGGCACGATGTACGGCGGCAACGGGCAGACGACCTTCGCGCTCCCGGACTTCCGCGGCAAAATCCCCATGCACCTCGGCGCCGGCTTTACACAGGGCCAGGTCGGCGGCCAGTACGCGCACACGGTGACCCTGTCCGAGATGCCCGCGCACATACACTTCATGAACGTGACGAACAACGACGGCACGTCGCCCAACCCCGGCAGCGGGTTCA
>DASWNR010000450.1:0-2198 GCA_036399155.1 Pyrinomonadaceae bacterium
GCGGACGCGGCCGACGTTGGTTTTGGCGTAAAGCTCTACGAACATATGGTGAAGAGTGAAGAGTGAAGAGTGACGGGTGATAAGAAGGCTGTTAGCTGTTGGCTGTTAGCTTCCTGACCGGCTAACGGCTAAAAGCCAGCAGCTTCTCTTATCACCTATCACCCGTCACTCGTCACTAAATTTTGCTGAGAGCCTGATCCAAATCAGCGATGATGTCTTCGACTTCTTCGAGGCCGACCGAGATGCGCACCAGCCCACCGGTGATGCCGAGGCGCGCGCGCGTCTCGGGGAGCACGGAGGCGTGGGTCATGGTCTCCGGGTGCGAGATCAGCGTCTCGACCCCCCCGAGGCTCTCGGCCAGCGTGCAAAGGCGGACGGATTCTAACACAGTGCGGGCGTTTTCAAGCGAGCCCGTGTCGAAGGCGACCATCCCGCCGAAACCCCTCTGCTGCCGCCGGGCCAGCTCGTGCTGCCGGTGCGAGAGCGACCCGGGGTAGTAGAGCTTCGTGACCTTCGGGTGCTCTTCGAGGAAGGCCGCCACCGCGCGCCCCGACGCGTCGTGCTGCTCCATCCGCACGGCGAGCGTCTTCGTCCCGCGCAGCGTCAGCCACGAGTCGAAGGGCGAAAGTATCGCGCCGACCGCGTTCTGGAGGAAGCCGAGGCGTTCGGCGTCGCGCTCGTCGTTGAGGACGACGCAGCCGCCCACGCTGTCGGAGTGCCCGTTCAGGTACTTCGTCGTCGAATGCACCACGATGTCAACGCCGAACTCGATGGGGCGCTGGAGGTAGGGCGACATGAATGTGTTGTCGCACACGACGCGCGCGCCCGCCGCGTGCGCCATGTCCGAGACGGCCTTGAGGTCGGTGACCAGCATCACCGGGTTGGTCGGCGTCTCGACGAAGACCATCCGCGTGTTGGGCCTCAAAGCCGACTCGACGTTGGTCGGCTCGGTCGTGTCCACGTAAGAGAACTCGACGCCGTAGTCCGAGAGCACGCGGCTGAAGAGTCGGAACGTGCCGCCGTAGGTGTTGTCCGAGACGACGACGTGCTCGCCGGCTTTGACGAGCCGGAGCGTCGCGTCGATGGCGGCCATCCCAGAGGCGAAGCAGTAGCCGAACCGCGCGCCTTCGAGCGCCGCGAGGTTGCGCTCAAGCGCCGCGCGCGTCGGGTTCTGCGTCCGCGCGTACTCGTAGCCGCCGCGCGGGCGCCCCAGAGCCTCCTGCTGGTAGGTCGAGGTCTGGTAGATGGGCACCGTCACCGCCCCCGTCGTCGGGTCGGGCTCGTTGCCGGCGTGGATGGCTGTCGTCGAAAATCCCATAGTTCAAAGTCTCAGGTTCAAAGTTGCAAGTTGCAAGTTCCAAGTTAAGGCATTTCAACTTGGAACTTGCAACTTTGAACTCAATCAAAGATTCCCTGGCTCATGTAGCGCTCCGCGCCGTCGGGGAAGAGCGTGACGACGCGCTTGCCGGGGCCGAGTCGTTCGGCCACCTTTCGCGCGGCCGCCGCCGCCGCGCCGGTCGAGCCGCCGCCGAGGACGCCCTCCGTGCGCGCAAGCTCGCGGACGGTGGCGAACGCCTCCGCGTCCGAGACGGCGATGATCTCGTCGGCCCCGTCGCGGTCGAGGTTGGGCGGGATGAACTCGCGCTGGCCGATGCCTTCGAGCCGGTAGAAGCCCGGGTCGCCGCCCCCTAAAATCGAGCCCTCGGGCTCGACGAGCACGCAAAGGAGTGACGGGTTGACGCGCCCGAGCGCGCGCGTGAGCCCCGTGAACGTTCCGGCCGAGCCGCACCCCAGAACGACGGCGTCTACGCGCCCGTCCGTCTGCTCGATTATCTCGCGCGCCGTCGTCTCCTCGTGGTAGAGCGGGTTGGCCGGGTTCTCGAACTGCTGCGGGACGAAGCTGCCGGGCGTCTCTTCGGCCAGCTCGCGCGCGCGCCGGACGGCGCCCTCCATCCCCTCCTCGGCCGGCACGTACTCGACGCGCCCGCCGAGCGCCTCCATGATCTTCATCTTCTCGCGCGAGTACCCCTCGGGCACGCACAGCACGACCTTGTAGCCGCGCGCCACCCCGACGAGCGCGAGCCCGATGCCGGTGTTGCCGGCGGTCGGCTCGACGATGGTCGCGCCGGGCTTTAAGACGCCGCGCCGCTCGGCGTCGAGAATCATCCCGAGCGCGGCGCGGTCTTTGACCGACCCGC
>DASWNR010000451.1:0-4630 GCA_036399155.1 Pyrinomonadaceae bacterium
AGTGGGGAAAAAGCGGCGGCGCGTCTCGACCTTCGGGCCGGACGCGCCGTTTCGCTCTTCTACTGTCTACGGTCTACTGTCTACTTCTCTTCGTCCGTCCAGCCCGGCGGGAGAAGCCTCCGGCGGCCGTCGGAGGAGAGCGCGACGCCCGGCTCCGCGAGCCCTTCGCGATCCCAGAGCTTGCAGGTGACCTGTTTGTGCGACTGGTCGAGCGCCTCGCAGTAGTTGGTGTAGGTGCAGCGGCGCACGTCCGCGCCCCGGCCGGCGTGGGTCTTGAGAAACCAGTCCGGGTCGGCGAGCGACTGGCGCGCGGCGCCGACGATGTCCGCGTCGCCGCGCCGCAGAATCTCCTCGGCCAGCTCGAACGTCCCGACCCCCCCGGCGGCGACGACCGGCGTCTCAAAGCCCGCCGCGCGCGCGGCGTCCCTCACCGCGCGCGAGAGTGAAAGGTTGCGGCCGAACGGGCCGCTCTCGTCCGAGAGCACCGTCGGCATGCACTCGTAGCCGCTCGGCCCCGTGTAAGGGTAGACGGCGTGGCCGACCTTCGGCTGCTTCGCGTCCTCGAACTTCCCGCCCTTCGAGACCGAGAGGAAATCGAACCCCGCGCGCGCGAACTCCGAGGCGTAGAAGGCCGCTTCACCGACGCGGCTCCCGCCCGCGATGACCTCGTCGCCGAGGAAGCGCACGCCGACCGTGTAGTCCGCGCCGACGCGCCCGCGCACCGCCGCGTAGACTTCGAGCGGGAGTCGCACGCGCCCCCCGGGCGTGCCGCCGTAGCCGTCGGCGCGGTCGTTACGTAAACTTAAGAACGAGGCCATCGTGTAGGCGTGCGCGTAGTGCAGCTCGACGCCGTCGAAGCCCGCCTCGCGCGCGCGCCCCGCGGCCTCGGCGAAGAGGTCGGGCAGGACTCGCGGCAGCTCACGCACGTGCGCGAGGTGCGTGTCGGTCACGCGCTCGCGGTAGCCGAAGCGCAGAGCCTCAAGCTCGCGCCCGTCGAGCACCTTCTCCAAAACATCGTCCGCCGCGTCCTTCAAGAAGGAGCGCACGGCCGGCCCTTCCGCGGAGAGCCAGCCCTCGTCCCCGGTCATTTCGGCGAGCGCGCGGCGGTGGCGTTCGCCCACGTCGAGGAAGCGGTCGAGGAACTTCGCCTTCTCGGGGCGTCGCTTGACGGAGAGGAAGTCTATGAGCTGTATGAAGAGGCGCGTGCGGCCGCCGCTCTCGCGCCGGACGGTCTCGACCAGCTCGCGGAGGCCGGGCAGGAAGCGGTCGTGTCCGATGCGGAGCAGCGGGCCGGAGGGAACGTCTCGGATGCCGGTCGCCTCGACGACGATTGCGCCGGGTCGCCCCGCCGCGAAGCGGCCGTACCATTCGAGGTTCTCGCGCGTGACGAAGCCGTCCTCGGTCGCGCGCCACGGCACCATCGCCGGCACCCACGTCCGGCTCTCAAGCTCGACGCGGCCGACCTTAATCGGTTGGAAGAGGAGCGCGCGCGCGGCCTCTTCCCGTGTGGGCCAGCGCGTCTGCGGGATGGGGTGTCTGACGACGGGTTCGGGGTGCCACATAAGGAGTCCGAGCGTGCGAGTGTATTACACTCGGCGGCGACATGGCGATTCACGTCGGCACTTCGGGGTGGAGCTACGGGCACTGGGAGGGCGTGCTCTACCCGCCGGGGCTTCCCCCGCGCGGGCGGCTGGGGCTCTACACGCGCGCGTTCGGGACGGTCGAGGTCAACAGCAGCTTCTACCGCTGGCCGCGCCGCGCGTCGTTCGCGCGCTGGCGCGACGCTTCGCCCGAGAATTTCGTGTGGACGTTCAAGGCCCCGCGCGCGATGACGCACTCGGCGCGGCTCTACGCGCCCGAGCGCCGTTTGGGCGAAGTCTGCGCGGGGCTCGAACGCTTGGGCCGCAAGCGCGGGGTGCTGCTCGTGCAGCTCCCGCCGGGGCTCGAAGTTGACGCGGCGCGCCTCGGCTACTTCCTCTCGATCGTGCCGGAGGGCTTGAGGGTCGCGGTCGAGTTCCGCCACCCGAGCTGGCACCGCGAGGAGGTCTTCCGGCTGCTCGAAGGGCGCGGCGCGGCCTACTGCGTGATGAGCGGGGCGCGGCTGCCGTGCGTGCTGCGCGCCACCGCGCCGTTCGTCTACGCGCGGCTGCACGGCCCCGACCGCGAACACCTCTACGGCGGCTCCTACTCCGACGAAGACCTGCGCTGGTGGGCCGCGCGCATCAGAGAGTGGGCGTGGTCTGGGCGCGACGTGTACGCCTACTTTAACAACGACGGCGGCGGCAACGCCGTCCGCAACGCCGCGAGGTTGAGAGAACTGCTCGGCGTCTGAGTCCCGCCAGTTCCCTACTCGACCAGCACGCGGTCGGTCTTGCCGCGGCCGAAGGTCTCGGGGGCGTACATCTCCTCGGCCTTCGGGGGCGGGACGACGAAGAGGCCGGGCGTCGTCGCGCGCGAAGTAGACGAACTCGTGCTCGCCCTCCCACAGCAGCGAGGCGAACGCCTCCGCGCGCTCGTCGCGCAAATTCTGGTGCTCATACCACGTCCCGCGCCAGTAGCGGTAGTAGTCCGTCACCCCGCCCCCGTGGCGCAAGAGCCCCTCCTCGGTCGAGCCCGCGGGCAGCGGCCCCGTCGTCGCCAGCTCCGGGTTCAGGGCTTCGAGCCCCGCCGGCAGAGGGTCTACGAGCGCGACGTGGTAGCGCCGCGCCGGCGCGGACATACGCACGCGCACGCGCACGCGCGCGCCCGCCTTCAAGTGCCACAGCCCTTCGGCGTCGCGCCGCACGTCCCCCGCGTCGTCCACAGATTCATACGTGCGCTCGACGCGGAAGCCGTAGTCGGCCGCCTCGACGTTCAAGTTCGCCGGCGCGTAGGTCGCGCCGACGCGGAAGTAGAGGCGGCCCGCGCCCTCCTTGCCGATGGTCAGCGGGACGGGCGCGCCGCCGGCGGAAGCGGTGCGCGTCACAAGCTCCGACATCGGGAGTTGGAGGCTGCCGCGCTGGGCCGTGCGACCCTTGAACGCGTGCTCGCCGGCGAAGTCGCGTCCCAGCCAGACGCGCGCGACGAAGTCGGGCGGCTCGCGCTCGTAAGTCCTGAAGTAGCGTTCGAGCGCGAGCAGGATGAAGACGTTCTCCTGCGTGTTCGACCAGCGCCCGCGCTTCCTGTGCGCGAGCAGGCCGCGCACGAGCTTGGGGATGAGGTCGCTCTCGGGGCTGTCGCCGATGAGGGCTTCGAGGACGACGCCGTCGGCGCGGCGGTCGGAGTGCAGGACGGCGTACGCGCCGTCGCTGTATGAGTCGGCGAAGTGCGCCGCGCCCGCCGTCTCCGTGACGCGGTTGGAGAGGTGCCGGCGCACGGCCTCCGCCTGCGGGGCCGACACGGCGTCACCCGAGAGGACGGGCAGTAGCCAGCCGAGCGATTCGAGCGAGAGCTTTTCGGCGCCGCCCGCCTCCGCGATGACGCGGCGCGCGCCCGGCGCGTTGCGCTCGCCCAGCAGCGCGCGGACGTGGAGCGCGTAAGCCTCAATCGCGCGCCGCGACTCGACGCTGTACTCCTTCGGAATCTTCGACCTCACATCGCGCAGGTAGGCGAGCGCCGACGAGACCATCGCGTCCGGCACCGCGAAGTCTTTCGTGCGGGCGCGCGCGAGCGCGTGCGCGACGTGCGCCGAGACGAAGGGCACCGAACGCTCGCCGCGACGCCAGAAGCCGAAGCCGCCGTCCGCGTTCTGCAAGCCCCGCAGGCGTTCGAGGTCGGCGCCGACTGACGCGCGCAGCTCCGAGGGCGGCGGCAGGTCTTTCGTCCCGAACGCCGCGAGCACGTCGGCGAGCGCGACGACCGAGATGACGCGCGAGGCGATCTGCTCGCCGCACCCGTAAGGGTAGTGGTAGACGTAGACGAAGGCGTCGGTCAGCTCCTGCAACTGCGTCGAGGAGGTCTGCACTTCGAGCCCGCCGAACTCTCCGAACGCGCCGGCCGGGGCCTTCACCGTCTGCACGGCCGCGCCCTCGTCGATGACGCCGTAGGTGGCGAACGCCTCGGTCGTCGCGGGCGTGTAGACGGGCAGCGAGACTTCGGCCGCGTCCGAGCCGCCGCCCGACTCCGACGCGGCGGCGGCGATCTGGAAGCGCGCCGTGCCGGGTCGAGCGGCCGCGACGGGGAAGCGCACCTCGACGCGGTCGCCCGCCGGGACGCGCAGCCGCCGGCCCGCGCCCGCCGTCAGCACGGCGTTCGTCGCGCGCACGGCGACGGAAACGTCGGCGTCGCGCTCGGTCTGGTTTTGCAGGACGACGGGCAGCTCCGCCCGGTCGCCGAAGTTGAGGAAGCGCGGCGCCGACGGCCGAGCCATCAAAGGCAGACGCGCCGTGATGGCCGACTCGCCAGAGCCGGCCAGCCGACCGCCCGCGACCGAGACGGCCGTCACGCGGTAGCGCGTCAGGTTGTCGGGCAGTTTGACCTTCACGCGCGCGCGCCCCGAAGCGTCGGTCGGGAGCGACGCGGCGAAGACGGCGAGCGCGTTGAAGTTCCGCCGCAGAATCAACCCGGGCTCCGCCGGCCCCTCGCCCGGCTTGGTGACGGGGCTCGGGGCGGGGACTTCCAGAGAGTAGGGCGCTATCACAGACCTCTGCAC
>DASWNR010000452.1:0-10576 GCA_036399155.1 Pyrinomonadaceae bacterium
AGGCGAAGGGCAGGTCGACGGGGACGGAGTTGTCGTCGTTGCTGCCGCCGAAGTTGGCGAGCGCGCCGAGGTCGCTCTCGAACTGCATCACGGCGAGCGTGATGTCGCCGAGTTCGGTCGTCGCGCGCGGCTCGGGGGCGCGTGCCTCCGAGACGGTCGTGACGGCGCGCGCGTTGATGGTCGCCGTGGCGCGCGCCGCGATGTCGCCGCGCACGGTCGGGACGCCCGCGATGGTGAATCGACCGTCGGCCCCGGTCGTCGCCGTGTAGGCGTCGAAGACGCTGACAGAGGCGTTGGGCACCGGCTGGCCCGTGTTGTTGACGACGCGGCCGCGGACGGTCGTGCCCGGGTCGGGTACGACCGTGAAGGAGCGCGTGTCGGTCGCGTTCTTGCCGAGATTGTCGAACGCCTGCGCGCTAAGCGAGACGGACGTGACGCCCGCCGGCACCGTGAACGTCTGCGCGTAGGGCTCGGACGTGTCCGCGCCGAGCGCCGAGCCGTTCGCCGCGAAGACGACGCGCGCGACGCTGCCGTTGTCGGACGCCGTGGCCGCCAGCCCGACGGTCTGCCCCTCGATGAGCTGCGTGCCTTCGGCGGGCGACGTGAGCGTCACGGTCGGCACGGGGTCGGCGGCGACCGTGACGGCGCGAGCCGCGGAGGTCGTCCGGGACAAATCGTCTTCGGCGACGGCCTCGACGTTGACCGAGCCGACCTGCCCGACCGGCACCGTGTAGTTGACCGCGTAGGGAGCGGCGGACGAAGCGCCGACGGTGGCGCCGTTGACTTTGAAGAGGACGCGGGCGACCGCCGTGTTGTCGGCCGCCGTGGCGGCGAGCCGGACGGTCTGACCTTCCGTCCACTGCGCGCCCTCGGCTGGCTCGTCGAGCGAGACGGAGGGGGCGGGGTTCAGGCTTACGAAGCGCGAGGTGAAGGCCGCCGGCTGGACGTTGCCCGCGAGGTCGCGGACGCCGGCCACGCTGACGGTGTAGCGCCGGCTGAGGGCGAGCCCTCCGGCCGCGCGGAAGGTTGCGACCTTGCCGCTCTCGTCGAGCGTGACGGCGCCGGCCGCCGGCTCGCCCGGCGCGGGGCCGGAGAGGAGGCGGACGAGGCCGCCGAAATCCTGCGCGCGGTCTACGGGCTCGTCGAAGGTGACGACCACCGCCGAGTCGAGCGCCACCTCGGCGGACTCGGCCGCGGGCGTGACGCCGGCCACGGACGGGCCCGTCTCGTCGGACGTTGTGAACGTCGAGCGGAACTCGTTGGCGAGCGCGTGGCCGGTCGGGTCGGAGACGCCCGAGACGAGCACGGTGTATGCGGTCGAGTCGGCGAGGCGGCCCGAGGCCGTGAGCGTCGCCGTGCGGCCGTCGGCCGAGAGCGTGACGCCGGCGCCGACGCCCGACGCGCCGCGGAGTAGTCGGACGGTGCCCGCGTGAACCGTCGCCGGGTCGGCCGGCTCGGAGAAGGTGACTGCGACGGAGCGCGGCGAGGTGGGCGAGACGCCGGCGGCGCCGTCGGCAGGCGTCACCAACTCGACGCGGATGGGCGTGTTGTCGAGCACCATGCGCCCGACGTCGAGCCGCTGGCCGTTGGTCGAGAGCGGCAGGTTCGTCGCGCGCGCGACGCCGCCCGAGACCACGTCCGAGACGGCGACCGAGACGGCCCCGAGCGGGAGATTCTCCAACGACCAGACGCCCTGCGCGTTCGTGTTGGTGTAGAAGCGCAGCGAGGGCTTGCCGGCGCGCGCGAGCGTCAGCGTGATGTCGGCGCCGCGCACCGCCGTCACGCCGTCGGGCGCGACGATTGTGCCCGTGGCCGAGCCGGCGTCCTCTATCTGCACGGGCAGTTCGAGGCTCTGGCCGGCGACCACCACGCCGCCCGTCGTGCCGATGCCGACCCGGTTCGACACCGTCAGCTTGAGCGTGAAGGCGCCGGCCGGCACGCCCGTAATCTCGTAGCGGCCGCTCGGCTGGACGGGCGCGACGAAGACGAGGGGCGAGCCCCACGCGTCGTTCGTCATCGTCACCGTCCCGGCCGCGAGGCGCGCGCCGTTGCTGTCGAGCGCTTCGCCCGTGACGCCGCCCGCGCCCGCCAACATGACGTTGACCGTGGCCGTCGAGCCCGGCGCGTCGAGGCCGACTGCCGGAGCCTCGCCGCGGTCGAAGCCGACGGGAGCCTCGGCCCTGACCTTCAACTCACCCAGCGGGACGAAGGAGACGCGGTAGACGCCGGCGGCGTTCGTGGCCGTCTCAAGCCGGCGCGAGCCCGCGAAGAGTGTGACGCGCGCCCCGGGCAGCGGCTCCGTCCCGCCCGCGCGGTAGACGGCGCCGGTGACGGTCGCGCTCGGTTCGAGCGTGATGTCCACGACCGTGTCGGGCAGCGGCTCCGTGTTGCCGGAGACCGTGCCAGAGGCCGCGCCGGTCTGGCCGCCCGGCGCGTTCGTCACGCGCAGGTTGAAGCGGCCGACGGGGATGCCGGTGAAGGAGTAGCGGCCCTCCGGGTCGGTCGTCGCCTGGAGCCGCGTGTGGCGCAGCCCCGAGGCGTCGGCGGAGATCTCCACCAGCGCGTGGTCTACGGGCTGCCCGTTGGCCGTGACGCGCCCCGTGACTCGGCCGACGGGGAGGAGTTCGACGTTGACGTTGGCCGTCTCGCCCTGTTGCGTGATGCGGCCGTGGCCGCGGCCGACGCGCCCCGTGCGGTTGTCGAGCACGTCCACGGTAAAGTCGCCGGCCGGCACGCCGACGAAGCTGAACGAGCCGCGCGCGGCGTCCGTGTCGTCGGTGGTCGTGAACCCGATGGCGCGGCCGCCCGCGAAGAGCTGCACGTCGGCCAGCCCGACGTGGGTCGTCCCGCCCGGCATCGAGACGCGCCCCTCGACCGTGCCCGAAGCCTGTAGCTTGACCGTTATCTCGACGGTCGAGCCGAGCGTGACGGCCGCCGAGGCGCGTCCGCCGAGCCCGTTCTGCGAGGCCGCGACGGCGTAGTTGCCTTCGGGCAGGCCGTCGTAAAGGACGACCCCGGCGAGGTCGGGCGTGATGCTCGTGAAGCGCCGCGCGTTCGGGAAGTCGGAGCCGTCGAGGTTGATCTGGCCGCCCGAGACGGGGTTGCCGCCGCCGTCCACGACGCGGACGCGCAGCGCGCCGAGGCCCCGCAGGCGTATGTCGGCGACCGCGTCCTGGTTGAAGCGGACGGAGATGTATGCGCGGTTCTTGAGCCCCGTCTCCGTGTCGGAGGCCGTCAGGGCGTAACCGCCTTCGGAGAAGACCTCGGCGAACTCGTAGTGACCAGTCTCGTCTGTGCGCACCGTCACGTCTGCGAGCGAGCCGCCGCCGAGCGTGACCTCTATCCCTGCGCCGACCGGCGTCGTGCCGTCGGGCCGGAAGACGCGCCCCTGAATCTTGCCGGCGAGTCGGTCTACGAGCGTCAGGTTGCACTCGGCGTCCTGGCCGGCCGCGAGCGTGCCGCCCTTCGAGACGCGCGTCGGGAAGAAGCCGTTCGAGACGGTCGCGCGGTAGGAGCCCGGGTTGAGCCCCGTCAACTGGTAAGAGCCGTCGCCCCCGGAGGCGACCGAGATCGGCTTGTCTGAGGAGAGCAGGCCGAAGTCGGGGCCCTTCGACAGCTTGGGGAGCGGGACGTAGACATCAACCTGCGCTGCCGCGCCAGTGACGCCGTCGGGCTGCGTCACGCGGCCGTGGAGCGACGCCGTGCGGAACGTCACGTCGCGCGTGACGTTCGCGCCGGGGCCTAAGACCATCGGCAGGTTGGACGCGAGCCGCGTCGTCGGGTCGACGACGCGGAGGATGAACTCGGTGTTGGGCGGCAGGTTCTTGAGCGTGTAGCGCCCCTGCGCGTCGGTCGTCGTGAAGTTGGTGCCGTCGTTGGTGACGATGACGCCCGAGACGGGCGTCTCGGTCGCGCCGCCGAGGCGCGTGACGCGCCCCGTGACGGCGGCCGGGCGCGTGACGGTGATGTTGGCGCCGCTCGTCGTCTCGCCCAGCCGGACGGGGACGACCGTCGTGCCCGTCATCCGCGAGACGGGGTCGAGCGCGGTGATGGCCTGCGTGCCGGGGCGCAGGTTCGGGAGCGTGTACTGGCCGAGCGCGTCGGCGCGCACGGTGATGCCCCCGCCGCTGACTATCACCTCGGGTACGAAGGTGCCTGTGTCGTCCGTGACGGTGCCCGTCACGGAGCCGTAGCCCGGGACGGCGATGAGCAGGCCGTGGAGTTCGGGCCGCTCGTTCGAGAGCTGTACGGCCTGCCCGACCTTGAGGCCGGTCACGTAGTCCGTGACCTCGATCTTGATGTCGCCGACGGGGAGGTTCTCCAGCCGGAAGCCGCCGTCGCGCGAGGCGTAGACGTAGCCGACCGCCGTGTAGCCGTCGGGGCGGTCGGACTGGAAGCCGGCGATGGGCGCGTAGGCGACGACCAGCGCGCCGGGCACGGGGCTCTGGTCGGGGTTGACGACGCGGCCCGAGACCGCGCCCGAGACGTTCTGCATCGAGACGTTGACGAAGGCCGTGCGCCCAGGCCCCGTGATGGTGCCGGCGGCGAGCCCCGTCGCGTTCGAGAAGGCGCCCGTGCCGGCCGCCGCGACCGAGACGTTGCCGACGGGGATGTCGTCGGCCGCGTAGTTGCCCTGCGCGTCGGTCTGCACGACCTTGCTGCCGACCACGTCCAACTCGGGCACGACGCGGACGAAGGCGTTCGGCACCGCGCGCCCGCCGCTCGTGACCGTGCCCGAAACCTTGCCGCGCGCGAGGAAGACGAGGTCGAGCGTCATGTGCTGGCCGTCGTAGATGACCGGCGTGGTGAGTTTCTTCGTGGAGCGCGTGACCGGGTTGGTGACGGTGACGAAGAGCGGGCCGCAGTCGCCGTTGCGGACGTAGTCGAAAGCGTAGAGGCCGTCGGCGCCGGTCTGGCGCAGCGCGACCGGCACCGGCTCGTCGCCGCCGAAAAGTGACTTGCCGTCGTCGCACGGCTGCGTCCAGTAGACGACCTGCGCGCCCGCGACGGGCGTCCCGTCGGCCGACATCACGCGACCCGTAAGGTACGCGCCGGGCGGGTTGCCCTGCGGCGAGACGCGCGGCTCGACGCGTTGCGCCGGGGCGGCGGCCAGCAGCGCACCGCGCGCGTCGCGGAGGTTGCTGACATCTATGTCGCGGTCGATGTAAGGCCCGAAGGGGGCGTCGAGCGAGATGAAGACGAAGCGGCTGCCGAGGTCGAGGCGGGCGCTGCGGACGTTAATCTGGCCGCCGACCTGTCGCGGCGGGTTCGAGCCTTTGAGCGCGCCGCCGCCGACGCGGTAGTTGGCCGCCGCCTCCGCCTGCTCGCGCGCCATCGGCTTCGAGAAGAGGAGGCCGAGGAGGCGGCCGTAGCGGTCGCCTCCGCTCACCACGTCGGGCGTCACCTGGATGGCCCCGACGAGGCGCGGCGCGGGCTCGCCCAGAGTCTCGACGGACGGCGCGGCGGCGGTCGCGTGATACGCGCCGTCGCGGAACTCTTCGAGCACGGGCGCCGTCGGCGAGCCGGGGCGCACCTTCACGCGGTACTTCGCGCCGGCCGCGAACTGGACGCCGCCGAAAACGACCTGCCGGTAGCTGCGGCCGCCCGCCGGCACGAGCAGCGAAACGTCAGCCGCACCCGCCTGCCGGCCGAAGAGTTCGAGCTGCCACTCTCCCGCCCCGGGGTTCGAGGCGAGGAGCAGTTGGCCGGCCGTCCCCGTCACGTTGCCGCCCGCGTCGGTGAGCGCAAGGTTCATCGCCGCGCCCTGCGCCAACTCGCCCGCGCGCTCGCCGGCGCTTTCGCCGAAGCCGACGCGGCCGCCCTGCGGATTGACGAGGCGCGCGCCGAAGACGCCCGCGCCCGCCGCCTGCGTCACGAGCGCCGAGACGAAGGGTGAGCGCGGCGACTCTGCGTTCGCCAGCTCGCGGTGCAGTTCGACGGGCGTCGTGGGCGCCTCGGCGGAGCCCAGCCGCCGCGCGAAGTACGAGCCGACCGTGTCGAAGAAGACGTAGCCGGACGGGGTGTCGCGCAGCACGTCGGCGAAGCCGTCGTCCGGATTCAACTCTCCGAGCCAGTCGCGGACGAGCGTTTCGAGTGAGACGGAGATCGGCTCGCCGAAGTCTACGCGCATCCCGGCCACGCCCAGCTCGACGGCGCGGTCGATCACGGCCTGCTTCGAGACCGGCGCGACGCCCTGCGGCAGCGACCCGGCCGGCGCGTTCGCCACGCCCCACGCCTGCCCGAGCACTGCGCGCGCCGCCTCGACCACGTCGGACGGCAGCTTCGCCACAGGGTCGGGCAGCACGAGCGATTCGGGCGAGAGCGGGACGTTGCGGTCGCCGACGCCCGTCACGAGCGCGAGGCCGGCGCTCACGTCGCCGTCGACCTTGACGTAGGAGGCCGTCACCGCCCCGGTGGTGCTGGCGCGCAGACGCCACTTCACAGTGGCCGACTGCCCGCGCTTGACGGTCGTCTGGAAGTCGCGCCGACCCGTGTCGCTGGGGGTGGCGAACGAGGCGCCGCTGATGCTGTTGCGCGAGAGGCTGGCGAAGGCTCCCTGTATGTCGCGCTGGCCGGAGTTGTACATCGTCATCGCCAGGTCATACTCCTGGCCGGCGCGCACGACCGAGGGGTGCGTGAAGGTGACGGCGAAGCTGGCGTCGCGCACGAGCACCGCGCCCGGCACCTCGCCGCGCACCGTCACGGGCCCGCGCGGCAGACCTTCGAGCGTGCCCTCCAGCTCGAAGTTGACGGTGTGCAGTCCCTCCTTCATGCCTTCGAGGAGGAAGGTCGCCTGGCCGGACTGACCCGGCGTGAATCTATCCGTGTCGTCGCCGGTGCCGTAGCGGCCGTCCGGGCCGAGGCCGTGTATTTCGAGGTCGGAGACGCGACCGCCCGTCTGCGTCTCGGCGACGCGCAGGGGGTCGTCCGAGGGGTCGGGCGTGCCGCCGTCGGGGAGCTTGGCCTTGGCGCGCAGGCCCCTGACGACGAGCGGCGTGCCGTTCGGCGCGCCGTTGGCGACGATGACGATGGCCTCGAAGAACTGGTGGAGCAGCCCGACGCGACCGGGGAAGACGATGACGCCGGGGATGCGGATGGGGCCTTCGCCCTCAAGCTCCAAGTCCTGACCGGCGCCCTCGCCCTCGGGGATTTCGAGCATGATGGGGATGACGTCGGGGATGGGCACGCCGGAGCCGACGCCGAGACTAGGGACGCCGACGACGGGGCGCGGGTCTGCCGCCCCGACCGCGGGGAAGGCGACCGGGATGCTGATCGGCTGCGCGTCTGATGACGTGCCGACGCCGAGCGTGAAGTTGAACGCACGGTAGGAGTCGTCCGTGATGTTGATGCCGGCCTGTACGATCTGGTCGTAGGTCAGCTCGTTGACGCGCACCTCGGAGATGAGCAGGCGGTCGATGACGACGATGCCGCAGGAGTCGGGCGTGACGGGCGCGACGACCGCCTCGCCTTCCAACCCTGTGTCCACCACGCGCAGGTTCTGGAGCACGTGGTCGCCGGCGCGAGAGAGCGCAGGGATGTTGAGGGGCTCGCCGAGACGCGCCTCGACGACGAGCGGCGAGGCCAGCGAAGGCCCGGTCAGCTCGCCGCGCACGCGGTAGTTCGGGTTGAGCCCGGCGATGATGGCCGCCGGGTCGCCCCCCTCGGGCACCTCTACGCTCGCCAGCACGGCCGTCGGCGTGTTCTTCGGCACGGTCTGCGTGGCGGGGCTGGCCGTCGCGGCGAGGCCGATGACGTCGAAATCCGCCATGGCCAGCACGCGTCCCAGGCTGTTCGGGGACGAGGTCTCTAAGAGGGCCCGCGAGGGGCCTTGCGCCTTCCGTCCCTCTCCCGTCGTCTTGGCCGCGGCCTGCGCCGGGTCGCGGCGTGTGGCGCGCTTCGGCTGCACGCCGGCGCTCCTCGACCCGCGCCCCTGCGCCCCGCCGCCGACGCCGGCCGGCGTCTGCAACGTCTGCACGGCCTGCGCGCTCACGACGCACAGCAGCAGGATGGTGGAAGCGAAGCCGAGCCAACGCCCGCGGAGGATGGAAACAGGCTTCGAGGCTGCCGCGGCGCGGCGGGAGGGACGAATTTTTTCTAGGCGCATGTATGGGGAAGTGCTCCCGTCGCGCGGGAGTGTGTCGAGGCGGAGAAACAGTCTTTGCCGTCTCGCCCGCAGCAGGGCAGCCGCGGGCGGCTCAGACCGATGGTCGGTAAGTTGAGATAACGCTGACAGTACTGACGAGAAGCCACCGACTTGCCGCGGAAAGAATGCTGCTTAAGGGCGGACGACGAACCAACGGCTCTTCCGCGACGGGGGAAACAGTCGTGCCGTTAAAGGGAGCAGGGCTTACTACGGGAATCCGTGCAGGGGCGCCCGCGCGAATTCATCTACAGGGCGGGTAAAAGCACGCACCTCACCATCCCGCTAGCTGACCGCGTACATCGCCACACACACCGACAACGCTCGTGCCAGGACGCCTGTCGGAGATGGGGCTAAGTTTCAGAAAAGCCCGTGAGGTTACGAGCTACAAGAAGGTTGCGGAGGGTACACCACCAAACACTTGAAGTCAAACGCGGAGCGCCGGCTCGCGCCCCGAACGTCGCCCCACCCGTGGCGCGGCGTGTTCAGTTGCATAAACGTTGTGATGAAAATCCTATGAATCGAGTTGCAAAAGCGGGATGCGGCGCAGACCACGGTCAGGCGGGACGGAGGGCTCAAGAGGAGGCTTAGATTAGTGAAATGCCGGCGATTTTTATGTCCAACTACCACAGGTGCGAGCGCGGAGACCGTGTAGAACCTGTCGGCCACTTCTTCTTCAAGTGGCTACAACATCTCGGAACTCGCTGGAATCGTACGCAGAGTCCGATAACATAGATGACATCTTAAAGAAGCTTTTTGTATAAGCAGCTTTGTGCTATAGCATCTCGCTGATTCTTGTGGTACCAGCGGACTTCTGCAACAAAGTTCGAATGCACATAATATGTATTATCGGACTCTGTGGAATATACATCAGTTAAAAATCTTTCTCACTCTCCACTTACACTCAATCCAAATACACATCTTCGCGGGGCCGCCGGGAGTTATGGACGAGTTCATCGGTCTGTACAATAACTCGGTCTGGCGGTGGACAGCCACGATAACTTATCAGTGGTGACCGCCACTCTCGATAGAGTATCCGTCAATGAGATTGAAGCGAACGGTAGAGGGGGTAGAGATGGAAACGGTCAATAGTAAACAGAGCGAAAGCGGGGGCAAGGCGTCGGCCGCGCCGGGGTGCGGGGCGCAACACGTCAATTGGTCTCGCGTGCCGGTGGAGCGGCCGTCCGAAGGCATCGAGCGGCAGATGTTGGTCGGGAATAATCTGATGGTCTGCCGGTTCCGCTTCGCCGCGAATTTAGTGACCCCGGAGCACTCGCACAAGCACGAGCAGATGTCCATCATCGTGAGGGGGCGCGTGCGGTTCTTCATCGAAGGCGAGGAGCGGATTGCCTCGCCGGGAGACGTTTTACACTTCCCCTCGGGCTGTCTGCACGGGGCGACGATGATGGAGGAGGAGGTCGAACTCATAGACATCTTCACCCCCGTCCGCGAGGATTTCCTCAAGGGCTAGCCGTCACTCCGGCGCGTCACGGGGTCGAAAACCGCCGAATGAGAGTTCATGAAGGCGACCGCCTTCAGATTGCGGCATAAGCTGGCCGTGCCGGCCGGTGGGTTCGTGGCATCAAACACCCGCTTTCACAGAGTCGGAATTAATGATCATGATCTTCTGCCATATCTTGCGGGAGAGCCCCGTCGTCAACTCTTCCACCTCGTTGACCGCGACGAGCGCCACGGGGTCATCGAACTTCTGCACGTACAGTGCGGCGAGTTTCCCGATGAGAGATAGCATCTCACTGCAATAGTCCAGATACCGCCCCAAGTCGGCCTGGCTTAGGCTCTGTTTGGGCGAAGACGGAGTCTCCGTCCTGCGTGCAAGCAGCCGCTCAGGGTCTTTCGTCAACTGATGCATGTCTATGACGTGCGCCAGCGCCCGAAGCTCGTGAATCGCCTTGAGCGCGCGGCGGCGCTTGATGCGCGTCTCCGCGGTGACAAGGAACAGGATCGCGGCGCTGAGGAGGAGGAAAACATTTAGGCCGGCCTCCGACACCTGCACCAGCACGACCATGTCGAAGCCGCTCCTGGGCCACGAGGCGTTCGCCAGCACAAATAAGAGGCCGCTAATAATAATCGTCACCAGAGCCCCGGTGATGAATCGCAGAGACCTTTGCGGCTTGGCGATCCATGCGGAGCGCGTCTGTGATTCTCCCGCGATGGTTAGCAACTCCTGACAAACCCTGCCCAGGCCGGAGCCGGGGAACCGCTCTTCAATCCTTCTGCTGAGCGTCCCGATGGTGTCAAGAATTTTCTCCGCGTTTAAGCTACGGTACATTTTGTATTGCGCCCCGACACGAATGAAGTCTATGCCCTCGCCACACTCTCCCCGGGCGTTGCGGCACGCCTCGCCGTAAGCAGCAATCTTACGCACGGCATCACCCGCCCGCCAGCCCCCTCGTTCAAAATCGCAACCGATTTCTC
>DASWNR010000453.1:0-24326 GCA_036399155.1 Pyrinomonadaceae bacterium
GAAACACTTCACGGGTTAATTTACCCAATGTCCGCTCCAGCGGTAGCAAACGAGCTGGGCCTTTCCGAAAATTTTCCGAAAAGTATTACCTCTACTGTGTGTTTAATTTCAAGAAGTCGCCAAAATTGTTAATGCTTAGAGGTTCCCTGAAAGAGGTTCCCTGAAAAAGGTGGTTCTTCGAGTGCGGGTGGTGGTACCACCAGTCCTCGCCGCCGAAGCAGATGACGCTCTTGCCCGTCAGCATCGGCGATTGTTTTTGAGTTTTGAGTCCGTCACGCCGCTTCCGTGGAGGGGAATTGCCCGGGTTTCAAGAGTCCTTGTCGAGCAGCTTCGTGGTGTTCTCGGTCACGCTCGGCGGCTGGTAGATCTCGGCGGTGTTGCCTCTTTGCTGTTGGCTGAACGGGGGGGCGGGGACGAACTGCGCGGCGCCGAGCGCGGCCCGCTCCCGGGCCGCTTTCAGGTCTTTACGGCTCGCCCTGCTTTTGACGGGCAGCACGTTGTCATTGAACAGCCAGGAGTAGACCAGCCAGAGCAGCCCCGCCAGCCCCCCTGTGAGGACGAGCAGCAGCGGCCCGGGCGCGTCGTCCTCGAAGGCGAGCAGCGCGGCGGCCGGCAGCAGGACGGCGCAGATGAACATTATCTTCGCGCCGCGCCGCATGCCACGCCGCCGCGCGGTCATCACCGGCGCGCGCGGGGCGGGAGTCCCGTCCGGGGTGAGTTCGTTGCCGGCCACGTAGGCGGGGAGCCCCGCGAGCGAGAGCCCGCACCTCGGGCAGAAGCGCACTTCGTCTGACGACTGCTGACCACACCTGGGACAAAACATCTCGTTCACCTGTTGCTCGGCCGTGTTCGGACTACTGCCGGCATTATGCCACGCGTTTCGGATAAGTTCTGGCGACGCGCGTCGGCGTCAGTTTGTATAATAGCAGCCGCAACGCCGACCCTGAACTGAAGCGGAAAGTGCGGATGACGTCTCCCGAGCAGCGCCCGAAGGGTCTTGACAGGCATGCCCGCGGAAATTTTCGCGCGGGCGCGCGCCGGAGAACCGTCGCGTTCGCGCTGGTCTTCGCGGCGGCGTTCGGCGTGCGGCTTCTGTGCTGGCGCGACGTGCGTTTCGAGGCTTACGAGGTGCAATCGGCCGTCTCGCAGAACTACCGGCACCTCGCGCGGCTGCTCGGGGCGAACGGCGCGGCATCCTTCTTCGACCCTTCCTCGACGACGAGCGAGCCCGACCTGCTCGGACACCCGCCGGGCTACTCTTTCGTGCTAGCAGCGCTCTACGCCGTCTTCGGCGAGTCGGACGCGGCGGCGCAAATCTTCCAGGCCGCGTGCGACTCGCTGGCGGCGGCGCTCGTCGTGCTCGTCGGGGCGGAGCTGCTCTCGTTGGGCGTCGGCGTCGTCGCGGGCGTGCTCGCGGCGCTCTCGCCGCAGTTCTGCTGGAACTCTTTGACGATACTGCCCGACACGCTCGCGGTGCTGCCCGTGCTGCTCGCGGTCTACATGCTGGCGCGCGCGTGCGAGGGTCGTTCGGTGCTCAAGGCGTTGGGTGCGGGCGCGCTCGTCGGCGTCTCGTGCTGGCTGAGGGCGAACGCGCTTCTGCTCGCGCCGTTCATGCTGCTCGCCGTGCCGCTGCTCTTCGGGCGCGGGCTGCGCGCGCGGCCGGCGCTGGCGCTGGTCGCGGGCGCGGTGCTCGTGCTGGCGCCCCTGACGCTCCGTAACGCCGTCGTCTTCGGACACTTCATCCCGGTCTCTCTGGGCGCTGGTCAGACGCTCGTCGAGGGCATCGCCGACTACGACCCGGGGCGCAGGTTCGGGCTGCCGGACACGGACGCGGAGCTGACGCGGATGGAGGCGGGGGAGGCGGGGCGTCCGGAGTACGCGGCGGCGCTCTTCACGCCCGACGGCATCAGGCGCGACCGCGAGCGGACGCGGCGCGCGCTCGCCGTCATCGCCTCGAACCCGCTATGGTTCGCGGGCGTGATGGCGAGGCGTGCAGCGTCGATGCTGAGACTTGAGCGGACGCCGCTGGCCTCGAACGCGCCGGTCTCGGAAGGCTGGGCGCGCGCGCCGAGGCTCGCGTTGCGCGCCGCGCAGAAGCTCTTCGTGACGGCGGTCTTCCTGCCGCTCTACTTCGCGGGGCTCTTCATGCTCGCGCGTGCGCGGCGGCGTCGCGCGCTCGCCCTGCTGCTCCTCGTCCCCGCCTACTACCTCTGCGCGCAGTCGCCGCTCCACACCGAGTACCGCTACGTGCTGGCCGTCCACTACTTTCTCTTCGTCGTCGCGGCCGTCGCTCTCCATCAGGCGTGGCTCGCCGCGCGCCGCGCGCTCAAGCGTCGAACAGCTTCGACGTGATGGCGGCGAGGTTGCGTTCGGCCTCGCGCCGGTAGGTCTCGGCCCACGCCGCGGTCTCGCGCGCGTGCGCGCCGGAGAGCGCGAGTTTGAGTTGTGAGGCGAGCGCGCCCACGTCTCCGAAGTCGTAGACGAGCATCCCGCGCGTCTCGCCCGCGCGCGTCGCCACCACGGGGAGCCCGCACCAGATCGCCTCGACGCGCGACAGCCCGTAGCTTTCGAGCCCGAAGCCGCGCACGAACGCGTCGCAGCGACGCAGGATGCGGAACACGTCCGGGTGCGCCACATTCCTCAAGACCGTCACCCACCCGCGCCCGCGCAAGACCTCTTCGCGGTACGCCGCGTCCGAGGCGAAGTCGCCGTCGAGAAGGACGAGGCGAATGTCCTCGCCCGTCTCGCGCCGCAGGCGCCCGACCGCCTCGGCCGCGTGCAGGAAGCCGTAATCGGGGATGAAGACGCCGACCGAGCAGACGCGCCTCGCGTGCCGCAGGGCGCCGGAGAATACTTCGTCTATTTCCGCCGGGAGCGCGCCCTCTTCGCCGCGGCGCGGGACGGGCAGAAGGCTCCCGACGAGCGTCACGGGCTGCGTGACTCCGACCTCATCGCGCAGCCAGCGTTCGAGCCCCGCGCTGACGACGACGAACTCCGTCACGCCGCCGGCCGCGAGTCGGAAGAGCGCGCGGCGCGCGGGCGTGAAGGCCGCGTGGCGCGAGGGCAACGAGCCGTCGTGAAGAATCTTGACCCACCCGAAGCCGAGCAGGCGCTTTAACAACAACCAGGCGGGCACGAGCGCGCTCGGGTACTCAAGGAGGAAGTGGGTGCAGTCGGCGACGCGCGCGCCGCGCCCCTCGCGCAAAAGCAGCGGGACGAGTTCGCGCCGCTTGTCACGCATGAACCGCACGCCCGGGCCGCGCACCTCGCGGTCGCCGTACGTCCAGAGCCGCAGGCCGCGCTCTTTAAGGTGTCCGAAGAGTGTGCTAGCGTAAATCGAGACCCCGCCGTGGGGCGGCGGGTAGGGGCCTAACAGTACGACCTTTTTGCTCATGCCGAAGGACGGACAGCAACACTCTCAGGACGGGCGCGTCGCGGTCGTCGTGCCCTCCTACAACCACGCGACGTTCGTCGCGGCGGCGCTGCGCTCGGTTCTGGCGCAGACGCACGCGCCCGCGCGCCTGCTCGTCATCGACGACGGCTCGGGCGACGGCTCGCCGCGAATCATCGAGGACGTTCTGAAGGAATGCCCCTTCCCCTGCGAGCTGATCGCGCGCGAGAACCGCGGCCTCTGCGCCACGCTCAACGAGGGGCTTGCCAAAACCGAAGGGGCTTACTTCGCCTACCTCGGCTCGGACGACCTCTGGCTGCCCGGCTTCCTCGAAGCGCGCGTGTCGCTGCTGGGGGAGAGGCCGCGCGCCGTGCTCGCCTACGGCCACGCGTACATCATCAACGAGCGCGGCACGGTCCGCGACTGCACGCTCAACTGGGCGCATTACGCGGACGGCGACGCGCGCGCGATGCTGCTCGAAGAGATTTTCGCGCCGATGAGCCCCTCGGTCGTCTACCGCCGCGGGGCACTGGAGCGGCACGGCTGGAACGAGCGGGCGCGGCTCGAAGACTACGAGCTTTACCTGAAACTCAGCGCCGACGGCGACTTCTCCTTCGACCCGCGCGTGCTCTCGGCCTGGCGCAGCCACGGCAAGAACACCAGCGGCGACTACGTCTGGATGATCGAGGCGCGGCTCGAAGCGCAGCGCAACGCCTCCGCCCACCTCGGCTTGAGCCCCGCGCAGCTCGAACGCTACCAGCGCGCAGTCAACTTCACCAGCGCCGAAGACCTGCTCCGCCTCGGCAACAAGCGCGCCGCCCTCAAGTACCTCCGCCGCGGCCTCTCCGCCGAGTCCTCCCCCGCGGCGCTCGGGCGCTTCGCGCTCCGCCTCATCACGCCCTACTACCTCGTCCGACTCCGCAACACCCTCCGGCGGTCGAGAGCCGCGCGCCGCCACGGCAGCCTTTCGGATAAGGGAAAAGAGATTCACCTGGGCGGACAGGACGAACGGGATAAGGGGACTTGAGATGTGAGATTGGAGATTTGAAATCTTTAATCCCCGCCCCGTCCGTCCCAGTCAATTTCCTTCACCTCTTTAACTCTCCCCTCCGTCGATCCATCGGTCGTACCAGAGCGAGAGGTTGAGCAGCGCCCAGAGGTGGAAGCCCCATTCGCGTGCGCCGCGCCGGTGCTCGTCGAAGAGGCGCGCGACGAAGCCGTAGTCGAGCAGCCCCCTGCGGCGCAGGGTAGACTCCATCACGCGCGACTCAAGCTCGGCGGCCGAAGCGCCACGGAACCAGCCCTCGACGGGGGCGCCGAATCCGCGCTTGCGCCGGTAGAGCAGGTCGCGCGGCAGCACGCCTTCGAGCGCGCGCTTGAGGACGTGCTTGCCGCTGCGGCCCTCGACCTTGAGCGCGCGCGGGACGCCCGCGGCGTACTCGACGAGCCGGTGGTCTAAAAACGGCACGCGCGCCTCGACCGAGGTCGCCATCGTCATCTTGTCCACGCGCATCAGGAGCAGCTCGGGCAGCCGCAGCTTCAGCTCAAGGTAAGTCATCCGCGCGAGGAAGTCCGACGCGGGGCGCTCGCGCGTGATGCGCTCAAGGTCTTCGCGCACGACCTCGTAAGAGGAGAGCCCTCCGAGCGCCCCGCGAAATTCTTTCGAGACGAGCCGATTTTTCAGCGTCTCGTCGAAGACGACGGCCGCGCCCCAGAACGGCTCCTGACCGGAGCCGAAGCGGCGGACGAGTTCGGCCGCCTCCGCGTTCCCCGTCGCGGCCGTGACCAGCGGGCGCGCGAGCGCGCCGGCCGCGCGGCGGGCGAGACGCGGCGCACCCTCGGCGTGCCGCCAGAAGCGTTCGTAGAGCCGCAGGTACTTGACGTACTTGTCGTAGCCGCTGAAAAGCTCGTCCGCGCCCTCGCCGACCTGCACGACGACCGTGCCCGACTCGCGCGCGAGCTTCGAGACGTGGTAGAGCGGGACGCAGACGGGGTCGGCCAGCGGCTCGTCCTGGTGAAAGACCATCGCGGGCAGGAAGTCGAGCATCTCGCGCTCGCCGATGAGCACCTCGCGGTGGTTCGTCCCGAAGCGCCGCGCCACCTCGCGCGCCGCGTCCAGCTCGTTCAGCTCCTCGTGGTCGCGGTAGGCGACGGTGAAGGTCTCGACGGGGCGCGACATCTGCTCGGCCATCAGCGCCACGTTGGCCGAAGAGTCCACGCCGCCCGAGAGGAAGACGCCGAAGGGCACGTCCGCCATCATCCGTTTCTTAATCGACGCGCGCAGCAGCCGCAGAATCTCTGCGCGGTGCTCGGCCTCGTCGGGAACGCGCGCGCCGTTCGACGGCGGGTCGGGCGGGAGCGCGTCCCAGTAGCGAATCGTCTCCGCGCGGCCTTCGCGCCCGCAGACGAGCATGTGCCCGGCGGGGAGCTTGCCGACGCCTTTGAAGAGCGTGCGCGGCGCGGGAGTCGTCAGGAAGGAGAGGTAGTGATAGAGCGACTCCTCGTCCAGCTCGGCCGTGACGGACGGGTGGGCGAGGATGGCTTTAATCTCGGAGGCGAAGATGAGGCGGCCGCCCTCGTGTCGGAAGTAGAGCGGCTTGACGCCGACGCGGTCGCGCGCGAGCACGAGCCGTTCGCGGCGCCCGTCCCAGAGCGCGACGGCGAAGTCGCCCTCCATCTCCTTGACGAAGTCGAGCCCGCGCTCCTCGTAAAGATGAATGATCGTCTCGCTGTCGGTGCGCGAGCGGTAGAGGTGTCCGCGCGCCTCCAACCCCGCGCGCAGCTCCGCGTGGTTGTAAATCTCGCCGTTGAAGACGAGCCAGACGCCCACGCCTTCGCAGCCGCGCATCGGCTGGTGGCCGGCCGGCGAGAGGTCGATGATCGAGAGCCGCCGGAAGCCGAAGCCGAGCCGCCCGCCGTCGAAGAGTTCCGCGCCCACGTCGTCCGGCCCGCGGTGCGGCATCCGGTCGCGCATACGCTCGACCACGGCGCGCTCGACGCGCCCCTCGGCCGCCCCGTACTCCCAGACTCCGCAGATGCCGCACATAGAGAATTTGAGATTTCAGATTTGAAATTTGAAATTAACGGGCCGTGTCCGCTTGCTCGCGCGCCACGTCCTGTTGAACCAAACGGCTCAACGACTCTAACCGCGCCCGCGCGTCTTCGCCAGCGCAGACGGGCGCGAGCAGCCAGAGCGCGCGGGCGGGCGCGGCCGCCCGTAACTTCCAGACGGCGGCGGCCGTCTCGACCTTCGACCCGTAGTCGCGCGAAGACCGGCGCGGCTCGACCGCCACGTCCCCCAGTTCTTCGAGCGAAGCAACAATCAGGCGCGCGCCCGAGGCGGGGTCGAGAATCTCGACGGACGAGCCCCGCACACGAATCTCGCGGCCGGGCGCGGCGTGGAAGACGAAGCGGAAGTCGTGCGTGCCCGTGCCGTCGAACGAGTCTTCGACGAGCCAGAAGCGTCGGCGCCTGTCGAACGTGACCGTGCGGCGGTGCGTGACGGGGCCGGCGTGCAGACGCTCGTAGCCGTGGTGCTCGGCGACGGCGCGGTCGGCCTCGCCGTTCGCGTCGAAGTCGGGCAGCCCCGGCCGCGCCTCGTCGCCGATGATGAAAGGTGTGCCCTCGGAAATCGTGTTCTGCTCCGCGCCGTCCACCTCGACGGTCGAGTGATACGCGGTCGAGCGGAACTCGTGGCGCGCGCGCGTGTCGCCGGTGTAGACGTACGTGCCCGGGTCGGCGATGAAGCTCACGCCGCAGGCCGAGACCTCTATGCTCAGCGCGTCGTTGTGCCCGTGGGCGCCGCGCCCCGCCAGCCCCGCCCCGCTCGCGTTGAGCAAAAGATAGAGGTCGCCTTCGCGTAGCACGCACGCGCCCGCGTGCTCGAAGGTTTCGGAGGTGGAAGACGAGAGGGCGGCCGCCTCAAGTTCTTCATAAGTCCGAAGGCCGGCGGAGCCCGCGAGCCAGAAGACCTCCTCGGGCGCGTCGCCGGGGAGTTTGAAGCGAGGCTCGCGGAAGAGGGCCGCGCCGACGGCGAGCAGGTACGCGTGGTCGTCGGCCGCGCGACGCGCGAGCGGGAGGAAGCGCCCGCCGTCTGTGTCGCCGACGAGCGGCGCGCGCCCGTCCGGTCGGAGGTACGCGCGCAGGTATTCGAGCATCGAGCGCACGCGCCGCCAGTGTCGCCCCTCCAACCCGACGCCGTTCTCGCGGCAGAGCGCGAGCGTGTAGAGGAAGAGTTCGAGGGCGAAGCGGTGATAGCCCGTCGAAGACTCCCAGTCGGCCCCGTCGGGGAGCACCTGCCTGTCCAGCTCGCGCGTCAACTCCCTCAGCCCGAACTCGCGCCAGCCTTCGGCCGCCGCAAGCTCCGGCAGACAGACGCCGAGCCAGAGCAGCCCGGCCACGTCCGAGAGGTAATGGTTGCCCGCGGCGATGTAGGAGTATTCGAGGTTGCGCCGGACGTGCCGGCCGTGTGCGTCGAAGAGCGCGAGCAGGGCGGCCAGCCTCCCTTCGTTCAGCGCCGGCGAGCGGCGGAACAGGCGGAAGGCCGCGAGCAGGTTGACGGCGCGCAGCGCCACCTCCATCGCGCACGCCCAGTTGGGGCCGAAGCCTACGGGATTCTGCGCGGCCCACGACTCGACCTGCGCGAAGAACTCTTCGGCTAGCGACTCGCCGCCGCCCGCCGCGTAGGCGCGCGCGAGCGTGACGAGGTGCCCGAGCCGGTTCAACTCCCACAGCACGCGCACGTCCGAGCCGTCGCCGCGCACCAAGCGTACGTCGGCGTGGAAGTCTAGCGGCCACTCGACGCCCGACGCCGGCTCGCGCAGCCACTCGACGCGCCCGCCGAACTCGCGCACGCCGTAGCCGAGCAAAGGCCAGCGGTGCGCCATGACCTCGCGCGCCTCCTCTAAAATTCCTTCGGCGTTCCGCGCGAGACACACGCCGGCGGCTTCAGTCCCGGCGGCTTCAGTCCCGGCCTCCTCGAAGCCGGCCGGCAGGCGCGGCGTCTCACGCGCGCGGAAGTGTTCGAGCAGTCGCGCGCCGCCCATGCGCGCGAACCCATGCGCGAGCCGCGCGGGCGGCAACTCTCGCCCGGCGTCCGGGCGCACGCCGAGCGCGGCGCGCTCCCCGCGCCTGCGCAGCGCGACGAGGCCGCGCCGCCCCGCCTCAAGCAGCGCCGCGCGCAATCGCACCTCGCCCCGCAGCGCGCGCCTGACTTTGCGTGTGATGCCCAAGGCGGCCAGTGTACAGATTTCAAATTTGAAATTTCAAATTTCAAATCTTCAGGCCGTTTGACGCCCCGTGACACGGCTGGCAGACTTACCAGTCCGACCCCGTGGGAATGAAGACCCGATGAGTTCCAAGACGAGCGAAACGACCGAGGGCCGCCCGGTCGAGGAGGCCGCGCCGGCGGAGGCCGAAGACGTGCGCGCGCCGCTCGCGGGGCTCCCGCACGCGCTCATACGCGCGGAGGGCGCGGGCGTCCAGTTCAACCTGCGCGACCTCTGGGCCTACCGCGAGCTGCTCTACTTCCTCACCTGGCGCGACATCAAGGTGCGTTACAAGCAGACGCTGATGGGCGTCGCGTGGGTCATCATCCAGCCGCTGATGTTGATGGTGGTCTTCACGCTCGTCTTCAACAGGTTCGTCGGGGCGGGCGGGGGCGCGATTCCCTACCCGCTCTTCGCCTACGCGGGGCTGCTGCTCTGGACGTTCTTCTCGGTCTCGGTCTCTTCGGGGATGAACAGCCTCATCGGCAACACGAGCCTCGTCACCAAAGTTTACTTCCCGCGCGTCTTCATCCCGGCGGCGGCGGTCGGCGCGGGGCTCGTGGACCTCTCGGTCGGCGCGGTGCTGCTCGTCCCGCTCGGGGCCTACTACGGCGTGGGCGTCTCGCCGGCGCTGCTGCTCCTCCCGGGCTTCGTGCTGTTGGCGGCGGCGCTGGCGCTCTCGGTGGGGATGATGGTGGCGGCGCTCACCGTGCGCTACCGCGACCTGCGGCACGCGCTCCCCTTCCTGCTCCAGCTCTGGATGTTCGCCTCGCCGGTCATCTACCCCGTCGGCGTCGTGCCCGAGCGCTGGCGCTGGCTTCTGGCGGCGAACCCGATGACCGGCGTGCTCGAAGGCTTCCGCGCCTCGCTCGCGGGCACGCCGCTCGACTGGGGGCTCGTCGCCGTGCCGCTCGCGGCCGCGCCGCTGCTGCTCGCCATAGCCTTCTACGTCTTCCGCAGCCTGGAAGACACCTTCGCAGACATCATCTGAAGAGAGCGATGGAGCCCGTCGTCGTCCGAGTCGAGAACGTATCGAAGCGCTACCGCATCGGCGCGCTGCACCCGGCCTACCAGACCTTCCGCGAGGCGTTGGTCGAGGCGGTCGCTTCGCGCCTGAAGCGTCTCGGGCGCGGCGACGACGACGACGGCGCCGCCACGCTCTGGGCGCTCGACGGCGTGAGCCTCGAAGTGCGGCGCGGCGAAATCCTCGGCATAGTCGGCCGCAACGGCGCGGGCAAATCCACGCTGCTCAAAATCCTCTCGCGCATCACGCGCCCGAGCAGGGGAAGCGTCGAAATCTACGGCCGCGTCGGCTCGCTCCTAGAAGTCGGCACGGGCTTTCACCCCGACCTGACGGGGCGCGAGAACATCTTCCTCAACGGCGCGATTCTCGGGATGCGCAAGGCCGAGATAAAGGAGAAGTTCGACGAGATAGTCGCCTTCTCAGAGCTCGAACGGTTCGTCGAGACGCCGGTCAAGTTCTACTCCTCGGGGATGTACGTCCGGCTCGCCTTCTCGGTCGCCGCGCACCTCGAACCCGAAATCCTCATCATGGACGAGGTGCTCGCGGTCGGCGACATGGCCTTCCAGCAGAAGTGCCTCGACAAGATGAACGAGGTGCGGCGGCAGGGGCGCACCATCTTCTTCGTCTCGCACAACCTGCCGGCCGTCACGCGGCTGTGCAAGCGCGCCGTCCTGCTCGACGGCGGGCGGCTCGTCGCGGAAGGGCCGCCGCAGGAGGTCGTCAACCGCTACCTGAGCGGAAGCTGGAAGGCCGGGGCCGAACGCGTGTGGGAGGGGGCGGACGCGCCGGGCGACGCGGTCGTGCGGCTGCGCGGCGCGCGCGTGCTCGACGGGCGCGGCGAGCCGGCGGCGGCCCTCGACGTGCGGAGGCCCTTCAGCGTCGAGGTGACTTACGACGTGCTCGAAGGCGGGCACGCGCTGACGCCCGCCTTCGAGTTCTTCAACGACGAGGGCACGGAGGTCTTCACCACGCACGACACGGGCGAGGCGTGGCGCAGGCGCCCGCGCCCGCGCGGCCGCTACGCGAGCGCGGTGCGCGTCCCCGGCAACCTTCTGGCCGAGGGGACGCTCATCGCGCACGTTTCGGTAATGTCGCACTTTCCGTCTACAATCCTGCACGCGCGCGCCAAAAACGCGGTGGCCTTTCAAGTTCTGGACGAGCCGGGCGGCGTCTCGGCGCGCGGCGACTACGCCGGCCCGATGCCCGGCGTCGTCCGCCCGCTGCTCGAATGGGACACGCGAGCCGACGAGACGGTAGACGGTAGACAGTAGTCAGCAGTCTCCGCTTCATGTGCGCCGACGATGACAAGCCGCCCGCCCGGCTCACGAAGGTTTTCTACTGACTACCGTCTACCGTCTACTGCCTTCCCCCCGATGAAAGAGAGACTACGCGACAGGCTCACGCTCGCACGGAAGCTCCGGCTCAAGCGCGCCGCCTTCGCGCCGGTCGGCTGGGCGCTCCGGCTCGCGGCGCGAGCCTACAACTTCGCCGTGCGTCTGGGCGAGAGCGCCGCCGCCAACGGCGTAGACCTCCGCCGCGCCTTCGACGTGAAGCTGAGGCCCGGCCCCCCGCGCGCACAGCCCTTCGGCGTCTCCGACTTCCTCCTCCTCTCGCGCGACGCCGAGGACTTAGACCCCGTGCGCGGCGTCACGGCCTCCGTCATCATCCCCGTCTTCAACAAGGCCGAGTTCACCTTCCAGTGCCTCCGCTCGCTCCTGCGCGAAGTGGACTTCTCGGACGCCGAGATCATCGTCATCGACAACGCCTCGACCGACGAGACGCCCGAACTGCTCTCGCGCTTCCGGGGGCACGTCCGCGTCATCACCAACGGCGAGAACCGCGGCTTCGTGGACGCCTGCAACCAGGGCGCCGCCGTCGCGCGCGGCCGCCACCTCGTCTTCCTCAACAACGACACGGTCGTCCTGCCCGGCTGGCTCAAGGCGCTCGTCGAGACCGCCGAGCGGGACGGGCGCGCCGGCGCGGTCGGGTCGATGTTCCTCTACCCGGACGGGCGCGTGCAGGAGGCGGGCGCGGTCGTCTGGTCGAACGGCGAGACGTTCCACTACGGCTGGAGCAAGTCTTCGGACGACCGCCGCCTCACCTTCGCGCGCGAGGTCGACTACTGCTCGGGCGCGTCGCTCCTCATCCGGCGCGAGCTGTTCGAGCGTCTCGGCGGCTTCGACCGACGCTACGCGCCCGCCTACTACGAGGACACAGACCTCTGCATGGGCGTCCGCTCGCTCGGCTACAAAGTCGTCTACCAGCCCGCTTCGCGGCTCTACCACTTCGAGGGCGCGACCGCGGGCACCGACACGCACACCGGCTTCAGGCGCTTTCAGGTCATCAACCGCGAAAAGTTCCGCGACAAGTGGCGCGACGTGCTCGCCGTCGAACACCACCCGGAAGACCCCGCGCGTGCCGAGCGCGCCGCCAACCGGCGCTGGGACACGCAGGTCGCCGTCTTCGACGACCGCGTGCCGACGCCCGACCGCGACGCCGGCAGCACGCGCATGTTCCACGTCCTGCGCGCCCTCTCCGAGTGGTGCCACCCCGTACTCGTCACCACGAGCAAACGTGTCTGGCCCGAGCACGAGCGGCTGCTCTGGAAGGAGGGCGTCGAGACGGCTTCGGCGATTGAGCTGCCGCGCCTGATGCGTGAGAGAAACTTCCGCGCGGCCGTCGTCAGCCGCCCCGAGGTGGCCGAGGCGCTGCTCGGGGCGATACGCCGCGCAGCCCCGCGCGTGCGCGTCGTCTTCGACACGGTTGACCTTCATTTCGTCCGCCACGCGCGAGAGGCGGAGGTGACGGGCGACCCGGCGCTCTTGCGCGAGGCCGCGCGCTACCGAGAGGTCGAGGCGCGGCTCGCGCGCGCGAGCGACCTCGTCTGGTTCGCCTCCTCGACCGACCGGGAGGCGTTCGAGCGCGTCGCGCCCGGCGTCGCCTCGGTCGTAGTCCCGACCGTCCACCCGCCGCGCGGGCTCGGCCTCCCGTTCGAGGAGCGCGCGCACCTCTTCTTCGTCGGCAGCTTCGCGCACCGCCCCAACGTGGACGCCGTCGAGTTCTTCGCGCGCGAGGTGCTGCCGCTCGTCAGGGAACAACTCCCCGGCGTCGAGCTGTTCGTCGCGGGCGACGGGGCGCCGTCGGGGCTTGCGAAGCACGGGGCGTCCGGCGTCCGCCTGCTCGGCTACGTGCCCGACATCGCGCCGCGGTTCTCGCGAAGCCGCGTCTTCGTCGCGCCGATGCGGTTCGGCGCGGGGATGAAGGGGAAAATAGGCGACGCGCTCTCGCACGGGCTGCCCGTCGTCACGACTACGGTCGGCGCGGAGGGCATGTACCTGCGCGACGGCGAGGAGGCGCTCATCGCCGACACGGCCCGAGACTTCGCCGCGGCGGTCGTACGCCTCTACCGCGACGAGTCGCTCTGGCGGCGCCTGTCCTCGAACGCGCACGCGCACGTCGAGCGACACTTCTCGCCGCGCGTCGTCGGCCGCGTCGTCAACGAGTCGATACAAGGGCTGCTCGGCGGACTCGAAAAGCCCGCGTCCGCCCCGGCGCCGGCGGACGCGCGCGACGGACATCCGACTTAAAGACGGAAATGCCCGATTTAAAGACGAAGAAGACACGCCGGCCGCAACCGTTTTGTAATCTTTTGAGGGGACAGTAAGTCTAAAGTCAGGGGCATCTAAGAAACGTCGGATTTCCGGCCCGCGGTTCGGGCGGCGCGCGACGTTTCTCCCCGCGCGGACGTGCCGCGGGTCTTTATTGCAGGACGAACAATGAGAGAGCCCCAAAGTCAGCAGACCTTACGGACGGAAGAAGAAGCCACCCTCGTCGTCTCCGGCGAGGAGGCGACGCTCGTCGCGCCGCGTTTTGACGACGAGGAGACGCTCGTCGCGCAACCCGTCGTGCCGCTCGACGCGGAGGAGGCCGAGGCCGCTCAAGCGCTGACGCCCGCGACTTACGCGGCGACGCCGCTCCCGGCTTACACGCGGCGGCGCTCCTTCGCCCCGCGACGCTCGTGGGTGCTCGCAATCGCGCTCGTCTCCGTGCTCGTCGGCGGCGTGCTCGGGGGCGCCGGCCTCTACATCTACCAGCGGCAGTCGCAGGACGACCGCGCGGTCTCGACCCCGCAGGCCGAGACTCCGACCGAGACGCAGCCGCAACCGCAGGAGCAGCCCGCGCCCGAGACGACCCTCGAAGCCTCGAACGCGCCGCAGCCCGAAGCCCCGGCGGCCGTCGCAGAGCCGCCCGGCACGCTCGACGCCGAGCCCGCCGCCGACGCAGAAGCGGCCGTCGCGCCGCCCACGGCGCGCGCTCCCGCGCCCGAGCCCGCCGCCGAGCGGCGCGACGCCGCGCAGCCCGTCGGGAACACCGGCACGCGCAAGCGCGGCAAGAAGGGCGAGCCCGACGCAGAGCCGGTGCGCGCGCGCCCCGTCGCCCAAGCCCCCGCCCCGCCCGAAGCCAGACGCGTGGACACCATCTTCTACCGCGAGCGCCGCGCCATGCGCCGCGAGCGCGCACGCGCGCGCCGCGACGGCGGCGGCGTAGACCGCCTCCGCAGAATCTTTGAAGGCGCGCCGGAGTAACAAAGATTCCCCTTCCCCGGGAGCGTGCACACCAGCCCGCTTGAGCGCCGCAGGCACGAAGAACAAGACGAAGCGCGTTAACTCAAGATAGAGTTAACGCGCTTCTCGGTTTTCGCGCTGACGCGCTCAAGCAGGTTAGTGTGCCCGCGCTCGCGCGGTAGAGGGGCCGGTGACCTCGCGGCTTCCTTACGGCTCATCGTTTAACCTACAATTCGGGGCGTGAAGCGCGAGCGTGTGGACAGGCTGCTGGTGGAGCGCGGGCTCGCGCCGACGCGCACGCGCGCGCAGGCGTTGGTGATGGCCGGACGCGTCATCGTCGGCGAGCACAGGGTCGAGAAGGCTTCGGAGACTTTCCCCCCCGACGCGCCGCTGCGCGTGCGCGGCGGCGAAGACCCGGCGGCGCGCTACGTCGGGCGCGGCGGGCTCAAGCTTGAGAGGGCGCTCGCGGAGTTTGCGATAGACCCGTCGGGCTTCGCGTGCCTCGACGTGGGCGCGTCCACCGGCGGCTTCACCGACTGCCTGCTCCAGCACGGCGCGCGCCGCGTCGTCGCCGTGGACGTGGGTCACAACCAGATCGACTGGCGCCTGCGCACCGACCCGCGCGTCGAGGTGCGCGAGGGCGTCAACGCGCGCCACCTCGCGCCTGAAGACTTCGGCGAGCGCTTCGACCTGGCGGCGATGGACGTGTCGTTCATCTCGGCGACGAAGGTCTTACCGGCGGTCGTGCCGCTTTTGAAGGAGGGGGGCCGGGTCGTCGTCCTGGTCAAGCCGCAGTTCGAGGTGGGCAAGGGCGAGGTGGGCAAGGGCGGCATCGTCCGCGACCCGGCGCAGCACGCGCGCGTCGTCGAGGAGGTCAACGCCTCCGCACGCGCGCTCGGCCTCCGCATAGTCGGCGTCACGGACTCGCCCATCACCGGCGCGGACGGCAACCGGGAATTTCTCGCCCTCTACGAGCGCGAAAGGAAGGACGAAGGATGAAGGATGAAGGGGAGGCTCGGACGGTCTTCACTCCACCCTTCATCTTTTACCCGGCGGGCCTTTCGGGCCCCAGTAGTAATAGACGATGAGGAGCACGCTCGCGAGGATGCAAACGAAGAAGATGGCGGCGAGCAGGATGGCGTACCACATGGCGTGCGGGAGTATAACATGCGCAGGCTGACCGAGGCGGAGGCGGTCGCGCGGCTCAAGCGCGGCAAGGCCGCCTTCCAGACACACATCAAGCTCAACTTCGAGCACCGCGCGCTCGACTGCCGAGCGTGCCCGACGCCCGGCGTCTGCTGCACCGACGCGCACTTCGTCAACGTCCACATCACGCGGCTCGAAGCCGTCGCCATCCGCGACGCGCTCGCGCACACGCCGCGCCTGTCGGACGCCGAGAGGCGCGCCGTCTACGAGCGCGCGCGCGACTGCGTGGGGCGCTACCGGCTGGAGGCTTCGGGCGACACTTTCGGGCAGACGTTCTCCTGCCCGCTCTTCCAAAAGGGCGTGGGCTGCCTCGTCCACCAGCGCGCCAAGCCCGCGCCGTGCGTGCAGCACGCGTGCTACGAAGACTGGGCGGACGTGCCCCCGCTCGACACACAGTGGCGCGAGGAGCGGCGCATCGAGCGGCTCAACGACGAGACTTACGGCGCGGCGTGGGAGTGGCTCCCGCTGCCCGTCTGGCTCGCGCTCTTAGACCCCGACTCGGACGGCGCGGAACTCCGAAGGCTCACGCGCGTGTGGGGGTCGCGGCGCGAGCGCGCGCCGAGCGGCGTGGGGCGCGCGGGCGGCACGCGCCCGCGCCCCAAAGCCAGAACTTTGCCCGTCCTGCGCGCGTAAAGCCCGGCGAGAACAACGACGCCGAACCTTTAAAGACAACCCGCACAACGCGACCCGCACGAAGAGACGACGAAAGAGACGACGGAGGCCAAAATGTTCTGCCCCTACTGCGGCACCGAATCGACACAGGGTCTGAACTACTGCAACCGCTGCGGCGGCAACCTCGCGCCGCTCGCGCAGGGCGGCGCGCGCGAGACGCGGCCGGCCGTCTCGGCGGGCGCGGCGTGGGCCGCGGGGCTGACGACATCGGCGGTGGTCATCATCGGGCTCGGCATGCTGCTCGCCGTCGCCGGCGATCTGACCATACGCGGGATGCCGCCGGGGTCGGTCGTCGCCATCGCGCTCTTCGTCGCGCTCGCGGTTCTCGGCTGCACGTGGATGCTGCTGCGCTTCTGGTCTAGGCTCCTCGGCGTCACCGGCCCGGCCCCGGCCGCCGGCCGCGCTGCGACGACGCCCGCGCTCGCCGACGCCAGGGCCACCGACACGCGCGAACTCGGCACCGCGCGCTTCGACTCGCTCAACCCCGCCTCCGTCCACAGCGTCACCGAACAGACCACACGCACGCTCGAACCCGCGAGGACGAGGGCGAAGTCGGAATGACGGGGGATGAGGTGACGGCCGTCCGAACGTTCACCCTCCGTCCTTCCGAACGTCCATCCCTCGCCCTTCCGGCTTCATCCTTCCCTTGACCCCCTCGCGCGCCGCCGCTATCATCCGCGCAAGTTCTTCGCGCCCTTTCGAGCCTTTTTTCGAGCCCGAGTCGTAGCCAGAGACGGGGCCGGCGGGTACCTCCCGCCGCCTGTTCCGCACGTATGGAGAAGCTCGCAGTCCGACGCGTCGGCGTGCTCGTCAAGCCGAACCAGCCCGAGGCGCTCCAGACCATCTGCCGCCTCGTGGAGTGGTGCGCCGGGCGCGGCATCACGGTCGCGGGCGGCCCGCGCCTACAGCGCGAGCGCATCGCATCCGAGACCGGCTGCTCGGTCGACGCGCTCGCGCACGAGGAGCTGGTGCGCTTCGCCGACCTCATCGTCGTGCTCGGCGGCGACGGGACGATGATCGGCGCGGCGCGCATGGTCGGCGAAGCGGAGACGCCGGTTCTGGGCGTCAACTTCGGCACGCTCGGCTACCTCGCGGACTTCACCGTCGAAGACATGATACCCGCGCTCGAACTCGTGCTCGCGGGCGACTACACCATCGACCGCCGCCTGATGCTCGCGGCCACGGTCGAGCGCGGCGGCAAGCGGATGATGCACGACCGCGTCCTTAACGACGTGGTCATCTCGAAGTCGGCGCTGGCGCGCATCATCGAGATCGAGACGTGTGTGGACGGCAAGTTCGTCAACCGCTTCCGCGCCGACGGGCTCATCATCTCGACGCCGACCGGCTCGACGGCCTACAACCTCTCGGCGGGCGGCCCCGTCATCTTCCCCTCGATGAGCGCGGTCGTCATCACGCCCATCTGCCCGCACACGCTCTCGAACCGCCCGCTCGTCGTCCCCGACGACGCGGAGTTCGAGCTGACGCTGAAGACGCAGCGCGAGGAGGTCGCGCTCACGCTCGACGGGCAGGTCGGGATGCCGCTCGAATACGAAGACAAGGTGACCGTGCGCAAGAGCCGCACCGGCTTCAACCTCATCCAGGCTCACACGCGCAACTACTTCGACGTTCTGCGGAACAAACTGAAATGGGGAAGATGAAGTTCAAAGTTACGAGTTCAAAGTTCCGGGTTGAAGAAGCCGCCGCCTCTCAACTTGTAACTTTGAACCTGTAACTTTGAACTATTGAACGAACATCATGACTGACGACAAGAGAGAGCCGGGGCGCGACGCCTACGAGCGCGAGGCGACGACCGACCTGAAGGACTCGACGCCCGACAGGCCCAAGGGGATGGCGCTGCACACGCGCATCCTCATCGGGCTTTTCGTGGGCGTGGTCGCGGGCGTGGCGACCTACACCCTGTTCAGCGTCCCCGACCCCAAGGGTACGGGGAATTTCGTCCCGCACCCGACCGTGGAGTGGGTCATCGGCAACTTCACGGAGCCCGTCGGGCAACTCTTCCTGAGGCTGCTGCTGATGGTCGTCGTGCCGCTCGTCTTCTCGTCGCTCGTGGTGGGCGTGGCGGGCGTCGGCGACATCCGCAAGCTCGGCCGCGTCGGCCTGAAGACGTTCGGCTACACCATAGTCATCTCCGGCATCTCGGTCGTCATCGGGCTGACGCTGGCGAACACCATGCGGCCGGGGACGAGGGTCGACCCGGCGACCGCGCAGGGGCTCCAGACGCGTTACGGCGAGGACGCCAAGAAGCGGCAGGCCGACGCCAAGCAGGCCGAGTCGAAGGACTCCACGCTGATGGCGGTGGTCAAGAGCATCGTGCCCGCCAACCCGGTGGCCTCGGTCGCCGGCATCAAGGCGGGCGCGGAGCAGCAGACCGACGTGCCCGACATGCTCCAGCTGCTCTTCTTCGCCGTGCTGCTCGGCATCGCCGCGACGCTCGTCCCCGTGGAGGTCAGCGCGCCGCTCCTGCGCGGCCTCCAGGCGCTCTTCGAGATTTCGGCGAAGATCATCGACATCATCATGAAGATCGCGCCGTTCGCGGTCGCGTGCCTGCTCTTCAACAACACGGCGCGGTTCGGCCTCGACCTGCTCGGCGCGCTCGCGTGGTTCGTGGCGACGGTGCTGCTGGGCCTCGGACTGCACATGTTCGGCGTCTACTCGCTGTCGGTCTACTTCCTTTCGCGCATCTCGCCGCTGGAGTTCTTCCGCCGCATCAAGACCGTGATGCTGACGGCCTTCTCAACCTCTTCGTCGAACGCGACGCTCCCGACGGCGCTGCGCGTCTCGGAGGAGAACCTCGGCGTGCCGCGCGAGATAAACAGCTTCGTGCTCACGGTCGGCGCGACGGCCAACCAGAACGGGACGGCGCTCTACGAGGGCGTGACGGTGCTCTTCCTCGCGCAGCTCGCGGGCATCGACCTGACCATCGGGCAGCAGCTCGGCATCGCCTACTTCGCCATCCTCGGCGGCATCGGCACGGCGGGCGTCCCCTCGGGCTCCATCCCGTTCATCATCATCATGCTCGCCTCCTACAACATCCCGCCCGCGCTCATCGCCATCATCCTCGGCGTGGACAGGATTCTGGACATGTGCCGGACGACCCTGAACGTCGCGGGCGACATCACGGCGGCGACCTACGTGGCGCGCTCCGAGGGGTACGAGCTTCTGCAACCACACGTCCCGGCGCTCGCCACCGCCGGCGTCGTACAGGCAGGGCCGAGCAGCCGCGACGTGGCGGGCTGAAAGTCGCGCGCCGGTTTAAAAGGGGGAGACGATGGCCGAATTGATTCAGACCTACGCGGAGAAGCTGCGCGACGGGTGCGGCGTGGAGTACACGCCGCGCGCATACGGGGAGGCGCGGGACGACGGGACGTGGGAGGGCTGGCTGGAGTTCGAGCCCGCGTCCGGCGGCGCCGCGATGCGGACGGGGCGCGAGACGACGCAGCCAGACCGCGCCGCGCTCGCCTACTGGGCCTCGGGGCTGGAATTCGCCTTCCTCGAAGGCGCGCTCTGGCGCGCGTCCTGAACCGAGACCCGCCGCACGCCTTCCGCACCCGCCCGGGGCCCGACCTGAGCCCCCGGCGCGAGAACAAGTCTTGATACTCCCGTAAAACTTCCGGCAGAAGACTGTCAGAAGCTGACGCTTCCTGAACAGGGGTTTGGTGTGTTCGTTAGCGCACGTCCGGGGCGTGCGGGCGCGGAGAGGGTTCAACGAGATGGTCTTCCCCATCGGCGACGACAACACAGGGCGGACGACTACCCCGCTGGTCAACTACGTGCTCATCGCCGCCAACGTCCTCGTCTTCGTCTTCTTTCAGGGCTTCGGCTCCGAACAGAACAGTTTCACGTACGCCTGGGCCACGGTGCCGGGCGAGATTCTGACGGGGCGCGACATCGTGACGCCCGACCGCGTCGTCCGCGTCGAGCCGACCGACCAGCGCATACGCATCCCCGGCCTACAGCCGACGCCCGGCAGCGTCTACCTCACGCTGCTCGTCTCGATGTTCATGCACGGCGGCCTCATGCACCTGTTCGGCAACATGCTCTTCCTCTGGGTATTCGGCGACAACCTCGAAGACCGGCTCGGCCACGTGAGGTATCTGGTCTTCTACCTCCTGACCGGGGTGCTGGCCTCGCTCGCGCACGTCTTCTCGACCGCGGCCCTGAGCGAAGGCGGGTCGTCGCTGCTCGTGCCGAGCCTCGGCGCGTCGGGCGCCATCTCGGGCGTGCTCGGCGGCTACATCCTGCTCTTCCCGCGCAACCGCGTGAGGGTCATCCTCTTCAACTTCCTGACGGCCGTGCCCGCCTACGTCGCGCTCGGGCTCTGGTTCCTGTTCCAGTTCGTCAGCGGGTTGGGGCTGCTCGGCGGCGGCGCGCAGGAGGGCGGCGTCGCCTACGCGGCGCACATCGGCGGCTTCATCGCGGGGCTCGCGCTCATCAAGTTTTTCGCCATCGGACGCGCCGCGCCGGCGCCCGCGCGCTGGGGACGCTACTGAAGACTTTCGGTTTAAGGCAAGGAGGCTTCCGCCGTGACTAGCGAAGGGCAAGTGGTCTCGACGCTCAACAGTCTGATTCAGACGTGCCGCGACGGCGAGGAGGGTTTCCGCGTCGCCGCCGGGGGCGTGAAGGACGCGGGGCTGAGGGAGCTTTTTTACGGCTACTCGCGCCAGCGCGCGAGCTTCGCCGGAGAGTTGCAGGACGAGGTTCGTCGGCTCGGCGGCGAGGCGGCGGAAGCCGGGAGCGTCACCGGCTCGCTCCACCGCGGCTGGCTGGGGCTCAAGGCGGCCCTGACCGGCGCGGACGAGCGTGCGGTGCTCGCGGAGTGCGAGCGCGGCGAGGACTCCGCGCTCGCCGTCTACCGCTCGGCGCTCGGCGTGGACATGCCGGCCGGCACCCGCGCGGCGGTCGAGCGGCAGTTCGCGGAGGTCAAGGAGGCGCACCAACGCATACGCGCGCTCGACGGCGCGTCGGGCGCGGGCGCCTGAAACAAACAACAACTTCACAGGGACGGATCAAGGAAGGGACACATGAGCAAGAACACTTACAGCGGGGCGATTCTCTTCGCCGGCGCGTGCGCGGTGCTCGCGCTGGTCTTGACGGCCGGCGTGTCGAACGCGCAGAACACCAACTCAAACATGACGGGCAACGCGAACGCCGGCGGCACGCAGAACTCGAACGCCGGCGGCCACACGGGCGGCCACGGCTCGGGGAAGATGACGGCGGACATGCGCTTCGTCATGTTCGCGGCGATGGGGAGCACGGCCGAGATCGAGATGGGGCGTCTCGCCGTGCAGAAGGGCGCGAGCGAGGACGTGCGCCAGTACGGCCAGCGCATGATCGACGACCACACGCGCGCCAACGAGGAGCTGATGCGCATCGTCGCCCCGAAGGGCATGCAGCCGCCCACCACCCTCGACGCCAAACACCAGGCGGCGATGCGTAAGATGGCGGCGCTCTCGGGCGAGCGGTTCGACCGCGAGTACGCCAAGATGATGGTCGGCGACCACAAGAAGACCGTCAGCGAATTCCAGAAGGAGGCCAGCCGCGGTGCTGACCCCGAGATCAAGGCGTTCGCCGCGGCGCAGCTCCCCGCGCTCCAGGAGCACCTGCAAATGGCCCAGCGCCTCAACGACAAGGTCATGATGCGCCGCGGCGGCGGCATGGGGAACTCGAACGGCAACATGAACTCGAACGCCAACGGCGGCGGCGGGAACATGAACTCCAACTCAAACAACTCGAACAGGTAGGAAGGGCAGTAGACCGTAGTCGGTAGAAAGACGGGCGGTGCGACTCGGCTATCGGGCCGGCGCACCGCCTCATCTTTTTCTACCGACCAAAAGGCTGGCGCGGCTTGTACCACGCGCGCGGCCGGCGCGCAAAGCGCGGCGCGGCGCGTGTTGATGCGGCGCGCGGCGGTCGGTTAAGATTCCCGTAAAGGAAAAGGAGTTATAAAGAGATGGCCACGACCGAGGCGGGGCTCCCGCCCGCGAACCAGCAGGGACTAGACATCCGCTCGACGCCGCGCGAGGAGATGCGGCTCTACCCGCTCGACACCTTCCCGTACGAGTACGCCGGCCGCGAGATACGCGTCAGCTTCGAGCTGCCCGAGTTCACGTGCGTCTGCCCGTTCTCGGACTTCCCCGACTTCGCGACCTTCCGCGTCGAGTACGTGCCGGGCGAGCGCTGCGTCGAGCTGAAGAGCCTGAAGCTCTACGTCAACTCGTTCCGCGACGTGAAGGTCTTCCACGAGCACGTCATCAACATCATCCTCGAAGACTTCGTCCGCGCCTGCGACCCGCTCGAAGTCCAGATCGAAGGCGACTTCAACGTCCGCGGCAACATCAAGACGACCGTCCGCGCCGGCTATAAGAAACAGTAGGCAGTTTTCGGTGTTCGGCAGGGGAAGCGCCGGGCGACCCCTGCCGAAAGCCGAAAGCCGAAAACTGAAAACCCCTTATGGAACTCGTCATCATCATCGCCGCCGCCCTCGTCGGGTTCTGGCTCTTCTTCGTGGTGCTGAAGCGCGTGCTGCGGATGGCCCTGAGGCTGGCCGTGGTCGGCGCGCTGCTGCTGGCGCTGCTAGTGGGCGCGGTCGCCTGGTGGTGGTACGACCCGCTCGGCGGCCCCCCGTCGGGCGGCAACCGCCCCGGGCCTTCGCGGCCGGCGCGGCCGGCGCGCTAGGGGGCCGGGCGAAGCGCATGGGGGAGACCGACACCGACGCCGCCGACCAGTTCGACGCGCGCGTGAGCGCCGGGCGGATGGACGAGTCGACGCGGGGGCTGTGGCGGCGCGTGTGGAGCCTGCCGCGCAACGTCGTCGCCATCAGCGTCGTCAGCCTGCTCAACGACGCGTCGAGCGAGATCATCTACCCGATGCTGTCGGCCTTCCTCGCGCTGAGGCTCGGGGCGTCGTCCACGGCCATCGGCGTCGTCGAGGGCGTGGCCGAGTCGGTCTCAAGCCTCCTCAAACTCTTCTCCGGGTACCTCAGCGACAGGACGGGTCGGCGCAAGGGGCTGGTCGTCTTCGGCTACGGGCTGGCGGGCGTGGTGCGCCCGCTGCTGGCCTTCGCGACGAGCTGGCTCCACGTGCTCGCCGTCCGGTTCACAGACCGCGTCGGCAAGGGGCTGCGGAGCGCGCCGCGCGACGCGATGATCGCGGACGCCGCGCCACCCTCCGAGCGCGGACTCGCCTTCGGCTTTCACCGCGCGATGGATCACGGCGGCGCGGTGCTCGGGCCGCTCATCGGCCTCGGCCTGCTCTGGCTCTTCGCCGCAGACCCCTCGACGCCGACCGCGCGCGACTACACGACCATCTTCCTCTTCGCGTCGGTGCCCGCGCTGCTCGCGATGCTCGTGCTCATCTTCGCCGTGAAAGAGACGCGCCGCCCCGCCCCCTCGAAGGAGAACGCGGAGGTCTCGGCGGAGGGCTCGGCGGCCGCGAACTCGACCGCCGCGGGTTCGACGGCTGCGGCGGTCGCGCCCGCAGGCGCGTCGCGGCTGACGCTGCGCGGCTTCGACTCGAACTTCAAGTGGTTCCTCGTCCTCGTCGCGCTCTTCACGCTGTCGAACTCGACCGACGCCTTCCTCATCCGACGCGCGCAGATGGCGGGCGTCTCGACGGGACAGGGGACGCTTCTGCTCTGGTCGGCGCTGCACCTGAGCAAGGTCTTAAGCTCGATCATCGGCGGCGACCTCTCCGACAGGCTCGGGCGCAAGACGCTCATCGTCTCCGGCTGGCTGCTCTACGCGGCCGTCTACCTCTGCTTCGCGCGCGTCTCGACGGCGGGCCAGGCGTGGGCGCTCTTCCTCGTCTACGGCGTCTACTTCGGGCTGGCGGAGGGCGCGGAGAAGGCGCTCGTCGCAGACCTCGTCCGCCCCGAACAGCGCGGCACGGCCTACGGCCTCTACAACCTCGCCTTCGGCATCACGGTGCTGCCGGCCTCGCTGCTGATGGGCGCGCTCTGGGACAACTTCAGCCCCGAGGCGGCCTTCGTCACGAGCGCCGCCATCGGCACCACGGCCGCGCTCCTGCTCGCCTTCCTCGTCCGCCCGGGCCAGAGGCCGGGGGCGAGAGCCGCGCGGGCGGCTTAAGCCGGCGGAGTGGCGACCGCCTCCGCCTTCCGCGTTGACACCTCTCCGCGCAGGCTGTATACAGCCTAACTGTCCGTGCGACCGTCGCGGCGGCCG